>JACRPB010000051.1 GCA_016214175.1 Rhodocyclales bacterium
CATCTGTTTTTCGCGCTCGGGTTTGAAGTCGCTCTCCAGGGTGAACAGTTCCGCGAGCAGGTCGCAAAGCGCCGGCAGGTCGCCGGCGGCGGCGAAATCGATGCTGACGTCCATGGTCATCCGATCAGCGCGACGGCCTTGATCTGCACCCAGACTTCCATTCCCGGCGCCAGCGTGAGCGCGGCGGCCGAGCGATGCGTCAGACGCGCGATCAGCGGCGAAGCGCCGACGTCCAGGCGCACCAGGGCGAGGGCCGGGTCGCCGTCGGCGGCGATGTCGACGATGCGGGCCGG
The DNA here is from genome assembly GCA_016214175.1 of Rhodocyclales bacterium. Lineage (GTDB taxonomy): Bacteria > Pseudomonadota > Gammaproteobacteria > Burkholderiales > Rhodocyclaceae > Nitricoxidireducens. Next base: position 294 of record JACRPB010000051.1, read on the forward strand.
CAGGGTGTTGAGGATGCTGGTGCCTTCCTGCGGCCGCAAGGTGACGCTGACGTCGCGCGCGAGCACGCGCAGGCGCACGCGCTGGCCGACGCCGTGGCCGCTGTCGCGCACCCAGAGGCTGCCGCCGGCGAACTCGGCGCGCGCCAGATGCCATGCGGCGTCGCGTTCGACGATGGCGGCGTCGAGGACGATGCCGACGTCCTCGCCGAGGCGGATCGGCAGGTCGAGGCGCGCCAGCGTCGCCGCCAGCGGACCGGCGGCCAGCACCTTGCCGGCGTCGAGCACGACCAGGTGGTCGGCGAGCCGCGCCACCTCTTCCGACGCGTGACTGACGTAGATCACCGGGATTTCCAGTTCGTCGTGCAGGCGTTCGAGATCGGGCAGGATTTCCCGCTTGCGCTCGTGGTCCAGGGCCGCCAGCGGCTCGTCCATCAGCAGCAGCCTGGGACTGGTGAGCAGGGCGCGGGCGATGGCGACGCGCTGGCGTTCGCCGCCGGAAAGCCCCGCGGGGCGACGCTCCAGCAGCGGCTCGATTCCGAGCAGCGCCACCGCCTGCTCGAAGGCGACGCGGCGCTGCGCGGCGGCGACGCGCTTCATGCCGTAGTCGAGATTGCGGCGCACGTCGAGGTGAGGGAATAGGCTTGCTTCCTGGAAGACATAGCCGAGCGCGCGCCGGTGGGTGGGCAGGAAGACCCCGTTCGCGTCGTCCTGCCAGACTTCACCCTTCACCGCCAGGTAGCCGCCGGGCGCGTGTTCGAGGCCGGCGATGGCACGCAGGCAGGTGGTCTTGCCCGAGCCGGAAGGGCCGAACAAGGCGGTGACGCCGCGCCCCGGCAGCGTCAGGTCGACGTCGAGGCCGAAGCCCTCATAGGCGATGCCGAACCTGGCGCGGATGCCGTCGCTCATCGCGCGCGCCGCCCCGGATTGAGCGTGTAGAGCGTCAGCAGCACGAGGAAGGAAAACGCCACCATGCCGCCGGCCAGCCAGTGCGCCTGCGCATATTCGAGCGCCTCGACGTGGTCGTAGATCTGCACCGAAACCACGCGCGTCGCGCCGGGGATGTTGCCGCCTATCATCAGCACGACGCCGAATTCGCCGACGGTATGCGAGAAACCGAGAATCGCGGCGGTGACGAAACCCGGCTTCGCCAGCGGGATGGCGACGGAGAAAAAGGCATCGATGGGCGAAGCACGCAGACTGGCCGCCACTTCGAACGGGCGTTCGCCGATGGCCTCGAAGGCGTTCTGGAGCGGCTGGACGACGAAAGGCATGGAGTAGAACACCGAGGACACGACCAGGCCCCAGAACGTGAAGGGCAAGAGGCCGATGCCGGCCCATTGCGTGAACTGCCCGACCACGCCATGCGGCCCCATCAGCAGCAGCAGGTAGAAGCCCAGCACCGTGGGCGGCAGCACGATGGGCAGCGCCACCACGGCGCCGACGCTTCCCTTCAACTTCGACCCCGTGCGCGCCAGCCACCAGGCGATGGGCGTCCCGATCAGCAGCAAGAGCAGCGTGGTGATCGTGGCCAGCTTGAGGGTGAGCCAGATTGCGGCGAGGTCGGCGGCGGTCAACATGCGACGAAGCTTACCTCGACATCGCGCGGCGGAGCGGTATTGGGCGCCGAGGTCACCAGAAAATCGGCACCGGCAGCGACATCGGCAGGCGTGAATTTTTCGAGTTGCAGTACGTCGGCACCGGCCTTGGCCCGAGCGCCCGCCGACCTCGATATGAGAAGGTATTTCGGTTTCATCACCAGCCGTGAGAACAGGTCGCGCAACTTGCGCACGGTGAATATGGCCTCACTTTCCGCTGGCTTCGCCGGGCAGGACAAAGCCGTAACGCACCATCGCGCGCCGCGCCTCGGGGCTGCCCACGTAGTCGGCGAATTTCTTCGCCAGCGGGTTGTCGGTGGCGCGCTTGGTGATGATGTAGCCCTGCTCCAGCGGCTGGTGCAGATTGTCCGGGATCAGCGCGTAGCCGCCTTTCGAGGCCAGTTCCTGGTTGAGCGCCAGGGCCAGGGCGACGAGGCCGATATCGGCGTTGCCGCTCTGCACATACTGGGCCGTTTGCGCAATGTTCTCGCCCATGACCAGGCGGCTTTCCAGCTTCTCCCAGAGGCCCGCCGAGCGCAGCGCTTCCTCGGCGCGCGGCCAGCGCCATCTTGCTGGCATCGCGCGATGCACTCCAGAGCACGATGCGGCCCAGTGCATAGGGGCGCACCGCGGAAGCGGCGAAACCTTCCGTCGCCAACTGTCGCGGAAAGGCGATGTCGGCGGAGAAGAAGAGGTCGAAGGGCGCCCCCTGTTGAATCTGGGTATGGAACTTACCGGAGGAACCGTAGATGGTCTCCACTTGATCGGCGGGGTTGGAGCGCCTGAACTGGGCGACGATCTGCTCCATGGCGAACTTGAGGTCCGCGGCTGCGGCGATGGTGATTTTCCCTCCGGCCCAGGCCGGCGCGGCGGCGAGCCCGATCAACGCCGCCAGGCAGGCAACGAACGATTTCATTCCTCGGCTCCGAAACAGATGCCGTAATCGCAGCACTCGGCGCAATGCGGCGACTTGCAGATCGGCACGTCGGCGCGCTCGCAAAGCTGGCGATAGAAGAACTTTTTCCATTTCATGTCGCCCGTGTTCTTGGCCGCCAGCGCCGGGAAGTGTTTGCGCATCAAATCGGACAGCATTTTGCGGTTGGGCAGGCCCATGTCTTTCCAGAGGTGGCTCTCGCCCATGGCGGCCGAGGCAATCGCATAGGCCAGCCAGGCCTCGCGCTCGGAGGGTTCGGCGCGGGATTCGAGCAGCAGTGCGACGAGGTCGTTGAACTCGTCGCCGTCTTTCGTCGGCGACGCACCGTTGGCGAGGCCGAGATCGAGAAAAAACTCGTTCAGCAGCTTCTGGAAGCGCGCTTCGCTCAAGCCACGGATCAAGGGGCGCTTGTCGGCGTGCAAGGCCCGAACAATGACGCCGGCGAGCGCGATAGTCGCCAAGTCGTCGGGCTTGCGGGCGGCGATGTCGATGGCGGAAGGCGAAGTGCTTGTAGGCATGTCCAGGGGGCTAGCAAAAGTCCTTCCATGCTACCCGATGCACCTGTTTCCGGCACTTTGCCGCCGTGGGCCGCCAATATTGTCGGCTTCGCGACATTCCTCGGGCCGTACGGCGATCTCAGTGATTTGAGCGCGTATCGACCGCCGAACGTGCTGCGCACATCAGCGCTTCGCCTTATCCACGGTCACGCGGATTTCGCCGGGCTTCGGATGGGCGTCGGACGGCAGCGAAATGGCAATGCGCACGTCGATGACCTCATTCGCTGGCTTCCAGGTCTTGCCGTCTTCGCTGATCCAGTTGCGGTAGATGTAGAGGTCGCCGGGCAGCGTGGCGTTGAGCGTCTGCTCGGCACCGCTTGCAAGCGCCGTACCTTCGATGACGATGCGGGCGGGAACCGGCTTGTCCTTGGCCAGTTTGAAGATGAATTCGCCGGCCGGCGGCGTGGCAGGGAATTCGACGACCGGCAGGCTGGACATCTTTTCCGCCGAGGGCGGGAACATCGTGGCGCAACCGGCCAGCGAAAGTGCGGCGAGGCCGAACAGGGCGTGACGGGACATGGCAACTCCTTTCATGGGGTGGGGGTGACCAGCGGTATCGGCGCGGCTGGGGCCGCGTCGTCCGCGGCCTTCGGCGGCAGCAGGGCCGACAGCGCGGCGACATAGGCGGCAAATGCTTCGCGCCCGGTCGGCGCGAGGCAGAACACGGTCTGCGGGCGGCCCGCGCTCGGCGTCTCCTTGCGGCAGGCCAGGTAGCCGGCGTCGAGCAATTTGGTGAGGTGGGCGTCGAGGTTGCCGTCGGTCACGCCGAGGGTGCGTTTGAGCTCGGCGAAGGTGGCTTCGCCGCGGCCGGCGAGGTAGGCGGCGATCTGGGTGCGCACGGGCTGGTGCAGCAGGGCGTCGAGTACGGGAAGCGTCATGGCGGGTCTCCCTTGACGACGAAGTCGCCGTGCACGCGGATCTCCGGCTTGCCGGCGGCGATTTCAGGGCGGATGCGGTCTATGCGCAGAAACAGCACGCCGTCGCGCACGGCCCGCCAGGGCCCGTCGTCGAAACGGTAGCGGCCGTCGGGCTGGCCGCCGGTGAGCGCGACCTCGGTGGCGCGGGTTACGCGCACCGGCAGCGACGCGTCGAGCGGGATATTCACCAGTGAGCTGTCCATGTCGATGCGTAGCGGCACGACGGTTCCGGCCGGCAGGTTCAGCGTCGCCGTCGGCGCCGTTGCGGCGGGCGTCAGGCAGGCGATGGCCAGCGCCGGTGCAATCACTCCTATCAGCCAGAGCGCCACCGCCAGCGCACGGCGCCCGGTATGGCTGTCGTCGGTGTGCGCGGTCAGCCATCCGGCGAATGGCAGGCCGACGGCAAAGCAACAGGCGGTGAGCCAGCGTGCGCCGCCCATCGGCAACCCCGAGGCCAGGCCGATGACGCCGAGCAGGATCGTGGCCAGCCCGATCCACTCGACCAAGGGCCGCGAAAACAGGCCGAAGAAAAAAATGCCCAGACCCAGCAGCACGGTCCACAGCGCGTAAATCATGACGCCGCCGCCGTGGAAGAACATGGCGAAGGTACTCAGCGTGCCCAGCGTCAGCAGCATCCACCAGGCGCGGGTAATTTGCGCCTGGGCGAAGGGCAGCGTCTCTGCACGCGCCAGCCGCGCCCGCCGGGTCAAGCGGTGATCGAGCCAGGACATGGCTCCCAGCCAGACGGCCAGCCATGCGAACAGCGCGACGGCGCGCTGGGCGTTGTCCGGGAAGGCGTCGGGATTGATGACCAGATCGGTGAAGGCGCACAAGCCGCCGCCGACCATGCCCCAGAGCAGCAGGCTGTGACGCTCCAGTTCGACGCAGCGATGGCCGGCGGCGAGCATGGCCTGGATGGATTGGATTTGTTCGAGGTGTGAGGACATCGTCGGTTCTCCGGTTCGGCGTGGCCGCGGTTCAGCCTTTTCTGACTTCGCACAAGGTCAAGACGGCCTGCCTTTCCAGGTAGTGGGGCACGTGGGTGGGCGAGACGCAGCGGGTCTTGCCGCGCTTTTCGATCCACTCGCCGGTTGAACTGCGGCTTTCCACCAGGACGTCGGGACGCGTGGCCTTGACGACTGCGGTTTCGACGGTGGCGGGCAATGCGGCGCCTGCGGCAGGAGCGGGCGCCGGCTTCGGGTCCCGGGCGATCAGGCGCGCCGCCGCGAACACGGTTGCGGTGTCGATGCGGGGAGAATGGCGCGCCGCCGATGCGGGGGCTTCGATTTCGGCGTGGACGCCTGCGGCATCTTCAAACGTGGGGGCGTCGTGCTGCGCGAGCGGCTGGCCGCTGCGCGCGCCGTCGGTCGGTCTTGCCATCGGCTGCTCGGCCGCCGATAAACGCGGCGGCGCTGCTTGCACCAGACGCACGGCCAAGGCTGGCGGTTGCGGGGGCGAAACGATGGCGAGACGGTCGGGCGCCGGCAAGGCCAGCCACAGCGCATGCAACATCGCGGACAGCAGCAGGACGCCGAGCAGCCCCGTATCGTCGCGCGGGCGAGCCTCGGCCGGCCAGCCGGGGCGATCAGTGGGCGGGGTGTTGGTCACGCTGGGCGTCGTATTTGAAATGCCGCAGGGTTGATACTCTGGAGCGCAGAGTATTTCACTCTGAACGGCAGAGTGTCAACCGGGGCCGCCAATGTCGGTTCTGCGACAAACACGAATTCCTTTGCTGTCAGTCGCTTAGTCTTGGCATGGCGATTGCACCAAGGATGGCGAAAGGGAATGCCCATGAAAACCGCCCAGATCCAGGCCCTGCTGAACGAACCCGCCTGCGCCCACAACCGCAAGGAGAAGTCCGGCTGCGCGCGCCCAAAGCCCGGTGCCACGGCCGGCGGCTGCTCCTTCGACGGTGCGCAGATTGCGCTCTTGCCGATCGCCGACGTTGCCCACATCGTGCATGGACCCATCGCCTGCGCCGGTTCGTCGTGGGACAACCGCGGCACGCGCACCACGGGCCCGAC
>JACRPB010000287.1 GCA_016214175.1 Rhodocyclales bacterium
TACGGCAAGAACTCCGCCGTCGCCCTGTGGGGTTCCGGGCCGGGCTACGGCATGGACGCGAACACGGTGCTTGCCTGGCATTACTACGGCGGCGGCAAGGAGTTGCTCGACGAGATCTACAAGAATCTCAACTTGGACGTGGTTTCGTTCCTCTACGGCCCGATGCCGACCCAGCCGTTCGGCTGGTTCAAGAAGCCGGTGACCAAGGCCGAGGACATGAAGGGTCTCAAATTCCGCACGGTCGGCCTCGCCGTCGATATCTACAAGGGCATGGGCGCGGCGGTCAATCCGCTGCCGGGCGCCGAGATCGTGCCGGCACTCGATCGCGGCCTCATCGACGCCGCCGAGTTCAACAACGCCTCCTCCGACCGGTTGCTCGGCTTTCCGGACGTCAGCAAGGTCTGCATGCTGCAAAGCTTTCACCAATCGACCGAGCAGTTCGAGATTCTCTTCAACAAGAAGAAATACGATGCCTTGCCCGACGAACTGAAGTCGGTCATCAAGCACGCCGTCGAAGCGGCCTCGGCCGACATGTCCTGGAAGGCGATCCACCGCTATTCGACCGACTATCTGGAAATGGCCGAGAAGCAGGGCGTCAAGTTCTACAAGACGCCGGACGGCATCCTGCGGAAGCAGCTCGACGTCTGGGATCAGGTGCTCGCGACGAAGAGCGCAGAAAATCCGAGCTTCAAGAAAGTGGCCGATTCCATGCGGGCCTTCGCCCAGCGCGCTTGCCGCTGGCAGAACGACACCAACGTCGACTTCAAGATGGCCTACAACCGCTACTTCGCTCGCAAAGCCGCGGGCAAATGATCAGCGACAGCCGTACTCCATGAAGCGCGGCCGGCCGGGACGGCACTCCCGGTCGGCCGCAACGGGAGGGCCGCCATGCAGAAACTGCTGCTTGCCATCGACAAGGTCAGCACCTTCGTCGGCCATTTGTTCGCCTGGGCCATCGTCGCGCTGACCGGCCTCATTTCGGTCGAGGTCTTCTCCCGCTACGTCCTCAACGTACCCCACGCCTGGGTGCTCGATGCCCAAATCATGCTCTACGGCTTGCTGTTCATGATGGCCGGCGCCTATACCCTCGCCGCCGGCGGCCATGTACGCGGCGACGTGCTCTACAGCTTCTTCCCGGTGCGGGTACAAGCGGCTCTCGACCTGTTGCTGTATCTGGTCTTCTTTCTCCCCGGCATCTTCGCCCTGACCTACGCCGGCTGGATCTTCGGCAACGAGTCGCTCGCCATACGCGAACAGACCTTCAGTCCCGAACCGCTACCGCTTTACCCGTTCAAGTTCGTCATTCCCGTCGCCGGCTTCTTCCTGCTGCTCCAGGGGCTGGTGGAAATCGCGCGCTGCGCCGTCTGCCTGCGCGACGGCGCCTGGCCTTCGCGCGTGGCCGACGTCGAGGAAGTGGACGTCGAGAAGCTCAAGGCCGTCGCGCATGTCAGGGACGAAGACATCGCCGAACTCGACGAATACGTGCTGCGCAAGGAACAGACGCCGAAAGCCGCGCCATGAGGAAGGAGTTGCGCTTCGGCTTCCTGCTCGTCGCCGCGATCCTGATCCCGCTCGCCGTGCTGATGCCGTGGGGACATCTGACCAACGGCCACCTGGGTATGCTGATGCTGGCCCTGATCGTCGTCGGCATCATGCTCGGCTTCCCGACGGCCTTCACGCTGATGGGCATGGGAGTGTTCTTCGCCTGGCTCGCCTATCGCAGCCAGAACCCCGAGATCGCGGTGCGCCAAACGCTCGACCTGATGGTGCAACGCGCCTATGGCGTAATGAGCAACGACGTGCTGATCGCGATTCCGCTGTTCGTCTTCATGGGCTACCTGGTGGAGCGGGCGAATCTCGTCGGCAAGCTGTTCCGGAGCATACACCTCGCGCTGGCGCGAGTGCCCGGCTCCCTGGCCGTGGCGACCCTGGTCACCTGCGCCCTGTTCGCCACCGCCACGGGCATCGTCGGCGCCGTGGTGACCCTGATGGGCCTGCTCGCCTTTCCGCCCATGCTGCGAGCCGGCTACGACATCCGGCTGGCGGCCGGCGCCATCACCGCCGGCGGCTGCCTCGGCATCCTGATCCCGCCTTCGGTGCTGCTGATCGTCTACGGCGCCACGGCCGGCGTCTCGGTCGTCCAGCTCTACGCCGGCGCCTTCTTTCCGGGCGTCATGCTGACGCTGCTCTACATCGCCTACGTCGTGATTCTGGCCGGCATCAAGCCCCATCTGGCGCCGCCCCTGCCGGCCGCGGAGCGGGAATTTCCCCTGCCGGAGCATGCCGCGCTCCTGGCCGGGCGCTATGGCCGCCGCGCGCTGCCGGCGCTCGTCGCCGCCATGCGCGGCGGCGGCGCGGCACTCGTCGCGCCGCGGACGCTACGCCGCCAACTGCTGATCGCGCTGCTGCCGGCCTTGGTCTGGATCGGCGCCATGGGTCTGGCGTACCGGGCGCTCACCTCGCCCCCGGAGCGAGTCGACGTGTCCGGACTGGTCGAGATGGGGCTGGTGCAGGAGGCGCCCGGCGCCGCCGACGACACCGCCGAACCCAAGGCGGAGGGCGTCAGCGAACCGCCGGCCGAGTCCGACGCGGCCGATGTCACGATGGCGCCTGCACCGCAGCGACCGGAAGCGTCCGCCGCCGATGCCGGCGCAGCGACACGATTTCGCACGGATGGAACTCTTCCGCATGCTGCTCGGTTCCTTCTTCCCGCTCTACGTCATGATCATGGCGGTGCTCGGCTCCATCGTCTTCGGCCTGGCGACGCCGACCGAGGCCGCCGCGGTGGGCGCCCTCGGCGGCTTCGTCCTGGCTGCCGCCTATCGCCAACTGACGCTGGCCGTGGTCAGGGAATCGGCCTTTCTCGCCGCCAAGACCTCGGCGATGGTCTGCTGGCTGTTCGTCGGCTCCAGCATCTTCTCGGCCGCCTTCGCCCTGCTCGGCGGTCAGGAGGTACTGGAAAAATGGGTGCTGTCGCTGAACATGACACCAGTGCAGTTCATGGTGCTGGCCCAGTTCATCATTTTCATCCTTGGCTGGCCGCTCGAATGGACGGAGATCATCATCATCTTCATGCCGATCTTCATCCCGCTGCTCCCCCATTTCCACATCGATCCGCTGTTTTTCGGCCTACTGGTCGCGCTCAACCTGCAAACCGCCTTCCTCAGCCCGCCAGTAGCCATGGCGGCCTTCTATCTCAAGGGCGTGGCGCCGCCCCACGTCACCCTCAACCAGATTTTCGCCGGCATGATGCCCTTCATGGCCATCCAGGTGCTGGCCCTCGTCTTGCTATACGCCTTCCCGGACATCGGTCTCTGGCTGCCACGCGTGCTCTACGGCTAGCCGGACAAAATTCCGAAAAAACAATGCCATTTCCATCGGAAGGCTATATAATCCGCCCCCCGGTTTTTCTTTTGAGCATTCGTCTGACGCTTATCGAGATGGGCCGGCAACGCGATGATTCCGGTTCTCTGAGTAGCTAGTTCGGGACCCAGATGCAAGCGGCCCGCAGCCACACGGACCGTTTCATTCCCGCCGGGACGACACAATTACGGGCGTAGTCGAATTTCAAGCGAGGCTGACGGCGGATTTCCCGCCTAGCGTTTCGCCAGGAGTACTCGATATGTATGCAACCCCAATACTGCAATATCTGAAAAAGAACGGCCAACGCCTCGACCTCGAGATTGCCGCCGCAACGGGCATTCCCTTGCCCAAGGTGCGCCTCTCCTTGTCCGATCTTTCGGCGCGCGGAGAAATCTCGCGCTGCAGCGTGACGCGCTTCAACGGCGGCAAACCCATCGAGGGCATGCTCTGCCGTATCGCCGGATCCATTCCCCCCAAGACGCCGGGCCGCAAGCCGGGAACGCCGGCGTAGGCGCCCTCGCCCCCTCCGTCCGCCTGGTTTTTCGGCCCGGCCCGATGGTTTTCGGACGGGAAGAATCGGTGCGTTCGCAAAAAGCACCCTAAATTCAATTCGTTTCCAGCCGTTATATGCATCCAGGATGAGTTGGATGCACGCCCAGGCATTGCCGGGCGGCGACTTCGGCGGAAAGGGGTCGAAACATGAGTGTTGATTCTTTGCAGACCGGCATCAGTACCCAGGCGATACAACCGAAACAGGACGCCAACGGCCAGTCCCAGCGCGAGCAGCAGCGCAAGGGCAATTCCGGCAAATCGCAGCATGATCGGCAGGACGCGCCCGATCCGGCGCCGGTCCTGAACAGTCAGGGACAAGTCACGGGCCGAACGATCAACATCGCGGTCTGAGACACTGCACGCAAGAAGAGCCATGGCGCGATGGTCCGGCGCCGCGCCGCGCGCATGTCCTGCCGCTTGCCCAGAGTTGCGTTTCCTCGCCCTATCGAGTCAAATGGCGAGACTCCATGCTCTCGACTTCATCCCAGCTACTGGAAGCGCTTTCGGACGGAAGTAATGACCCCGAAAGCGACGTCGCCCTCGAAAAGACCCGCCTGCTCTTTCGCAATGCCGGAATGGCGCAGGCGGTCGTCGCCACCAACGGCGCGATCCTGGTATTCGTGCTCGGCGGCATGCAGCCGCCGGCCTGGGCGCTGGTCTGGCTATTGATGGTCTTCGCCGTTGCCGGCGCACGCTACGGCATGGCGCGGCGTTTCCTGGCAAGCGTCCCGTCCGCCGCCGGCGCCATGCCCTGGCGCACCCAGGCGATACGCTGGTCGCTGGTCGCCGGACTGCTGTGGGGCGGCGGCGCCATGGCCTTGATGCTGGCCGATCCGGGAACGACGCGGCTGTTCGCCGCGCTTGTGATGGCGGGCATGGTGGCCGGCGCAGTCCCCATACTTTCTGCGGTGCCGGAGGCCTTTCGCGCCTACGCAGCGCCGGTCATGCTGTCCATTATCTTCACGGCGCTAGCGGATTCCCATGGCGTCGCCGACTGGATGCTGGCGCTGGTGGCGACCCTGTATCTGCTCGCCCTGCTGCACAGCGCGCGCCTATTCCACGACAGCCTGGACAGTTCCATCCGCCTCGCCTCGCGCATGCGGCACATGGTCGACCAACTCGACGAGGCGCGCCGCGGCGCCGAAGCCTCGTCCCAGGCCAAGAGCCAGTTCCTGGCCATGATGTCCCACGAAATTCGCACGCCGATGAACGGCATCCTCGGCATGGCGCAAGTGCTTCTCGACAGCGGACTGAGCGAAGACGAGCGACGGGACTTCACGCGCACGATCCTGGATTCGGGGCAGACCTTGTTGATTCTGCTGAACGACATCCTCGACCTTTCCAAAGTGGAGGCCGGCAAGCTCGAACTGACCCCGAGCGACTGCTACCCCGCCGCCATCCTGGCGGATACGGCGGCCTTGTTTGCGGAATCCGCGCGCGGCAAGAATCTCCGCATCGAAACCGAATGGCCGGGCGATGCGGATGCCATGTACTGGGCCGATGCCAATCGCCTGCGCCAGATGCTGTCGAACCTGGTCAACAATGCGATCAAATTCACCGCGCAAGGCTTTGTCCGCATCGGCGCACGCGAAATCGAGCGTTCCGCTCAGGAAGCGGTGCTGGAATTCTTCGTCGCCGACAGCGGTATCGGCATCGCCGCCGACAAGCAGGCGACCTTGTTCCAGCCCTTCATGCAGGTGGATAGCTCCAACACACGGCAATTCGGCGGCACCGGGCTCGGACTGTCCATCGTCCGGTTGCTGGCGCAACTGATGGGCGGCGACGTCAGCGTCGCCAGCGCACCGGGCCAGGGCGCGCGCTTTTCGTTCCGCGTCCGCGTCGGAGTGGTGCCCGAAGACGCGATCACGCCGCCGACGCGTCCGGGGAACATGGCGGCGGACGCGCCCGCGAAGGACGCCCGCAGCGGCAACAAGCGCATCCTCGTCGTCGAGGACAATCCGGTGAACCGCAAGGTGGTCGGCGCCATGCTGGCGAAGCGCGGAGTCGCGATCGAATATTGCGGCAACGGCGAACTTGCCGTTGCGACGCTGAAAGGCGGTGCCGCATTCGACCTGATCCTGATGGATTGCCAGATGCCGATCATGGACGGCTATGAGGCAACGACGCGGATCCGCCGCAGCGAACAGGAACGGCAGGCCGCACGCGTACCCATCATCGCGCTGACGGCGAGTGCCTTCGACGAAGATCGCAATCGCTGCCTCGACGCAGGTATGGATGATTTCCTGACCAAACCCGTCGGCTTCGCGGAACTCGACGCGATGCTCGACAAATGGCTCCGCTGAGGCGACACGTCACCGCCCCGCTGCGCCGCCATCGGCCAATTCGGCGGTAATCGCCCGCACCAGCGTTCCCAGTTCCAAGTCCAGGGCCGCTTCCTTCTGCCGTTCCTCCAGGTCGGCGACATGAGTCGCCCGCAGCGCCGCTTCCAGTTCGGCCGACAGGGCCTGGAGCCTGACGGCACCGAGGATGCCCGAAGAGCCCTTGAGGGTATGGGCCAGCCGCTCGGCCTCCTTGATCCGACCCGCCGCCAAATGTGCCCGCAGGACCTCGCTATCGCCGGCGTGGAGGCCGGCAAACTTGTACAGCAGGCGGGCATAGGTCGCCGCAGCGCCGCGCACGTTCTTCAGCCCTTGCTCGACGTCGAGGCCGGGAATGCGCTCTAGGCGGGCGTGCCATTCGTCGCCGTCCGGTGCCCGCGGCGCCGTCGACACGATGTGGGGTTCGTTGCGCTTCGGCAACCATTTCAGCAGCACGGCAAACAGCATGTCGGGCTCGACCGGCTTGCCGATATGATCGTTCACACCGGCGTCGAGGCAGCGCGCGCGATCCTCGCTGAAGACGTTCGCGGTCATGGCGACGATGGGCAGGAACTCGCGCCCCGCCATTTTCCGGATCGCGCGCGTGGCTTCCAGTCCGTCCATGACCGGCATCTGCACATCCATCAGGACAAGGTCGTAGTCGGTCGTTCGCACCATTTCCACGGCCGCGGCGCCATCGGAGGCCAAGTCGACGCCTAGGCCCGTCTCCGCGAGCAGGGCTACCGCGACCTCCTGATTGATGGGGTCGTCCTCCGCCAGCAGCAGACGCGCGCCCATGTAGTCGCGCGCCAAGATCTGCTCGACGGCCGACGTCGCCAGGGTCGGCGGCGGCCGCGAATCCCGCTGCATCGACAAATGCTTGAGCGCGTCGCGCAGCCGGCTGCCGGTCAGCGGCTTGCCGAGGACCGCGGCAAAGCCGGCGCGCCAAGCCTCATCACGGATGCGGGCATCGTCCTGGAAGGTCATGAGTAGCGCGATCGGCGGCTGGGCGAGCGGCATTTGCTGCAAGCGGCGGCGCGCGGCCATGCCGTCGAATTTGGGCATGGCGGCGTCCAGCAGCAACAGCCGATACGCATCGCCGGCCTGTTCGGCGTCGGCCAGTAACTGCAAGGCCGCTTCCCCGGAATCGACGCAATCGACCCGCATGCCGGCCGCTTCGAGCATGCCGCCGATGGCCTCCCGCGCGACGGCCACATCGTCGGCCAACAGCACGCGCCACGCAAGCTTGTCCTCCGCCGGCCCCGCCACGGCAACGTCCCCGGCCTTGCCCAATACCGCGGTCACCCAGAACGTGCTGCCCCGGCCAAGCTCGCTGCCGACGCCGACCTGCCCCCCCATCAACTGCGCCAGACGCTGGTTGATCGCCAATCCGAGTCCGGTACCGCCGTAGCGGCGGGTCGTCGAACTATCGGCCTGCGCGAATGCAGTGAACAGGCGCCTGACCTCGTCCGCAGCCAGGCCTATCCCCGTATCCTGCACCTCGAAGCGAACCAGCAGTTCCTTGCCCCGGTCCTCGACGACGGAGCCGCGCAACAGCACGAAACCGCGTTCGGTGAACTTCACGGCATTGCCCACGTAGTTGAGCAGAATCTGGCTCAGCCGCGTCGGGTCGCCGTTCAGGACGCCGCCGAGCGCGGGCGCCATCTGCACCACGAGTTCGATGCCCTTGTCGCGAGCCTTGTCGAGCACGAACGAGAAGACGTTGTCGATCACGTCGTCCAGTCTGAGGTCGCATTGTTCGAGCTGCAGCTTGCCGGCCTCGATCTTCGAGATGTCGAGCACGTTGTTGATGATCGCCAGCAGGTGTTGGGCCGCATCGTAGATCTTGCGCAGCTTGTCCTGCTCGGCACAATCCTGCCTTTCGCGCCGCAACAGATGGGTCAAGCCGACGATGGCGTTCAGCGGCGTGCGAATCTCGTGACTCATGTTCGCCAGGAAGGAACTCTTGGCGCGATTCGCCGATTCGGCGGTTTCCTTGGCGACGGCCAGTTCCTCGGTATATTCGCCGACCAGTTCCAGCAGATGGTTGCGGTGTTTGTCGAGTTCGCCGTCGAGACGACGGCGCTCGGTGACGTCGGCAAAGCTCCAGAGGATCGCCGGCCGGCCGTCTATCTTCAGCAGCCGGCCATATCTCTCGTAGATGCGACCATCCTTGAAATGCAGCACGTCCTGGCCGCCGCCGACCGCCCGGCTCGCGTCCGTAAGCTGCGGCAGAAACTCTTCCGCATCGCTCAACTGGCTGCGCATCAAGGGCAGGAGCATTCCGCTGCGCCCGCGCAGCGGCAGGTCGCGCGGGACGCACCAGAGTTCCTCGAAGCGGCGGTTCATGGTGAGAATGTTGCCCGCCTCATCGATGACGAGGAGGCCGGCGTCGATCGCATCGAGCGTCGCCCGCAACAGGGTTTCCGCCGTATTCGGGGAAGGCGCGGGCGGCGCCGAGGCGGCGTCCGCCAAAACGCTATCCGGCCCCGGCATGACTCTGCTCTCGGATCGCGCGCATGGAACGAGCGGCGTTACGCCGTGGCATCCAGGATCTGTTCGAGATGGTCGTTCAGCGCCAACAGTGTCGTCTGGGTATCGCCGCCGATGTCGTACAAGTCGATCAGGGTGTTCGTGGCATTCCGCACCATGGCGACGATGCGGTCCTCGTCGGCGGTAGCCAGCCCGATGTGGGCCAGCGCCGCAAGCAGACTGTCGAGAATGTCGCCAGAAATCACCGCTCCCTTGTAGCGGGCGGTGTTGTAGCGGAGGCTGAAGGTTTGCACCGCCTCGCGCACCGCATTCAATACGCCGAGGATTTCTTCGCGCGTGCGCTCGCCGTCGGCGAAAGCCTGCAACGCCAGCAGCTTGGCATCGGCGCTTTCGGCGGCGATGGCGACGTTGTCGCGAATGCTGCCGCACAACTCGGGGTTGTCGACCGGCATGTTGTTGACCATGACCGTGAGGTGATCGAAATTGTAGGCGGCACGGGTCTTGAATTCGAAAATCCGTTCCAGCGTGCGGATGTGGTTGATGACGGACAATTCGAGCGGACGGTTCATGCCCTCGTCGCTGAGCGTCGCCTCGAAATTGCGCATGCGGATCTGAATCACGCCTTTCAGCTTGTAGGCGCGCAGAAATTCGAGCAGGGCATCGGCGATTTCGAGATACGACGAACATTCGTTCAACTGCCGCAGGAATCTGATGAGGCGCGCATACTCGTCGAGGTTCGACAGCACCATCGACACCAACTCCTCCGATTCGGCGACCTTGCCCTGTTTCTCCGCCTGCTCTTGCGCCGCCCGGCGCACGCTCTCCACCTTGTGGTGTATCTCGGCAATGCCGTAAGGCTTGACGACGAAGTCGTCGCCGCCGGCATCGTAGCCTGCCAGCCTCGATTCGAGATCGTCGTGGCCGGAAACGAAGATGACGGGAACATTGGCGGTTTCAGGTCGGCTGCGGACGATGCGGCAGAATTCGTAACCGTCCATGCCCGGCAGTCCGACGTCGAGGAGCAGCAAGCCCGGCACTTTTTCGGCCAGGCGCTCCATGCATTGCTCGGCCGTTTCGAAAACCTCGACCGCCCCCGCGACGGCAAGATTCGCTTCCAACAAATCCCTCGTCAACTCGTCGTCATCGACGATGAACAAGGCAAAGGCATTATCCATTTTCGCCTCCCCGCGTGACCTGCCAGCCCACAATGAAACCGAATCCGGCGCCACCGCGACCGCCGCCGCTTTTCGCGGCAGATTACACGCACAGGTGCCGCTTGCATATTCTACGCGCGGTGCGCGGGAAGCGGCACCGGCGATCGCCCGCGGCTCAGCCTACCGGTCGGCGCTGAGTATGGCGCTGCGACGCCGGCGCAAAAGTTGCAAAGGCGGGTGGGTTCCCAGTCCCCAAGCGGATCTTCGTCACGAAAATGCTTGCGTTGCGAAATCTTGTCGTAGAATGTGCGCGCTTCAAGCCAATCAGACCCAATAACCCTCGGGAGGTACACAGATGAACAAATCCGAACTCGTCGAAGTCACTGCGAAGGAAGCCGGTATCAGCAAGGCCGCGGCCGAGAAAGCGCTGTCCGCAACCATCGCAGCCGTCGTAAAGGCTGTCTCCAAGGGCGACTCCGTCACCCTGGTCGGCTTCGGCACCTTCAAGTCTGCCAAGCGCGCCGCGCGTACCGGCAAGAATCCGAAGACCGGCGCCACGATCAAGATCGCCGCCACGACCGTGCCGAAGTTCTCCGCAGGCGCCGGCTTCAAAGCCGCCGTCGCCGGCAAGAAGGCGGCCAAGAAGAAGTAAGTCGGATTTTCTGCGTTACCGTAAAAGGCCCGCCTCCGCGGGCCTTTTTCTTTCCGGGCCGAGACTCAGTGCTGGCCGCTGGCCACCGCCAGCATTTTCTCGGTGCGCTTCTTCCAGGCTTGCTCCAGCGTCAATCCCACCAGGGATTCGGGCGGCAGGAAGACATCCCAATGCTGTTGGAACAGGTCGATGTCCTCGCCGCTGTCCATATGTGCCCGGTAGATCTTTTCCTGGTAGACCGGGGCACCGGGTAGTGCGACGAGTTGGACGGATTGAATGATCACGAACGCCTCCTCTGCAAGTTGCTGGGCGTATGCTGCGCCACTCCCACGCCCGGCTGAGGCAAAAAGATAGAGGCAATTCCCCCTCTAGTTCGAGTTGAATTTCCGCCGAAAAAGGATTTGCGCTGCCGGAAAATGGATGTCGTGCGGGGCGCGTATATACTGTGACCATGAATGCATCACTCGTCGACAGCCGCGGTCGGCCGATCCGCGATTTGCGCGTTTCCATCACCGACCGCTGTAACTTCCGCTGCGTCTATTGCATGCCGAAAACGGTGTTCGGCCGCGACTACCCGTTCCTGCCGAAGACCGAACTCCTGACCTTCGAGGAGATCGAGCGCATCGCCCGCATCTTCGCCGGCCTCGGCGTGCGCAAATTGCGCCTCACCGGCGGCGAGCCGCTGCTGCGGCACGAAGTTGAACGCCTGATCCGCCTGCTGTCCGGCATCCCCGACCTCGAACTGACGCTGACGACCAACGGCTCGGTGCTGTCGCATCGCGCCCAGGATCTCAAGGCGGCCGGCCTGCAGCGCGTCACCGTCAGTCTCGACTCGCTCGACGACGCCATCTTCCGGCGCATGAACGACTCAGACTTTCCGGTCGCCCGCGTCCTCGCCGGCATCGACGCCGCCGCGAACGCCGGACTGGCGCCGATCAAGATCAACATGGTCGTCAAGCGCGGCACCAACGACGGCGAGATCATCGCCATGGCGCGCCATTTTCGCGGCACCGGGCACATCCTGCGCTTCATCGAGTACATGGACGTCGGCAGTTCCAACGGCTGGCGCATGGAGGAAGTCGTACCCGCCGCCGAGATCGTCGAGCGCATCGGCGCCGTCTTCCCAATCGAGCCGGTCGATCCAGGCTATGCCGGCGAGGTCGCCGAGCGCTGGCGCTACCGCGACGGCGGCGGCGAGATCGGCGTCATCGCCTCGGTCACTCATGCCTTCTGCGCTGGCTGTACGCGGGTCCGCCTGTCGACCGAAGGCAAGCTCTACACCTGCCTGTTCGCTCAGAGCGGATACGATTTGCGGCAGTTGCTGCGCGACGGCAAAACGGACGCGGAAGTCGCCGCCGCCATCACCGCCATCTGGCACGCGCGCGACGACCGCTATTCCGAAATCCGCGGCGCGCAGAGCGTGCCGCAGAAAAAGATCGAGATGTCCTATATCGGCGGATGACCCGGGCGTGCCGAGCACGAGGCGCCTAAATGCGAACAGCCCCTAGGGATCGCGTGACCGGACTGATCCTCGCCGGCGGCCTCGCCCGGCGCATGGACGGTCGCGAGAAGGGGCTGCTGCAATTGGGGGGGCGTCCGCTGCTGGCCCATGTATTGGAACGCCTGACGCCGCAGGTCGCCACGCTGCTCATCAGCGCCAACCGCCAGCGCGAGGCCTACGCGGCGTTCGGTCATCCGGTCGTCGCCGACGTCGTCGGCGACTTCGCCGGCCCGCTGGCGGGCCTGCACGCCGGACTCAAGGCCTGCGCCACGCCGTTTCTCGCCACCGTCCCTTGCGACGCCCCGCTGCTGCCGCTCGACCTCGTGGCCCGCCTCGTCGGCGCCCTGGAAGCGGACGACGCTGCCATCGCCGCGGCTTTCGCCGCCGGCCGACTCCAGCCGGCCTTCATGCTGTGCCGACGCGAGGTTCTGGGCGACCTGGAGCCCTATATCGCCGGTGGCGGACGTAGAATCCACGAGTGGCTGGTCGGCATGGGAGCCCGCGAAGTCCGTTTCGAGGATGCCGACGCCTTCGCCAACATCAACACGCCCGCGGAGCTGGAACGGATGGAGGGCGGCTACGGGATGCGCACAACATGAACATGAGCCGATTGCCCCGATTCCTGCGCCTCTGCGCGTCGCTCTGCGTCTTCTGCGCCATCCATGCCCAGGCCGCGGAAACGCTGGTGATTTCGACCGGCAACGGTCCCCCGTTCACGACGCCGCAGCGCGACGGCTTTTTCGACCAACTGCTGGCGGAGGCCTTCCGCCGCGTAGGCAGCCAGGCGGAGATGCGCGTGCATGAATCTTCCGAGCGGGCGCTGATCAACGCCAACCTGGGCATCGACGACGGCGTCGCCGCGCGCATCAAGGGCCTGGAGGTGCAGTATCCGAACTTCGTGCGCGTGCCGGAAAAGCTGTTCGACAACGACTTCGTCGCCTATTCGCTGCACTTCGAATTCGCCACGCCCGATTGGCAATCGCTGGCGCCCTACCATGTCGCCTATCTGATCGGCTGGAAGATCTTCGAAAACAATCTGGCCGGGAAACGCGAAGCGACGCAGGTCAAGGACGCCGCGCAACTGTTCAGCCTGCTGCAGCAGGAACGTACCGACGTCGTCCTTTACGAACGCTGGCAGGGTCTCTGGCGCGCGCGCGCCATGGGCCTGCCGGTGAAGACGATGGAGCCGCCGCTGGCGCGTCAGGAGATGTACTGCTACCTCAACCGCAAGCATGCGGAACTGGTGCCCAAGGTCGCGGCTGCGCTCGCCGCAATGAAGCGCGACGGCAGCTACCAGCGCATCTTCGACGCGACCCTGACGTCCTTGGTCGGCAACAAGTAGACGATGACGCGTGCAGGCAGATCCGGTCTCGGCACCCGCGCGCTGTCGCGGCGGCTCATCGTCTGGACCGTGGTTTTCAGCGGTGCCCTGGCGCTCCTCATCACGACGGTGCAACTGCTCGTCGAGTACCGCCGCGACGTCGATACCGTCGAACAGCGCTTCGACTTGGTACAGCACGGCTATCTGGCAAGCATTGTCGACAACGTCTGGGTCGCCGACCGCGAGCATCTTGGGACACTACTCGACGGCATCGTCCATCTACCGGACTTCGCCTATGCCCAGGTCAGCGTCGACGGCAAGCCTTTCGTCGAGCGCGGCAAGGCGGCGGGGGCCGGCGGCATCACGCGCACCTGGCCGCTCCAGCGCGAATACCGCGGCCGCCAGCTCGTCATCGGCGAACTGACCATCAGCGCCGACCTGGCGACGGCACGCCAACGCTTCGTCGAGCGCGCCGTCTTCATCGTCCTCGCCAATTTCGTCAAGACCGTCCTGGTGGCGTTCTTCATGCTGCTGCTGGTGGATCGCATCATCACGCGACACCTGGAGAAGATCGTCGATTATCTGGCGAACAGTTCGCCCGAGCGCCTGGGAACGCCGCTGAGGCTCGCCCGGCGGCCGCGCGAAGACGAGCTCGACCGCCTCGTCGCGGCGCTCAATCGCCTGCACGCCGACCTCGCCGCCAACCACGAGCAATTGCAGGAAAGCGAGGCGCGCTACCGCCGCCTCGCCACCCAGGCGCCCGTCGGCATTGTGCACTTCGACGGCACGCGCCACATCACCTACGCCAATCCCTGCATCGCGTCGATATTCGGCGTCGCACCGGAAAGTCTGCCCGGGCTCGATCTCGACGGACTGAACGACAAGCGCCTGCTGCCCGCCTTCGCCGGCGCGCTCGCCGGCCGCAGCGCCAACTACGAAGGCGAATTCGCGTTCGCGCCCAATCGCGGCAGCCGGCAAGTCGCCGTCCACGCCGCGCCGGTGACCGACCACCTCGGCGAGATCGTCGGCGGCATCGCCATCGTCGAAGACGTCACCGAGCGCCGCCGCGCCGAAGCCGAGATACGCGAACTCAACGCCCTGCTGGAAAGGCGCGTCGCCGACCGCACTGCCGAACTCGAACGCGCCAACAAGGAGTTGGAGGCTTTTGCCCATTCGGTTTCCCACGACTTGCAAGCGCCGCTGCGCGCCATCGTCGGCTATTCGCAAATCCTCGTCGACGACGAGCGCAACCGGCTCTCCGACAACGGCCGCGACATGCTGGGCCGGGTCATCCGCAACACGCACCGGATGAGCGAACTGATCGAAAACATTCTCCAGTACTCGCGCGCCGGCAGACGCGCCCTCGAAAAAGGCCGCGTCGACCTCGGCGCGCTGGCACATGAAATCGCGGCCCAGTTCGGTCCCGATTACCCGGCCGCCCACATCCGGATCGGCGACATCCCCGCGGCGGTGGGCGATCCCACCATGCTGGAACAGGTGTTGCAGAACCTGATCGGCAACGCGCTGAAGTATTCGTCGAAGCAAGAGCACCCCGAAATCGAAATCGGCAGCGAACGGCGCGACGGGCACACCGTCTATTTCGTCAAGGACAACGGCGCCGGCTTCGACATGCGCTACGCCGACAAGATGTTCGGCATGTTCCAGCGCCTGCATCCCGAAAACCAGTTTCCGGGAACCGGCGTCGGCCTCGCCATCGTCAAGCGCCTGATCGAACGCCATGGCGGCGAGATCTGGGCCAAAGCCGAGGTCGGCCATGGCGCACAGTTCTATTTCACGCTCGACGGAACGGCTGTCTAGCGGGCGCCGACCAGATCGAAGTCGACGACCACCTCGTCCTGCACGGCCAACAATCCGCCCAGCACTGCATACGGCGCGACGCCGAAGTCGGTCTGGCGCAGGACGAAGCGTCCCGTCACGGCAAGCCGATCGGGCAGCCCGGTAATCTCGAGCGGAAGCGTGATCGGGCGTTTTTGTCCATGCATTTCCACTTCCACCTCGGCGGCGAAACGCGGCGCTTCGCCCGCGATCCGCAGCGAACGGATGCGCACGAACGGAAAGCGCGCGGCCTGGAGATTGTCTTCGCCCAGCATGTGTTCGCGCGTCCCTGTCGCCGCTCCCGGCGGCAGCGGAGCGGCGAAACCAGCGCCGGCCGCCGCGCGATGCTGCGGATTGTCGACTTCGAGTCGATCGAGCCGGAATTCCAGATCGAACTTGGCGCCGTCGGCGGCAGCGCCGGGCAGATAGACGAAACCTGCGAATGCAGGCGCCGACAAGACGTGGTTGTGCCCGAGTCCGGGCGCCCGGCCGCCGCGGAAGACATAGATCCGCACCGTCGACCGGCCGGGATCGAGGACGAATACCCGGCCGCCGCCGGCCTGCGCCAATTGCAGATAATGCGTACGCCAGGCGGCCGCCTGTTCTTCCGCAGCCGCCGTCTCGGCCTGCGGCACGCCGGTCGGCGGCACGGCGCAACCGGGCAGCAAGCCGGCCAGCACCGCCACCAACGCCAGAAACGAAACCTTCCGGCGGCTCACTGGAGCCCCTTGGGACGGCCCTGCGGGGCGCTCATGGGGCCCCCCCCCCGCAGCCCCCTCCCCGGAGGGGGTGACGGGTGTTCGCTGCTGCGCGGCTCCGGTAGGTGACTGGCGCCGCTTGGGACGGCCCTGCGGGGCGCTCATGGGGGCGCTCCTTCGACGTTATGCGCGCAGCGGCGCGTGATCCAAACGATCGGGGTGGTAATCCGCGCGCACGAACGAGAAAAACACCGTCGCCAGATTGCCGGCCCACTTGCCGAGGCGGCCGACGCCGACGGAAGTCCGCAGCGCGCCCAAGGTCGTCGGCAGGGTTCTCCCCGTCTTGCGATACAGCACCCAAGGCACGGCCGCGGCCAGATAGAGCACGCCCGGCAACAAGACCGCCATGATCGCGACGATACGCTGGCGGCGGCCGGCTGGCCAGCGCTCGCGCCACAAGTCGAAGACGACCGAGCAATGCCCGATTTCCTCGCGCGCGTGCAGTTCGAACAGGGCCTTGGCGAACGGCGAGGCGACGCCTATCTCTTCGTCGTAAGACAGATAAGCGCCCGACATGACCGCCGCCAGGTGCTCGATGGCCGCGGCCAGGCCGAGGCGGCTCGACACCGACAAATGCCGGCGCGCGCCCGCGGTCGCCGCCCTGATGGCGGCGATGCCCGGCGGTTCGGCGCCGAGGTGCTTCAGCAGTGCGGCGTTGAATTTGCCGTGGGTGCGGGAATGGACCGCTTCTTCGCGGATGAAGTCCAGGCAGCGTTGCCGCAATGCCGGCTCGTCGCGGGCGCGCATCTCGTCGGCCACGGCATGGATCATGAATTTCTCCACGACCGGGGTGACGAAACTGACCGCCTCCATCAGGCTGGTCAGCAGGAGGTTGCCGTTGCACCAAGCGCCGGCAAGGTCCTCCTTCACGTTCATTCCTTTGAGTGTGTGCACGAAGCGTCCTACCTCCCCCAAACACGTTCGAGTACGTCGAAGGTCTCCGGCGTCACCTGGTAGTTCTCGTCTCCGCCATAGACCTCGATCTCGGTCAGCGGGCCGTGGGCGGCGCTGACCGTCATTTTCTTCGCCATCGCTCCGCCGCCGTTGCCTTTGCGCATCAGCTTGTCCACGCGAATCGTGCGCAGCAGGCCTTGCTGGCCGTCGTAAATCTTCGTGCTCAGCGCCAATGCGCGGTCGCGATCCACGCAACTGGCCACCTCCTTGATCGGCGAGCGCACCGCGGGGCGCGAACGCACCCACTGGCAGTCCCGGTCCTCTACCGAACCGCTGCCGGACAAGGCCTGCTGCGGCCAATCCCACCAAGCGCCGAACAAGTCCCAGATCACGAACTCGCTATCGAACAGCCGGCTCAAGGGATCGAGCGGCACGGGACCCGCAACGTGGGGGCCGTACTCGTAGGCCTCCACCCGCCCCGCCGCGTCCTGTGCGGCGACGACATAGCGGTCGCGGATGCGCTCCGGCGCAATCCCCCGCACCAGGAAACGCCGCCGCTCGGCCGTGATCTGCCCGATCAGCGCGACCTTGACCGGCCGCGCCGCGGCCTTGTCGGCAGCGCCGGACGTGATCGCCAGCCGCGCCTCGAAGCCGTCCGAGTGCCGCGCCTGCTTCATGGTCTCGACGAGGACTGCCGCCGACGCCGGTTCGTCGATCGCCGCGCACGGCGCCGCGATGAGCGCCAGCGCAAGCGGCAGTGACCGCCGCCAGCTATTCATGGCGCAAGGCCTGCGCCGGCGACAGGCGCGCCGCCCGATGCGCCGGATACAGTCCGCCGCCGACGCCGAGAACGACCGACAGGCCGAGGACGGAAAGAAAGAACGGCACGGAATAGATCGCGGCGATCTTGCCGCGCATCAGTTCCGCCTGTTCGAGGCCGGAGGCGATGAGGACGCCGACGGCGATGCCGACGAGACCGCCGGCCAAGGCCAGCACCAGCGATTCGCAGATCACCAGTTGCATGATCGTCGTCCGCCGCCAGCCGAGCGCCTGCAAGACGCCGATTTCCCGCGTCCGCTCGTTGATGCTCATCAGCATGGTGTTGAAGACGATCAACGCCCCGACCAGGCCGGCGATCAGGATGGTGACGTGACTCATGGCCTTGGCGATGCGCACGACGGCGTTGCGGCTGACCAACTCGCCCGAGGTGATGGCGGCATAGCCGGGCAGCGCCTTTCTCACCTGCTCCTTGACGAAGCGCGCGTCGGCCTCGGTCGCCTGGCCGTCGAGCTTGAGGTTGAGGACGTTGACCTTGCCCGGCTTGTCGGTCACCGCTTGCGCCTGGTCGAGCGTCATGAGCACGGCGCCGTTTTCGACCAGCGCCGTACTCTGGAAGGTGCCGACGACTTCGAACGATCGCCCCTCCAGTTCGATGCGGTCGCCGACGCCCTTGTGCAGCAGTTCGGCGGCCAGCGTGCCGAGCAGCACGGCCGGCTCGTCGCGATCGGCCGGCCAGCGTCCGTCGAGGAGTTTCAGGTGCTCCCACAGATAGCTGCCGTAAGCCCAGCCGAAGACGAAAATCGGCGGATTGTCCTCGCCGACGCTGAGCATTTCGCTCAGCAGGCCCGCCACTTCCTGCACGTGCGGGTAGCGCGCCAATTGTTCCCGCACCGGTGCGGCGGCGAAGGGCGAGGGCATGGCGTTCTGGCTCGCCATGCGGGTCACGATCAGGTCGGTGCCGCGGGCGTCGTTGGCCTTTTGCCAGCTCGCCTCGAAGCCCCAGGCGATGCTGGTCAGCGCCACCACCGCGGCGATGCCGAGCGCAATGGCGGACAGCGTCAGCGCCGTGCGCGCCGGCCGCCGCCGCAGATTGCCGAGGGCGAACGAGACCAGATTCATGCCGGCTGCCCCGCGCGCTCGATGCGCCCGTCGCGCATGCGGATGACGCGGTCGGCGCGCGCCGAGATGCCTTCGTCGTGCGTCACCATGACCACGGTGAGGCCCTTCTCCGCGCGCAGGCCGACCAGGAATTCGAGCACCTGTTCGGCATTGGCGCTATCCAGGCTGCCGGTCGGTTCGTCGGCGAGGATGAGGCTGGGCTCGTTGATCAGCGCGCGGGCGATGGCCACGCGCTGGCGTTCGCCGCCGGACAGCGTCGTCGGGCTGCTGTGCAGCCGGTCGCGCAGGCCCATGTCCGCCAGCAGCGACTCCGCCCGCCGCCGCTGCGCCGCCGCCGACCAGGAGCGGCCCAGGGCCGGCAGCATCACGTTTTCGAGCGCGGTCAGCGTCGGGATGAGGTGGAAGGACTGGAACACGAAACCGATGTGGCGGCCGCGAAAAGCTGCCAGATCGGCGTTTCCGGAATAGGCGGCGCCGCGAAAGAATATCTCGCCGGCGCTCGGCACGTCGAGAGCGCCGATCAGGTTCAACAGGCTGGACTTGCCGCTGCCGCTCGGCCCGGCGATGGCGACGAACTCGCCCTCATCGACGGCGAAGTCCACGCCGTCGAGCGCCTTGGTGCGGCCGTCGTCGAAATGCAGCGACACGTTGCGCAGGCCCAGGATGGGCTCGGCGGCGAGCGCCGTCCCGCCTGCCGAGGCGCGCGTCATTTTTCCGGCGCCAGCGAAACCGGGGCGACTTCCGGCACGCGTTCGTCGTTGGCGTACGTCCCTTCCCAATGACCGCCCTTGGCCCAGGTATAGCGGCCGCGGCCGTGCTTGCGGCCGTTGAGCCAATCGCCGCGGTAACTGTCGCCGTTCTTCCAGGTGTAAGTGCCGCGGCCGCTGGGCAGGCCGCGGACGAATTCGCCCTCGTAAAGGTCGCCGCTGTCGGCGTAGAACAGCTTGCCCGGCCCGGCCGGACGGCCATCTACGAGGTCGCCTTCGTAGCGTTGCCCGCTCTTCCAGACGAAGACGCCCTTGCCTTCTGCCCGCCCCCCGACCAGCGTGCCGTCGAAGACGTCGCCGTTGTCCCATTCGACGCGGCCGCGGCCTTCCATCTCGCCCTTGGCATTCGCCGCAAACTGGCCGACGTAGGTGATGCCGTCGGCGCGCACACGGGCGCCGTCAGAATGGCTGACGGGCGCTCGCGTCGCAACGCCGGTCAAGGGACGGCTGCCGCGCTCGCGCGCCATGAGCGCCGCGCTCGCCGCCGCGCGCTCGGCCGAACTGCCCTTGCAGGCAGACGCAGCCTCGGTCCACAGGCGCTCGATCCGGTCGCGGCGCGCCGTCTTTTCATCGGCCGCCAGCGCGGCGTGCTCGGCCTTCAGCTTCACCGTCAGTTCCGTCGCCTGTTCCCAAACCGGCGCGCAGGCCAGCGCGTTGTGCGCGTCGGTGCGGGCAGCGTCCCGCTGCTGCGCCGCCTGGCCGCGCTTGGCGCCGCCGCATTGATTGGCCGCCGAGTCCCAAGCCAGGTCGGCCTTGCGCAACCAGCGCGCGGAATCCTGCCAACGCTTTTCGGTCCAGGACTGGCGCGAGAACTCCATGATCCGGTTCGCCGTCGCGAAGGCCTGGTCGCAGCCGGCGGAGTCGCCGATCAGGGCGGCGACGCGCTCGCGCTCGCGCTTTGCGTCGGCCTGGTGCGCCACGGCCTGATCGCGCAGCGCGCCCGCGCAGCCGGCCGCGACATCGGCCCAGGCCCGCTCGGATTGGGCGAACAGCTTTTCGACTTCGGGCCAGGGCTTCTTTTCCGCCAAGGCCAGGGCCGACTTGACGTCCTCGCCCAGCGCAACGCTCAGGGCCGGCTGGCAGAGGTCTCCCTTGAATTCTTGCGCCGACTCGATGCGTGCGGGCACGCCGATATCGACGGCCGTCGCTGCCGCGGCGGCGACGGAAGCGGCGGGCGCCACGGCGGCCACCGGCGCGACCGGAGGCGGCGGCGTCTGTGACCGCGCCGCGCCGGCAGCGAAACCCAAAGCCAAACACCAGGATATCGAGCGCATCACCGAAGTCTTCATGCAGGGCCGCCTATCTCCCTTGCTGGGGCATGGCGCTTTCCATCGAAAGCGAATTCATGGCCGGAACCGCGCCGGCGAGGGCAGCGAGTCCCCCCGACATCTGCGGCATGGCGTCGGTCGTCAGGCCGGCGATCGTCTCGTCGGCCTGCGCGCTCTTCGCCGCAGCCTCGGCTTCGTCCAGCACCTGCGCCGCGCGCGTTCCCAAATCGACCGCTTCAGCCGCGGCGCGCAGCAGGGGCAGGCGCTCCGGATCGAGGACAAAGGCGTTGTCGGCGCTGC
>JACRPB010000288.1 GCA_016214175.1 Rhodocyclales bacterium
CGAGTTATTGGGCAACTCCTTCGATACATGGCTTGGATCGAAAAGCATCACGCCGAATCTGGCCAAGGTGTCAGAGGAGTCATCGCCGCCCGAGAAATATCCGAAGACTTGAAGTTGGCATGCTCATATTTGCCGAACGTCACGCTCTACGAATATGAACTGTCAGTTGCTCTCCGAAAGGTCGCCGTAGATGCCATCGTCAAGGGCTGATTTCTTCGAGGAGGCACATCTGTTCATGCGACTCGCGCACAACGCTACATTGCGGAGCCTCGCGGCAACTTCGGATGCCCCCGCAAGCACAGTGATAAATCGCAACCAACAGCCCAACGCCCACATCCCGGCCGAGCCCCAACCATGATCCAGCCCATGACCCCGCCCATCACCCTGCTCTTCGGCGTGCATGCCCACCAGCCGGTCGGCAACTTCCCCGAAGTCGTCGCCGACGCCCATCTGCGCTGCTATCGCATGTTCCTGCAGACGCTGGAAGCCTATCCGGAATTCCGCTTCAGCGTTCATTTCTCGGGCTGGCTGCTCGACGAACTCGAAGCGCACTACCCCGACGACATGGCGCGGTTGGCGGCGATGACGCGGCGCGGCCAGGTCGAGTGGTTCGGCTCCGGCGACTGCGAGCCGGTGCTGGCGGCGATCCCGCATCGCGACCGCGTCAGCCAGATCAATACGCTGTCCGACAAGATCGAGCGCCGCTTCGGCGTGCGCCCGCGCGGCGCCTGGCTCACCGAGCGCGTCTGGGAATCCGCTGTGGTCACGGCGCTGGCCGAAACCGGCATCCGCTACGTGGCGGTGGACGACTACCACTTCCTCTGCGCCGGCGAACCGGCCGAGCGCCTCGACAGTTTCTACACCACCGAGGAGGACGGCGCCACGCTCGACCTGTTCCCGATCTCGGAACAGGCGCGCTACCGCTTTCCGTTCTCGCCGGCCGCCGAGGTCGTCGCCTGGCTCGAACACCAGGCGCAGACGGGCCATCGCGCCGCCATCTATTTCGACGACATCGAGAAGTTCGGCATCTGGCCCGAGACCTACAACTGGGTTTACGAGCGCGGCTGGCTCAAGCAGTTCATCGAGGGCGTGCTCGCCTCGAAGCTGATCCGCACCGGCCACTTCGACGATTTCCACCAGAGCCATCCGACGCGCGGCATCGTCTATCTGCCGACCACGTCCTACATCGAAATGAACGAGTGGACGCTGCCGGCCCACGCCGCGCGCACTTTCCGCGGCCTGGTCGAGCAGGAGAAGCACGGCGCCCACTACGAGGCGCGCAAACCCTTTCTGCGCGGCGGCATCTGGCGCAATTTCTTCATGCGCTACCCGGAGTCGAACTGGATGCACAAGCGCATGCTGGAGGTCTCGGCGCGCTTCGCCGCGCTGCCGGCCGCGCAGCGCACGGCGACGATGCAGGAGCAACTGCACCGCAGCCAGGCCAACGACGCGTACTGGCACGGCCTTTTCGGCGGGCTCTACCTGCCGCACCTGCGCCGCGCCATCTGGAGCAACCTGCTGGCGCTGGAAGCCGGGCTCGACGCCGTGGCGCCGCGCCCGGCGTCGGCGCGCTGCGACCTCGACCACGACGGCCACACCGAAATCTTCCTGCGCAGCGGCCCGTTGCAGGCGGTGATCCAGGCCGACGGCGACGCCTGCGTCATCGAGCTGTCGAGCTACGCGCTGGCCCACAATTTCGGCGACACGCTGCGGCATTACGAAGAGGGCTATCACGACAAGCTGATCGCCGCGCGCCAGCACGGCCACGACGGCGACGGCGGCGGCGCCGGCATCGCCTCGGCCCACGACCGCGTCAGTTTTCGCCACGAAATCCTGCCTGAAGACCTGGAGCCCGACAGCCGTCCGCGCGGCATGTTCGAGGATTGCTGGGCGGCGCCCGACGGCACCATGCGCCCGGTCGACAACTACCGCGAAACCGGCAGCGCGGCATTCGAGGCGGCGCTCGGCAGCGGGCGCCTGGAAAAGTCGATCGCCCTCGACGGCATGCGCCTCACCGCCCGCTATCGCGCGTTCCAGGTCGGCGGCCGCGTCGAGATCCGCATCAACCTCGCCATGCCCAGTTGCGACGGCTATGCCGGCCGCTACGTGCTCGGCGACGGCAGCATTCCCTGCGGCTTCGGCCAGGTGCTCGAACTGCCGGCGGCCCGCCAACTGACGCTGGAGGACGGCGTGCTCGGCGGCGCGCTGCGACTCGGCTTCAGCGCCCCCGTCGCCGTCGCGGCGCGGCCGCATCACACCGTCTCGCAGTCGGAGGCCGGCTTCGAAAAAATCATGCAGGCCGCGGAGATCATGCTGTCCTGGCCCGTCGCGGCGGCGCGGGACGAACTCGCCATCGTCATCGACGTCGTGCCGGCAACGCGCGCGGCGTAGAATCGGCACGAACCCGAAGAAGGAAAAACAATCATGCCCGGCACCCGCTATCAACTCGAAGTCAATCCCAAGCTGCCATCGCGCCTGGCGCGTCTCGACGAACTGGCCAACAACCTCTGGTATAGCTGGGATCGCCCGACGCGCGCCCTGTTCGTGCGCCTCGGCAACAAGCTGTGGGGCGCGGTCGGCCACAGCCCGAAGGCCTTTCTCAAGCGCATCGACCAGCACCGCCTCGACGAGGCGGCCGAGGACCCGGTCTTCCTCGGCGCCCTGGCGCGCGTGCTCTCGGCCTACGACACCTATCACACGGCGCCGGCGCGCGAACACGGACCGCACCTGCCCGAGGGCGAACTGGTCGCCTATTTCTGCGCCGAGTTCGGCATCCACGAGAGCCTGTCGATCTATTCCGGCGGCCTCGGCATCCTCGCCGGCGACCACTGCAAGACTGCCAGCGACCTCAACCTCAATTTCGTCGGCATCGGGCTGCTTTATCGCCAGGGCTACTTCCTGCAGACGATAGACGGCGAAGGCCGCCAGCACGCCGAATACACCGACAGCGATTTCGACGACATGCCGATGGTGCCGGTGGTGGACGGCGCCGGCCAGGAGCTCAAGGTCGTCGTGCCGATGCCCGGCCGCGACATCCACGCCAAGGTCTGGAAGACCCGCGTCGGCCACGTCTCGATCTATCTGCTCGACACCGACATCGAGGACAATTCCCCGCACGACCGCGACATCGCCCACCGCCTCTACGGCGGCGACCGCACCACGCGCATCGAGCAGGAAATCGTGCTCGGCATGGGCGGCGTGCGCGCGCTGGCGGCGATCGGCATCAAGCCGACGGTCTGGCACATCAACGAAGGCCACGCCGCCTTCCTCATCCTCGAACGCATCCGCCAGCTCGCCGCCACCGGCCTCGACTTCGCCACGGCGCTGGAAGCCGTCGCCAGCAATACCGTGTTCACGACCCACACCGTGGTGCCGGCCGGCCACGACCATTTCGCCGAGGACATGATCCGCCGCTACTTCGACGGCTGCTGCCGCGACATGGGCTGCGACATCGGCACCCTGCTCGACATGGGCCGCTCGCCCGACTCTCCCGAATTCAACATGACGGCGCTGGCGATCCGCGGCTCGCGCCACCAGAACGGCGTCTCGCGCATCCACGGCGAAATCTCGTCCAAGGTCTGCACCTATCTGTGGCCGCAGATCGACCCGGCCGACAATCCGCTCGACTACGTCACCAACGGCGTGCATGTGCCGACCTTCCTTTCCGATCTCTGGCACGAAACCTTCGACCGCGTGCTCGGCCCCGGCTGGAGCCAGCGCCTGACCGACCAGCAGGTGTGGGAGGAAATCCACGCCATTCCCGACCACATGTTCTGGAGCGTGCGCCAGTCGATCAAGTCGCAGATGCTGCATCTGCTGCGCAACCGCATCGGCCACCAGCACAGCCGCAATCAGGGCTCGCAGGCCCACCTCGACCGTGTTCTGCGCTTTGCCGATCCCGGCAACCCGAACGTGCTCACCATCGGCTTCGCGCGCCGCTTCGCCACCTACAAGCGCGCCACGATGCTGTTTCAGGATCTCGCCTGGCTCAAGCAGATCGTCTCCGATCCCGAGCGTCCGGTCGTCTTCGTCTTCGCCGGCAAGGCCCACCCGGCCGACGCCCCCGGCCAGGAAATGATCCGCCGCATCACCGAGGTGGCGGCGATGCCCGACTTCATCGGCCGCATCCTGGTGCTCGAAGGCTACGACCTGCACGTCGCGCGCCGCCTGGTGGCGGGCGTCGACGTCTGGCTCAACAATCCGGTGTATCCGCTCGAAGCCTCCGGTACCTCGGGCATGAAGGCGGGCCTGAACGGCGTCATCAACCTGTCGGTGCTCGACGGCTGGTGGGGCGAAGGCTGCGAGACGGCGCCGGGGCGCGAAAACGGCTGGGGCATCAAGCCCGTCAACACCTCGGGCTCGCTCGACGATCCGCGCCGCGACCACGAAGAAGCGCGCGAGCTGTACGAAATCCTCCAGGACAAGGTGATCCCGCTCTATTACGAGCGCGGCCCGATGGGCTACTCGCCGGGCTGGGTGAAAATGGCGAAGAACTCGATCGCCAGCATCACGCCGCATTTCAACTCGGCGCGCATGCTCGGCGAATACATCGGCAAGTTCTATACGCCGGCCGCGCGCCAGTGGCACCGCCACCAGCGCGACAACTTCGCCGGCGCGCGCACGCTCGCAGCCTGGAAGACCAGGGTGCGCAAGGCCTGGCCGAAAATCGTGCTGCGCCGCGCCGACAGCCCGAAGAAGCGCATCGACTTCGGCGAGAAGGTCCGCTTCGAAGTCGCGGTGCATCTAGAAGGACTGACGCCCGCCGACATCACGGTGGAACTGCTGTTCGGCCGTCCCAACGC
Source organism: Rhodocyclales bacterium (assembly GCA_016214175.1). Classification (GTDB taxonomy): domain Bacteria; phylum Pseudomonadota; class Gammaproteobacteria; order Burkholderiales; family Rhodocyclaceae; genus Nitricoxidireducens. The sequence continues at coordinate 4,803 of JACRPB010000288.1, forward strand.
CAATCTCGGCTCGCGTCCGCCGCGGCGCTTCCACCTCGAATACCAGGGACCGGGGAGCGGCGGCGACAGCCTGTTCACCCTCGAACTGACGCCGGACGTCTGCGGCAAGATCGAATACCGCATCCGCGCCTACCCCTCGCACGATCTGCTGACCCATCCGTTCGAAATGGGCATGATGCTATGGCTGTGAGCACCGACCGATGAGCGTTACCGTATCTCCCGCCTGGCAGAAGCTCGCGACGCACGCCGCCGCGGCGCGGCAGTGGCATCTGCGCGATCTGTTCGCCGACGACCCGCAGCGCTTCCGGCAGTTTTCGCTGACCTGGAACGACTGGCTGTTCGATTACTCGAAGCAGCCGCTGGTCGCCGCCACCCTGCCGCTGCTGCACGCCCTCTGGCACGCCGCCGACGTCCCCGGTTGGAGCGACCGCATGCGCAACGGCGAAGCCATCAACCACACCGAGGGCCGCGCCGCCCTCCACATCGCGCTGCGCCAACCCAGGGGCGCCCTGCTGCTGAACGGCCGCGACGTCATGCCCGGCGTGCGCGCGGTGTTGGAAAAGATGGAGCGCTTCGTCGACGCCATCCACGGCAGCCATTGGCGCGGCGCCACCGGCGAGCCGATCCGCGATGTCGTGAACATCGGCATCGGCGGCTCCGATCTCGGCCCGCGCATGGCGACGCAGGCGCTCGCCGCCTACCGCCATGCCGGCCTCGCCGTGCATTACGTCGCCAATCTCGACGGCGCCGATCTCGCCACGGTGCTTGCCGGCTTGCAGCCGCGCACTACCCTGTTCGTCGTCGCCAGCAAGACTTTCACCACCCAGGAGACGATGCAGAACGCGCATTCGGCACGCGCCTGGCTGGTGCGCGAACTCGGCGAAGCCGCCGTCGCGCGCCATTTCGTCGCCCTGTCCACCAACCTCGTCGAGGTCGAACGCTTCGGCATCACGCCGGAAAACGCGTTCGAATTCTGGGACTGGGTGGGCGGCCGCTATTCGCTGTGGTCGGCCATCGGCCTGCCGCTGGCGCTGGCCATCGGCATGCCGCGCTTTCGCGAACTGCTGGCCGGCGCCCATGCCATGGACGAGCACTTTTTCAACGCTCCGCCGCGCGAAAACCTGCCCAGTCTGCTGGCGCTGCTGGAAATCTGGAACTGCAATTTCCTCGGCGCCGACAACCGCGCCCTGCTGCCCTACAGCCAGTCGCTGGCGCTGCTGCCGCGCTACTTGCAGCAACTGGAAATGGAATCGAACGGCAAGCGCATCGACCGCAACGGCCGGCCGCTGACCTGCGCGGCGGCGCCCGTGCTCTGGGGCGAAGCCGGCACCAACGGCCAGCACGCCTTCTACCAGTTGATCCATCAGGGTGGGCGCCTGATACCCTGCGAATTCATCGCCTGCCGCGAATCCGACTTCCCGCTGCGCGGACACCACGACAAGCTGCTCGCCAACTGTTTCGCCCAAAGCGAAGCCCTGATGCGCGGCAAGACGGAAGCCGAGGTGCGCGACGAAATGCTGGCTGCCCACATTCCGGAATCCGTGGTCGAACGCCTGGCACCCTACAAGGTTTTCCCCGGCAACCAGCCCTCGACCACGCTGCTGCTGCCGCGTCTCGACCCCTACAA
>JACRPB010000248.1 GCA_016214175.1 Rhodocyclales bacterium
TGCCGACGCCCGGCTCGCCGGTGATCAGCACCGCAGTCGCATGCGCCGCCAGCCGCGGCAGCATGTCGGCGATGCGGCGCATCGCCGGTGCGACGCCGAGCGGCGATCCTTCGGCCCGGCCCGGCGCCCAGCGCAACGCCAGGGCCTTGACCTTGTCGACCAGTTGATCGAGATCGAAAGGCTTGACGATGTAGTCGGCGGCGCCGGCCTTGAGCAGTTCCACGGCACGGTCGACGGTGCCGAAGCCGGTGACGAAAATGAAGGGCGGCAGCATGCCGCCGCGCGCCTGCTCGGCGATAAAGAGTTCGCCGCCTTCGCACTCGGGCAGGCGGATGTCGCTGATGACAACGCCGTAATTGCCGCCGCGCAGCGCCGGCACGGCGGCGGCGCCGCTGCTGTGCCAGTCGAGGGCGAAGCCTTCGAGCTGGAAGCGGTCGCACAGGGATTCGCCCATGATCGGGTCGTCCTCGATCAGGCACAAACGCGGCATTTCGCTCATGACGGAGCCTCCTGGAGCGGCAGCGATACGGTAAACAGCGTCTTGCCGGGTTCGCTTGCTCGCCGTCGTTGCCGATGGCGAAGCGCAGCGCGCCGTCGGCCAGCGCCACGTCGCAACTGACGTGACCGCCGGCGGCGGTCGCCTGCACCGCGTTCAGCAGCAGGTTGATGAGCATCTGCCGCACCGGGTTCGCCGGCAGCGCCACGGTGCCTTCGAGGCCGTTGCGCCATGCCAGGTGCAAGTCCTTGTGCTGGGCATCCGGCAGCACCAGGGTGCGAATGTCCTCGACGTCCTGGCGATTGAGAAAATGGCTGTGATGGCGCACCTCGACCAGCAGGGCCGACACCGTGTCGCGCACCTGCTCCAGTCCGCGCTCGATCAGCGAGATGGTCTTGACCGTGAGCGCATCGCCGCTGCCGTGCTTGCGGAAGGTCGACAGCGCATTGAGCATGCCGCCGAGCGGATTGTTGATCTCGTGGGCGATGGCTGCCGAGAGGCGGCCGACCGCCGCCAGCCGCTCCGAGAAGATGACCTCCTTCTCCAGCGCCTCCTTCTCGCGCAGGCCATGCAACATGCGCTTGAAGGCGCTGGCGAGGCGCCCGATTTCGTCCTTCGACTCCTCGACGCGGATTTCCGCGTCCTCGGGGATGCCAGTGCCGACCTTGCCCATGACGTTGGCGAGATCGACCAGGGGTTCGGCGAAACGCTGCGCCCAATACCAACTGGCGGGAATCAGCAGGGCGATGACCAGCAGCGCGACGATGGCGCCGCTCTTGGCGATACCGAGAAAGCGCGGCAGAAAGGCGCTCTTCGAATAGCCCATGACCAGGGTGCCGAGCAGCACGCCGTCGGAAACGATCGGCGTCAGCATGTAGATGCGGTCGGAACGTTCGAGTTCGACCGTCTTCGAATCGAATTCGTGGAAACTGGCCAATGCGTCCTGCAGGCGGCTGAAGTCCGGGTTGCTGCGGCCGGGATCGGTCAGCATGCGGTAGTCGCCGGGATGGGTGGCGATATAGACCTGCTGGCGGCGGTCGAGGACGACGATGAAGTCGGCGATCTTCGGATTGTCGGGACCGTTGGCGGCGAAGGGCGAGTTGATGATCTCGTAGGCGCTGCAGACGTCGTCGTGGATCAGCGGCGTGATCAGCGTCTTCGCCAGCAGCCGCCCAAGGCTGGCCGAAGTCGCGATCAAGTCGTCCTTGAGGTCGCGGTATTCGCGGAAGATCAGCGACGCCGACAGCAGGAAGGCGGTCGCCAACACCAGCACGGCGCCGCGCAGCGGGATCTTGTAGCGGAAGCTGAGATCACGCAGCAGGTACATGGGCCTTCCCTCCCAGCACTTTCGCCATGCGTTCGATGTCGGCGAACAACTTGTCGTCCCCTGCGCCGAAACCGCTCAGATTGAGCGCCTTCAGCAGTTCGCGCCCGGCGGCGTCCCGTTCCATGCCCATCAGCACGCGGCGCACATTGCCGACGACGGCGGCCGGCAGCGAGGCCCGCGCGACGAAGGGCGGAAAACCGAATTCCGGCGAGCGCTCGACGATGCGCGTGCCGGCGGTGAGCCGCGGCTGGAGGCGGGCGAGGGTCTCCCAGACGTAGCCGTCGACCGCGCCGCCGTCGGCGACGCCCGCCGCCACCGCGTCCACCACCTTGCGGTGCGCCCAGGTGAAAAAGCTCTTGCCGAAGAACGCATCGGGACGCTCGCGCAGCGTCATCAGGCGGTAGTTCGGGTAGAGGTAGCCGGAGTTGGAATCCGGATCGGAAAAGGCGAAGACACGGCCACGCAGGTCGAGAATCGACTTCGTCTCCGTGTCGCCGGCGGGCACGATCAGGTAGGAGCGGTAGAGCGGACGTCCTTCGAATTCCGGCACCGCCAGCAGGCGCAACTGCTGGCGATTGCGCACCAGCGGATAGCCGCAGATCCAGGCGACGTCGCATTTGCCCTGGCGCAGCAGATCGACGATTTCGCGATAGGTGCCGCGCTGGATGAACTCCACGGGCCGCGCCAGCATCGTTTCGAGATAGGCGTTCCAGCGGCGCAGGAAGCTGGCCTGGTCGTCGAGGAACACCGGCGTCAGGCCGATGCGCAAGGGCGCGGCGCGCTTGTCGCCCGCCCATCCCGGCGACATCGCCAGCGCCAGGCCGGCAGCGAGAAAATATCTCCTTCGCATAGGTACTTTCGCAATAGGTGGCGGCCGATTCTAACCCGCTCGCCGCCGCCCGCCGCCGGAACGATCGCCGCGCCGCGGCAATGGTTTTCGGCACCGCTACGCGCGCGTAACCTCTTGCAGTGCAGCATGTTACGCCAGCGTAACACCTCTCTCGCCGCCGCCGTGGCGATGTCCTTTGATAACAGCGCCTTGCCTTCTGGCACAAGGCTTGCGAATGACCTTTCGGCGACGGGGCACAACAGTCCCGCATTCGGAACCCGGCTGCGGCCGCGGACTAGAGGAGGAGTTCAATGAGCGAAGAACGGCTGGTATCCCCGATCGAGACGCGGGGAGTGGCGGGCAAGAAACGCTACGCCATGGTGGTGGACACGCGGCGCTGCATCGGCTGCATGGCCTGCCAGGTGGCATGCAAGGCGGAGTACGACACGCCGCTCGGCGTCAATCGCACCTGGGTGCCCTACAAGGTGGTGGGCAAATACCCCACGGTAAAGAAGCAGTTTCTGCCGCGCCTGTGCAACCACTGCGACGATGCGCCCTGCGTGCGCAACTGCCCCGTGGATGTCACCTACAAGGTCGAGGATGGCGGCTTCATCCTGCAACGCTACGAGCGCTGCATCGGCTGCCGCACCTGCATGGCGTCGTGCCCCTACAACGCGCGCTTCATGCTGCCGGCGCACCGCACCTACACGCCGATCACCAACGTGGTCGACAAGTGCACCTTCTGCTTCCACCGCGTCCCCCAGAACCTGGTGCCGGCCTGCGTGCAGACCTGCATCGGCCGCTCGCGCGTGTTCGGCGATCTCAACGCTCCGACCAGCGAGGTGTCCTATCTGGTGGCGCGCAATGCGACCCAGGTGCTGCGTCCCGAGGAAGGCACCAAGCCGCAGGTCTATTACATCGGCGCCGACCGCAACCAGACGGAATTCGGTCGCGACGCCTACCGCCGGCCCGACGTCATGGAGCCCGACCGGTCGGCCTTCAACAACTTCTTCAAGGTATAAGGGGCGATCATGGGTGATTACGTCTGGTTCCACGATGTTTCCTGGCATGCGAGCTACGCCATCTACTTCTTCATCATCGGCATCTCGGTCGGCCTGTTCTTCTTTTCCTTCCTCTCCTGGCACAAGGCGGTGTTCGAACCGCTGCGCGAAAAGGCGGCTTACGCCTCCTTCATCCTGCTCGCGCTCGGCGGCCTGCTGCTGATCGCCGACTTGTCGCAGCCCTTCCGCTTCCTCTACGTGCTCAACCCGGCCTACCTCAACTTCCGGTCGCCGCTGGCCTGGGGGGCGCTCAACATCGTCTCCTTCAGCGCCGTTTCCATCGCCTACCTGTACATGATCAGGAAGGGCGACGCGGACAACGCGAAGAAGCTGGCGGCGGTGGGCGCCCTGCTGGCGCTGGGACTGCCGGTCTATACCGGCTTCGACATGACGGTGCACCAGTCGCGGCCGGTCTGGAACACGCCGCTGATGCCGCCGCTGTTCGTCGCCATGGCCGTGGTCTCCGGTGCGGCGGCAGCCTCCTTCCTCGCCGCCCGCGACGAGGCGATGCTGATGATGCTGCGCCGCTACATGCTGTGGTCGGCCGGCGCCGTCGGCGTCATGCTGGTATCGCTGCTGGGCACGACCGCCTACGGCGGCTCGGCGCAGGAACTGGCCTACGAGATCCTGACAGGCACGATGGGCAAGCTCTTCGTCGGCCTCGGCATGGTGGCCGGCACGGCACTGCCGATCGGCCTGATGCTGGCACCCGCCGGCCGCAAGGGCAGCGGGCTCATGATTCCGGCGCTGTTGATCCTGTTGGGCGGCATCGGTCTGCGCATCTCCCTGCTGATGGGGCCGCAGATCGTGCAGACGCTCTACTGAGCGCGATCGCTTCCGCGCGCATCCACTGAAGATTACGGAGAAATGAACATGCTGGATAAACTCAAGATGAATCGGCGCACCTTCATCAAGGTCAGCGCCGGAACCGGGGCCGCCGTCGCGGCGGCGCCGACGGCATTGCAGGCGATGGAGAAGGATCTCGGCGGCAAGGACTTCAGCCCGGTCACCATGGGCGAGCGCAAGGCGATCCCGATCAACTGCCACGTCTGCAACATCCAGGACGGCGCCATCGCCTACGTCGAGAACGGCCGCGTCGTCAAGCTCGAAGGCAACCCGGAGCACGTCTCGACGCGCGGCCGGCTCTGCGCCAAGGGCAACGCGGGCATGTGGTACAGCTACGACCCCGATCGCATCCTCTACCCGCTGAAGCGCGTCGGCGCCCGCGGCGAAGGCAAGTGGAAGCGCATCAGTTGGGACGAGGCGCTGACCGAACTGGCCGGCAAGCTCGACGCCGCGCTGAAGGAAGATCCGAACACGATCATGCTCAAGTACGGCCGCAACCGCAGCGGTGGGGCCATCGACCGCTTCATGAAAACCCTGGGCTCGGCGACCGTGGTGAACCACACTTCGGTCTGCGAATCCTCGAAGAAAATCGGCATGGAGCCGACCTGGGGGCCGGACATCGAGACGCCGGACTTCGCCAACACCAAGTACGTGTTGAACTTCGGCTCGAACATCCTCGAAGCGGCCTATTTCCACAACCCGCTGTCGCAGCGCATCGCCGAAGGGCGCGTCGACAACAACATGAAGATCGTCACCTTCGACGTGCGCCTGTCCAACACGGCCGGTTTCTCGGACGAGTGGATCCCGGTCTTCCCCGGCACCGACGGCGCCGTCGCTCTCGCCATCGGCCACGTCATCCTCGCCGAGGACTTGCAGGACACGGACTTCATCAATACCTGGACCAACGTTTCGGTCGACGAACTGAAGGCCCACTACAAGCAATTCACGCCGGAATGGGCGGAAAAGCTGTCCGGCGTGCCGAAGGAAACCATCGAGCGCATCGCCCGCGAGTTCGCCACCACCAAGCCGGCGACGCTGTTCACCTACCGCGGCCCGGCCAAGCACCTCTACGGCTCCTATAACGAGAAGGCCTGCATGATGCTGCCGATCATGACCGGCAACATCTAGGTCAAGGGCGGCTACTGCCTGCCGCGCGGCATGGGCTGGCCGCAGCCGACGCCGGAACCGGGCAAGCCGAAGAAGGATTCGGTGCTGGCCCATCCGCCGGAGTATCCGCTGGCCGGCCACAAGGTCAGCCACCTGACGCCCTTCTTCATCGCCGACGGGCGCCAGAAGGTCAACGTCTATTTCAGCTACCAGGACAACCCGGTCTATACCAATCCGGGCGCCCGCGCCGTCTGGGGCAAGCTGTTCAAGGACGAGAAGCTGATTCCCTACTACGTTTCCATGAGCCCCTTCATGGGCGAGGAAACCGCGCTGGCCGACCTGATCCTGCCCGACTGCCCGTATCTGGAGCGCTGGGAGCCGGAATCGATGCCGAACTCGCTGTGGCCCTGGCTCGGCATCCGCCAGCCGGTGCATGCGGCGCTCGGCGAGTCGCGCGAGAACCGCATCATGCTGCGCGACATCATCCACAAGCTGGACCCTGACGGCAAACGCGGCATGAAGCAGTTCTGGGACTTCAAGGACGGCGAAGACTACATGCGCCGCCACTTCGACAACATCCCCGGCCTCAAGGAGGCGGGCGGTCTCGACTTCCTCAAGAAGCACGGCGTCTGGCCGATCCACGTCAAGCTCGATCCGAAGACCGGCAAGGTCACCGACAAGACCGGCCGCGAGATCCGCGCCGAGTACGGGCTGCACAAGAAGGAGCTGTCGGCGGCCGAGATGTCCGGCACCGTGGTCGACAAGCACGGCACCATCAGCAAGAACGGCAAGGCCATCGGCGTCCAGCGCAAAGGCAAGAACTACGTCGGTTTCGGTACCGGCAACCGCCTTATCAACGTGCGCGTCGACGGCTGGGCCGACTACGGCTTCAACCCGATGCCGACCTTCAAGCGCATCCCCTGGCACGAGACGATGAAGGAGGACGAATTGATCCTGTCCACCTTCAAGATCAACGTCCACAAGCAGTCGCGCACGGCGGCGGTGAAGTGGCTGGCCGAGATCATGCACAGCAACCCGGCCTGGATGAACCCGGTCACCGCCGCCAAGATGGGCGTCAAGACCGGCGATCTGGTGCGCATCGAGACGCGGGCGGGCTACATGGTCACCAAGGCCTACGTCACCGAGGGCATCCACCCCAAGGTCGTGTCGATTCCCACCGCCTTCGGCCACTGGGAATACGGACGCCTCGCCACCCTCAAGCTCAAGGACAAGCCCCAGTTCGGCGGCGCCGACGACCCGGACCTGCAAAACGTCTGGTGGGACGACAAGGGAGTGCATCCGAACGACATCATCCCGGTGGTGGCGGACCCGATCGGCGGCTCGCAGGGCTGGTTCGACACCGTGGCGAAGTTGACCAAGGCCGGCCCCGCCGACAAGTACGGCGACATCCAGGGCGATTGGCAGAAGCATTACGACGCCTACAAGGAGACGCTGCGCTACGCCTACACCGGCGACCTGCACCGCAAGATGCATCCGGAGATGGCCTCCTGGGCCGGCCCGGACAGCGTCAAGCACAAGTCGGGCGGCGGCCACTGAGCATTGCATGAGGAGTTGCTCCCGTCGGCGATCCCCCTCCCTTAGTCGCCGTCGGGAGCTTTTTTGAGGATTGAACATGCTGCAAGCCCTGGCTATCGAAACCCCAGCCGCAACGGTCGCGATCGCCGCGGACGACGTCCGCGAAACGCTGACCTACCGCATTGCCCTCTATCGCCTCCTATCCGGCGCCTTCCTCGAAGAGCCGAGCGTCGAGTTCCTGGCCGCGCTACGCGGCGCCGAATCGCTGCAAGCCCTGGCGGAAGCGGGCCTGGCCTTCGACGACGACTTCCTCGACCCCGCGACCGCCGTTCTCGCCGACAAGCTGGCGATCGAATACACGACGATGTTCGCCAGTTCCGGCGGCTTTCCGCCCATCGAATCGGCGCGCCTGACGGGCCGCCTCAAGCAGGAACCCTATTTCGCCGTGACGCAGACCTATCAGCGCTGCGGCTTCGCCGTCGGCAAGCTCAAGTTCTTCGTTTTCGAAGATCAGTTGGGCGTCCAACTGGCCTTCATCGCCGCCCTGCTCGAACGCTGCGCTGCCGCGCTCGACCGCGGCGACGGCGAGGCCTGCCGGCAGTTGGAGAAGGAAGTGAAGCGCTTCTGGACCCAGCATCTGGGCAAGTGGGTGCGCGGCTACGCGCGTCTGGTGCAGAAGGCGGCCGAGCATTCCTTCTACCGCGAAATGGCGCGCCTGCTCGAATCCTTCGCCGAGGAGGAAGTCGCCCTGCTCGCCTTGCGCATCGCCGACGAGGACCAGGCGCGCACCGTCGTACCGAAGCGCGAAATCCAGGTCGAATTCAACCCCGACGAACCCGTCTGCGGCGCTTGTCCGACCAGCCCGCAATCGGTGCTGGCACGCCTGGAAGGACCGCATGCTGCATGATCTTGCCGGGCGCGAGTTCGCGCCCGCCGACGCACCGTCCTGGCAGCACTTCGACTGGGAGGAACTGGCCCACCTCTGGGACGGCAACGACCTCGCCGCCGCCCACGACTGGCTCAACCAGCGCTGGTCGGGGCTCGTGCGCAACCGCCCCGGTGGCCAGGCCGATCCCGAGGCGCGCTTCCTCCAGGCCCTGGCCTACGCGGTGCTGGCGCTCCATTTCACCCAGAACGGCAATCAGGACGGCGCGCGCGTCATGCTCGACGACGCCCTGGTCGCCCTGGCCCAATACCGGCCGCGCTTCCTCGGCGTGCGCATCGACCCGATCTACGCTACGCTCGACGAACTGAAACCCATGCTCGCCGGCCTCGCGGCGGACGATCCCTGCCCGATGTTCCCCTTCGTTTATCGCAAGTTCGAATATGAATGATGCTGCACCCGGTCCCGCCATCGCCAGCCTCGACTTCCCCTGCGACGACCGCCTCCCCGACTTCCTGATCGACGACGGCCACTGGCTCGGCGACGCGACGGCACTGCGCGGCGTCATCCTGCCCGACCAGGGCGAAGCGCGCGCGCGCGGACTGCTGGAAATGGACGTGCCGCGCGTGTACCTCGGCGCCGCCGCGCTGCTCGATAGCGCCATGGTCGAGCGCCTGGTGCGCTCCTACGGATCGGAGCGGATCGGCGTGTATCTTCCCGCCGCGCGCATGGAAGTCAGGTGGAGCATGGAAACGCAGTCGAACGCCGACTTCAAGACGGTGACGCCTTCCCATTGCGACCCGGCCTGGGAAATCCTCGACGACGACGGCGGCCGCACCGGTACCCTGGTGCACTGGTGGCTCGGCGCCATGTTCGAGCGCGGCGCCGGCTCCGCCATCGTGCGCGTCGACATCCGCGACGACAGCGACCTCAATCTCTGCGCCACGCTGGCCGAATTCTGGGGCGACAAGGTCTGGTTCGCGCCGCGTTCGATCGCCGGCAACGATTTCGCCGAATGGGTGCGCTGGGGCCACGCCGCCCGGCTGGCGCTACCCTTCGCCACGCTGGCGGCCGATCCCTATTTCCGGCGCCAACAGGCCCCGGCAGCCGCAGCATGCGCCGGCGCCTGATCGCCCTCGCCGCGCTCGCCGCCGCCACCTGCGCCGAGGCCGGCGTCACGCTCGGCGACAAGGAACAAACAGTCGAATTACTGAAGGCGACGCCGCCCTGCTGCGTCGTCGACGCCCGCGCCGCGGCGCCGCGCAAACTGCGGCCGCTGGCGGATGCCGTCGCCTGGAGCGACCGCCCCCTGATCGTTCCCACCGGCACCGTCGTCGTCATCGGCGACAGCGACCAAGCGGCACTCGCCGTCGCCCGCCGCATCGAAAAGCGCTACAAGGCGAAGCACGTCCTCGCCGTCAAGGGCGGCTTCGATACCTGGCGCGAACTCGTCGCCGCCGCCCAGGAACCCGGCATGCCGGCCACTTTCGTCATTCCGCGGAACACCTGCGAGCAAGGCGTGCCGCTGCAAACCCTGCGTTCGAACAGACGTTGAGCACCGTCACGCCCGATTTCGAAGCCGCCCGCTGCGTCCGCTACCGCTACCGTTACAGCGCATGCCGGCGTTGCAGCGACGCCTGCCCGCACGCGGCGCTCGTCCTCCGCGACGACGGCGTCGCCCTCGACGCCGCCAAGTGCCGCAACTGCGCTCTGTGCACCGCAGCCTGCCCGACCGCGGCATGGGTTCCCGGCAATCTGGCGCGCATCGACCTGCTGAAGCAGGCGCTGGCGAAGAACGCGCCTTTCACCATCGCCTGCGCGCCCGCCGGGCTTGCCGCCGACGCCCTCGTGCCCTGCCTGGGCGCGCTCGATGGCGCACTGCTCGCCTACCTCGGCAAGCGCGGCATCGAAGCCACGCTCGCCGGCGCCGCCCATTGCGAGCGCTGCGAGCAAGGTCACGTCGGTGCCGCCTGCCTCGCCGCCCAGGTCCGCGCACGCGACGCCCTGGAAGAAGCCTGCACCGGGGAAACCTGGGCGAGGCTGACCGTCGGCGACGAAACCGCGGCGGCCGGCGAAGACACGTTCCGCCCCGGCCGGCGCGGCCTGTTCCGGCGCCTGATCGGCCGCGGCGTCGCTGAAGCCGAAAAGGCATTGGCCGCGCCCGTGGAACTGCCGATCATCGACAAGGCGATCCGGCCCGGCCCGTGGCTGGTGCCGGAAATGCGCGAGCTGCTGCAGATCGTCTGCCGCCGCGGCGACGGCGAACCCTGCCGCCTGCCCGCGTTGCCCGAGCTGCGCGTCGCCAGCCTGCGCCTGGAACCGGGATGCAGCAACTGCGAGGCCTGCGTGCGCGCCTGCCCCACCGGCGCCTTGCAGATTCGCGAAACCACCTCGGCCTGGCACCTGATGTTCTTCGTCGACCGCTGCGTCGGCTGCGGCGTCTGCGGCGAAGTCTGCCAGCCGCAGGCGCTGCGCCAAAGCGACACCGTCGATGCGACGCCCGGCGGCGCCGGCACGGCACTCAAGGTCCTCGCCAAGCAGCGCTGCAGCCGCTGCGACCGCTACTTCGTCTCGGCCGCGCCGCAGGCGAGTTGCCCGGTCTGCCGCGACGACGACGCGGCCTTCGACAGGATTTTCGGCTAGGAGCACACGCATGGAATGGGAATTCACGCCGCAGCAAGTGGTCAAGGCCGAGGTCGACTACGGATTCGAGGACTTCCGCCGCGATCTGCGCCAGGAGGTGGAAATGAACGCCGGCGGCGACGCCGCCCAAATTCAGGCCACTAACGATCTGCTGTTCGATCTCTGCTACTGGCTGGCAACGAACCGCGAACTCGATGCCTTCGTCGCCCAGCACGCCGCCGCGCCGCCGACCTGCGAGTTCCTGCGCGAGGTCGCGCCGGCGATGGCGGCGAACGCCGACATGCTCGGCGCCATTCTCCAGCGCATGATCATGGCAGAGGTGGAGCGCGGCGCGAAGCTGGAAGAAGGCGTCGCCAACGTCCATCGGTTGGTAGTGCAGACGACGGCCAAGCTTCGCCATTGAAGTTGCCATCGAAGTCGCTTGCGGCCGGGCGACGTTTCCATAATAATGGAATCATGGAAATCAAGACCGCCGTTCAAGCACTCGCCGCGCTGTCGCAGGAAACGCGCCTCGCGGTGTTCCGTTTGCTGGTCGAGGCCGGACCGGAGGGCATGAACGCGGGCGCCATCGCCGAGGCGGTGGGCGTGCCGGCGGCGACGCTGTCCTTCCATGTCGCCCAACTGACGCGCGCGGGGCTGGTGACGTCGCGCCAGGAAAGCCGCTTCATTTTCTATGCGGCCAATTTTGCGGCGATGGACGACCTCATCGCCTATCTCACCGACAACTGCTGCCAGGGCGGGCAATGTCTGCCGAAGACGGCGGCCGTTGCCACCACAGCCAAGCGCCGCCGCGCGAAGTAAGGAGTCGTTCATGCCCTTCACCGTTCTCGTACTGTGCACCGGCAATTCCGCGCGGTCCATTCTCGGCGAGGGCCTGTTCAATCATTTCGGCGCCCGACGCGTCCGCGCCTATAGCGCCGGCAGCAAACCCGCCGGCCAGGTCAATCCGGTTGCGCTGGAGACCCTGGCGAACCACGGCATCGCCGTCGCCGACGCCCGCAGCAAGTCGTGGGACGAATTCGCCGCGCCCGGCGCGCCGCCGATCGACTTCATATTCACGGTCTGCGGCAACGCCGCCGCGGAAACCTGCCCGGTGTGGCCGGGCCACCCGACGACCGCGCATTGGGGCATCCCCGATCCGGCGCATATCGAGCCCCTCGCCGCCCGTCGCGCCGCCTTCGAGGCGGCCTACCAGGCGCTGGAACGGCGCGTGCGCGCCTTTCTCGCGCTGCCCCTGGAAACCCTGGACCGCGCCGCAATCGCCGCCGCCGCAAGACGCATTCACGAAGGAGACTGACCATGTCGGCACAATGTGAAGTCACCGCAAAACTGGTCGCCGCAGCGCCGATGTCCGTCTTCGAACGCTACCTGACCGTCTGGGTGTTCCTTTGCATCGTCGCCGGCATTGCGCTCGGCCAGATGCTGCCCGTCCCGGTGCAGGCCGTCGGCCGCATGGAGTTCGCCCGCGTCAATCTGCCGGTCGGCCTCCTGATCTGGGTGATGATCATCCCGATGCTGGTCAAGGTCGATTTCGGCGCGCTGCACCAGGTGCGCGAGCACGCACGCGGCATCGGCGTCACGCTCTTCGTGAACTGGCTGGTGAAACCCTTCTCCATGGCCTTCCTGGCCTGGCTGTTCGTGCGCGGACTCTTCGCGCCGCTGCTGCCCGCCGCGCAGATCGACAGCTACGTCGCCGGCCTCATCCTGCTCGCCGCTGCGCCCTGCACCGCCATGGTCTTCGTCTGGAGCCGGCTGTCGAACGGCGATCCGCTGTTCACGCTGTCGCAGGTCGCCCTCAACGACAGCATCATGGTCTTCGCCTTCGCCCCCATCGTCGGCCTGCTGCTGGGCATTTCCAGCATCGCCGTGCCCTGGGACACCTTGTTTACGTCGGTCGTGCTCTACATCGTCATCCCCGTGCTGCTGGCCCAGGCCTGGCGCCGTTCGCTGCTGGCGCGCGGACATGCGCACTTCGACGCCGCCATGGCGAAGATCGGCCCCTGGTCGATCGCCGCGCTGCTGGCGACCCTGGTATTGCTGTTCGCCTTCCAGGGCAAGGCCATCATCGAGCAACCGCTGGTCATCGCGCTGCTGGCGGTGCCGATCCTGATCCAGGTCTTCTTCAATTCGGCACTGGCCTACTGGCTCAACCGCGAGCTCGGCGAGAAGCACAGCGTCGCCTGTCCCTCGGCGCTAATCGGCGCTTCCAACTTCTTCGAACTGGCGGTCGCCGCCGCCATCAGCCTGTTCGGCTTCGAGTCGGGCGCCGC
>JACRPB010000264.1 GCA_016214175.1 Rhodocyclales bacterium
TCTTCCGCTCGATCGGCATCATCAGGCCTCGGCAGTAATCCATCAGCCCGGCGTTTCTGTCGGCATGACCCAGCGCTCCGCACAAGTGCTCAAGGTACTCATCAAACTCACCAAGAAGTTCCATTTCCTCCCCCTCACAAGACACTTGGTCTTGTTATCGGCAGGAATGGGACTTTATTAACACAGTCCAACTAATGCCCATGCGGTCGGCGATCTGCTTGGCTTGCAGGCCCTTCGCCGCCCAGCGAAGGCACTCGAGTTCGCGCGCGGTGAGCTCTTCGGTTTGCTCGAAGGCCATGTCACTTGGAAGCAGAAGCTTGCGCGCAGCCTCGTTCAAGTAGCAGGCAAAAAGTTGGCTGGCGCCAAGCCTGTCGACCACGTGCGGCACGGCCTTATCGGTGTCCTCGCCGTTGGCGAGGCCGAGCAAGCCGGCGCCATTGAGCCATGGGCTGTGGATCGGCAGGCAAACACCGCCGCGGATGCCAATCTCGCCGGCTTCGTGATGCATGTCGACGACCTTGCGCGCGTCGAAGAGTTTATGGGTCCAGATGACAGGCAAAGTGGAGTTCAGGCAGTGCAGCGCCGATGGATCGATGTTGACGTAACCCTCATTGAAGTATCGATCCAACCAGACTTCGGGGTAGTTGCCTAGCGTGAAATACTGGGGGTCGCTCTCGCCATCCCTGCGGTAGGCAAGGGCATAACAGAAATAGTCGTAGCCTAGTTTTTCAGCGATTCGTAACGCCGACGACTTGAGCTCGGGTTCGTCGCGCGCCTTAAGCAGGTCTTCGAACAGGTAGAGCTCCACCGCCCCCTCCCAGGTTTTTCGGGACGATGCAACGGGAATAGCCGGGTTGTCAAGCTGCGGGGCAACACCGCCTGCTCGGCGCATGCCGCAATCGGCGTCTCGACGGCGGAAGCCGGCGCGGTTCTGCTACATTTGCCGCTCGTCCGGAAACCCGTCATGTCGCCTGCAACCGCCCTCTTCGCTCTCATACCCGGCTGCGCCGCCGGCAGATCGTCCTTGCGGTCTCGGCCATGATCCTGCGCATCGTCGCCGTCGTCTTCCCGATTTTCGCCATCATCGGCGCCGGCTACTGGTATGGCCGCCGCCACCGCCCCGACATGGTGGCGGCGAACCAGGTGAACATGGACATCTTCGTGCCGGCGCTGATCTTCGCCGCGCTGGCGGGCAAGTCGTTCGCGCTGGCGAACTACGCCCTGCTCGCGCTGGGCTGCGCCGTGGTGGTGCTCGGTTCGGGCCTGCTCGGCTGGCCGCTGGCGCGCCTGTGCGGCTATGCGCCGAAGACGCTGCTGCCGCCGATGATGTTCAAGAATGCCGGCAACATGGGCCTGCCGCTCTTGGTGCTGGCTTTCGGCGACGAGGCGCTGCCGGCGGCGGTGGTATTGCTGCTGGTGGAAAACCTGTTGCACTTTTCGCTGGGCGCCTGGCTGCTCGATCACCGGGCGCGCCTGACGACGATCTGGCGCGTGCCGGTGCTGGCGGCGGGCCTCGCCGGTCTCGGCGTCGCCTTGTCCGGCCTCGAACTGTGGTCGCCGCTGACGACGGCGATCCGCATGCTCGGCGACGTTTCGCTCGGGCTGATGCTGTTCTCGCTCGGCGTGCGCCTCACCGACGCGCCGCTGGCGGCCTGGCGCATCGGCACGGTCGGCGCCGTCGCCACGCCGCTCGCGGGCATGGCGATGGCGTGGGCCTACGGTCACGCCGCCGGACTGGCGCCGCGCGAACAGGACATCCTGTTCGTGTTCGGCGCGCTGCCGCCGGCGGTGCTCAATTACATGTTCGCCGAACGCTACGGCCAGGAGCCGCAGCAGGTGGCGTCCATCGTCATGATCGGCAACGTCGCGGCGCTCGTCTTCGTCTCGCTGGCCCTGGCCTTGCGGCTGCATTAGGCGCGCGCCAGACCACGCTTCCGCAATCGCGGGAAAGCAGGCATCATTGCGCTGCACGCAGATCGCAACGGCAATCGACAAAGGCTCCCGCCATGCTGAACATCTACCCGGTCATTCACTATTTCGAGCGCAAACTGGCCCTGGAACAAGTCGCCATCGCCAGGAACGCCGGCGCCAGCGGCGTCTTCCTGCTGACCCACCACGACAAGGACGACGAAGTGGTGGCGGCGGCGAAGCAGGCCAAGCTTGAACATCCATACTTCGCCGTCGGCATCAATCTGCTGACGCGTTCGGCGTCGGAAGCCGTCGACCAGGCACTGGGCGCCGGACTCGACATGGTCTGGTCCTACGACATGGGCGTGACTTCGGCGGGCGTCTCGCCGCTCGGGCAGCGGCTTTCCGACTTGACGCGGACGCACCCGCAGCTTGCCTTCTTCGCCGCGGTCGCCTTCAAGTCGCTGGCACCCGAAGCCGATCCGGCGGCTGCGGCCAGGAACGCGGCGGCGGCGGGCTTCATCCCGACCACCAGCGGCTCGCGCACCGGGCGCGCACCCGAGGTCGAGAAAATCCGCCAGATGTCGCTGGCGAGCGACGGCGGGCTGGCCGTCGCCAGCGGCATGACCGCCGAAAACATCGACAAGTACAAACCGCATGTCCGTCACGTCATGGTCGCCACCAGCGTCGCCCTCGACGGCTACCGCATCAGCCCGCGCCGACTGACCGAGTTCATCCGCCAGGCGCGGGCGACCCAGCCCGCGGACCCCGGATCGCTGCGGCTGGCGGCCGAATCGCGGCTCGCCGCCTGCTATCCGGCCGACCGCATGGTCTGGTTCGACGGCGGGGTGGGCGCTTAGACTGCGCGCCTCAGGATCAAGCCGCGACCTTGCGTAAAGCCAGCCGCGCGGAAATCCGGTCGAGATAGAGGTAGATCGTCGGCGTCAGGTAAAGCGTCAGCAGTTGCGAGAGCAGCAGCCCGCCGACGACGGCAAGACCGAGCGGGCGCCTCACTTCGGAACCCGCGCCCCAGCCGACGGCGATCGGCAGCGTGCCGACCAGGGCCGCCATGGTGGTCATCATGATCGGCCGGAAGCGGATGAGGCAGGCCTGGAAGATCGCCTCGCGCGGCGCCATGCCTTCCTTGCGCTGCTTGTCCAGCGCGAAGTCGATCATCATGATGGCGTTCTTCTTGACGATGCCGATCAGCATGATGATGCCGACGAAGGCATAGAGGCTGAGGTCGACCTTGAAGATCAGCAGCGTCAACAGTGCGCCCATGCCGGCCGCCGGCAGGCCGGAGAGGATGGTCAGCGGGTGGATGAAGCTCTCGTAGAGCACGCCCAGCACCAGATACACCACCAGCACGGCGATCAGCAGCAGGATGCCGAGGCCTTTCATCGAGGACTCGAAGGCCTGGGCCGTGCCTTGCAGGCGGGTGGTGAGCGACACCGGCAGGTTCATTTCCCGCTCCATTTTGCGGATGCGGTCGACGGCGTCGCCGAGCGACACGCCCGGCAGCAGGTTGAACGAGAGCGTGACGGCCGGCAGTTGCCCCTGGTGGTTCACGGTCAGCGCCTGGGTGTCGCGCCTGACGTGGGCGACGGTGTCGAGCGGCACCAGCCTGCCGTTGCTGGAGCGGACGTGGATGCGCGACAGGGCGGCGGGGTCGGACTGGAATTCCGGCGCCAGTTCGAGGATTACCTGGTATTGGGCGGTGGCGCCGTAGATGGTCGAGATCTGGCGCGCGGCGAACGCGCTTTGCAGGGCATCCTCGACCTGGCCGAAACTGAGGCCCAGCGGCGCCAGCTTGTCGCGCTCGATGTCGAGGGCGATCACCGGGCTCTGGTTCTTGAGGTTGGTGTTGACGTCGACGAGGCCGGGCAACTGGCGCAAATGATCGAGCAGGATGTCGTTCCACTGGTAGAGCTCGTCGAGGTTGGTGTCTTGCAGCGTGTATTGGAACTGGGCGCTGGTGAACTGGCCGCCGATGCGGATCGGCGGCGGGTTCTGCAGGAAAACGCGTACGCCCGGCACCGCGGCAAGCCGCGGCCGCAGCCGGGCGATGATCTGGTCGGGCGTCTCGGCGCGCTCGTGGCGCGGCTTGAGGTTGATGACCAGGGTGCCGGTGTTGATGGTCGGGCGCGCGCCCGAGGCGCCGACGAAAGAGGCGAGCGACTTGACGCTGTCGTCCTTGGCGAGGATTTCGGCGACGGCGCGCTGGCGCTGCACCATGGAGGCGAAGGAAGCGTCCTGCGGCCCCTCCAGCGAGGCGACGATCTGGCCGGTGTCGCCGCTGGGCAGGAAGTCCTTGGAAATCGCGCCGAAGAGGACGACGGTGGCCGCCAGGGTGAACAGGAAAGTGGCGAGCATGGTGCGCGGCCGCGCCATGGTCCAGGCCAGGGATCGCTGGTAGGCGGCCAAGAGCGCGGCGAAGAAGTTCTCGAATATCTCGTAGACGCGGCTGTGGTGGGCGCGGCTTTCGTGGCGCAGGTAGCGGCTCGCCAGCATCGGCGTCAGCGTCAGCGAAACGAGGCCCGAAACCAGGATGGCGGCGCAGATGGTGACGGCGAATTCGTGCAGCAGACGACCGACGATGCCGCTCATGAACAGCACCGGGATGAACACGGCCGTCAGCGACAAGGTCATCGAGACGATGGTGAAGCCGATTTCGCGCGCGCCGCGGATCGCCGCCGCGAAAGGCTCTTCGCCGGCCTCGATGTGGCGCACGATGTTCTCCAGCATGACGATGGCGTCGTCGACGACGAAGCCGACCGAGAGCGTCAGCGCCAGCA
>JACRPB010000265.1 GCA_016214175.1 Rhodocyclales bacterium
GACACCTTGTGGCCGGGCAACTGGCCGCCCTCGCCGGGCTTGGCGCCTTGCGCCATCTTGATCGGCAACTGGTCGGCGTTGGCCAGGTAGTCGCTGGTGACGCCGAAGCGGCCCGAGGCGACCTGTTTGATCGCCGAGCGCAGGCTGTCGCCGTCCTGGAGATCGAGATCGCGCTCGATGCGGTTCTTGCCGATCAGATCGGAGAGCTTCTTGCCGGCCGTGACGGGCTTGAAGCGTGTCGGGTCTTCGCCGCCCTCGCCGGTGTTCGACTTGCCGCCGATGCGGTTCATCGCCAGCGCCAGCGTGGTATGGGCCTCGGTGGAAATCGAGCCGAGCGACATGGCGCCGGTGGCGAAGCGCTTGACGTTTTCCTTGGCCGGCTCGACTTCCGCCAGCGGCACCGGCACGCTCGCCGGCTTGAGCTCGAACAGGCCGCGCAGCGTCATGTGGCGGGTGCTCTGGTCGTTGATCAACTGCGCGTATTCGGCGTAGGTGGCGGCGCTGCCGGACCGCGTCGCGTGCTGCAGTTTGGCGATGACGTCGGGCGTCCACATGTGCTGTTCGCCGCGCACGCGATAGGCGTACTCGCCGCCGCAGTCGAGCGCCGAGGCCAGCACCGGGTCGTTGGAAAACGCCGCCAGATGCGTGCGCACGGTTTCTTCGGCGACTTCGGCAAGACCGATGCCCTCGATCTGGGTCGCCGTGCCGGAGAAATACTTGGCGACGAAGCTCGAATTGAGGCCGATGGCTTCGAAGATCTGGGCGCCGCAATAGGACTGGTAGGTGGAAATGCCCATCTTGGACATCACCTTGTTGAGGCCCTTGCCGACCGCCTTGATGTAGTTCTTGATCGCGTCCTTGGCCTTGCTGCCGGCCATCTCGCGGACGGTGGCGAAGGCCAGCCACGGGCAGACCGCTTCGGCGCCATAGCCGGCGAGCAGGGCGAAGTGATGCACTTCGCGCACCGAGCCGGAATCGACGACGAGGCCGGTGCTGGTGCGCAGGCCTTTCTTCACCAGGTGGTGATGCACGCAGGAACAGGCGAGCAAGGCCGGTACGGCGACGCGCTCGCGCGAGACGCTGCGGTCGGAGAGGACGATGACGTTGTAGCCGTCGGCGACCGATCTTTCCGCGGCCGCCGCCAGCCCCTGCAAGGCGGCCTCGCAGCCGGCGGCGCCTGCCGCGACCGGATAGGTGATGTCCAGCAGCAGCGACTTGAAGCGGCCCTTGCTGAGGCGGGCGATGTCGACGAGGCGCGCCGCGTCTTCGTCGGTGAGCACCGGCTGCATGACTTCGAGGCGTCCGGTCAGCGCTTCCTCGTTGTCGGCGATGCCCATCAGGTTGGGGCGCGGGCCGATGAAGGAGGTCAGCGACATGACGATTTCTTCGCGGATCGGATCGATCGGCGGGTTCGTCACCTGGGCGAAGAGCTGCTTGAAGTAGAGGTAGAGCGACTTGTTCTTCGCCGACAGCACCGGCAGCGCGGTGTCGGTGCCCATCGAACCGGTGGCCTCTTCGCCGAGCCGGATCATCGGCTCGATGATGAACTTGAGGTCTTCGTCGGAATAGCCGAAAGCCTGCTGGGTATCGAGCAGGCTTTCCTGCATTTTCGGCAGCGGCTTGCCGGCGGCGAGTTCGTCGACGAAGGTGCGCGACTCCTCGATCCACTTGCGGTAGGGCTCTGCGGTGGCAATGGCGGTCTTCAGTTCCGCGTCGTCGATGATGCGGCCCTGTTCGAGGTCGATGAGGAACATCTTGCCCGGCTGCAAGCGCCACTTCTTGACGATCTTTTCCTGCGGGAAGTCGAGCACGCCCATCTCGGAAGCCATCAGCACGATGTCGTCCTCGGTGACCAGGTAGCGGGCCGGCCGCAAGCCGTTGCGGTCGAGCGTGGCGCCGATCTGGCGGCCGTCGGTGAAGGCGACCGCCGCGGGTCCGTCCCAGGGCTCCATCACCGGCGCGTGGAATTCGTAGAAGGCGCGGCGATCCTCGTCCATCAGCGGATTGTTGGACCAGGCTTCCGGGATCAGCATCATCATGGCGTGGGCCAGCGAATAGCCGCCCATCACCAACAGTTCCAGCGCATTGTCGAAGGAGGCGGAGTCGGACTGGCCTTCGACGATCAGCGGCCACAACTGGTCGAGATCCTTGCCGAGCTTGGCCGAGGCCATGGCCTTCTGCCGCGCCGCCATCCAGTTGATATTGCCGCGCAGGGTGTTGATCTCGCCGTTGTGGGCGATCATGCGGAAGGGGTGGGCAAGATCCCAGGTCGGAAAAGTATTGGTCGAAAAGCGCTGGTGCACCAGGGCCATGGCCGAAACGACGCGCGCGTCCTGCAAGTCGAGGTAGTACTCGCCGACCTGGTGGGCGAGCAGCAGGCCCTTGTAGTTGAGGGTACGCGAGGACAGCGTCGGCACGTAGAACTGGCGGCCGTCGTCGAGCTTGAGGCGGCGTACCTCGTGCTCGACGCGCTTTCTGATAACGAACAGCTTGCGCTCGAAGGCGTCCTGGTCGGCTAGCGCCGCGCCCTTGCCGATGAAGACCTGGCGGATCACCGGCTCGGCGGCCCGTGCCGCCTTCGCCAGCCCGCGGTTGTCGCGCGGGACGTCGCGCCAGCCGAGGAAGACCTGGCCTTCCTCGCAGACGATGCGCGCCACGGCGGATTCGCAAGCGACGCGGCCGTTGGCGGATTGCGGCAGGAAGACGTTGCCGCAGGCGTAATCGCCGACGGCGGGCAGGGTCAGCCCGAGTTTGGCGGTCTCGGCACGCAGGAAGGCATCGGGAATCTGGATCAGGATGCCGGCACCGTCGCCGAGCAGCGGATCGTAGCCCGTCGCCCCGCGGTGGGTCAGGTTTTCGAGAATTTTCAAGCCCTGTTCGACGATCTTGTGGCTTTTCGCATTCTTGATATGGGCGACAAAACCGACGCCGCAGGCGTCATGTTCAAAAGCCGGGTCGTAGAGACCCTGTCGGCTAGGCTTGTCCATCACTTCTATCCTTCCAGTCGCACTGCTGCGGCGGTCCGCATGGGGACACACGGCCGTCAAAAACGCCGGGGCGCGCTCCTCCTCCCCGGCCTTCGGTAAACCCTTTGGGCGAACGTGCAAATATACCGAGATTCTCTGTCGAACTCAATACGCTGCGGTGCAGCAGCGGGCGATGACTGGCTCTAACTTTCGGCCAGCGCGAACAGCCGGCTGTGCTCGCGCAAGGCATAGCGGTCGGTCATGCCGGCGATGTAGTCGGCGATGGCGCGCGGCCCTTCGCCGACCGCCGCGGCCTGGCATTGGGGCGGCAGCAGGCGCGGTTCCGCGCTGAAGGCGCGGTACAGGTCGATAATGACGCGGCGCCCCTGGTCGGTTTCGCGCAGTACGCGCTCGTGGCAGTAGAGTCCGTTGCGCAGGAAGCGCTTGAGGGCCAGGTTTTCGTCGTGCATGGCGGCAGTGAAGGCGATCAGCGGCGGGGCGACGTGGATATCCGCCAGCGAGGCCGGCGCTGCGGCGGCGATCCGCTGCGCCGACTCGGCCAGCAGGTCGGTGACCTGGGCGTCGATCATGCGGCGGATGGTTTCGTGGATAAGGCGGCGTCCGGCGATGCCCGGAAACGCCGCGCGCGTTTCGTCCGCATGGCGCGCGAAGAGACTGATTTCCTGCAATTCGTCGAGGCCGATGAGGCCGGCGCGCAGGCCGTCGTCGACATCGTGGTTGTTGTAGGCGACTTCGTCGGCGAGATTGCATATCTGCGCTTCGAGCGAAGGGCGGCGGTCGTCGAGGAAGCGCCGGCCGAGCGCGCCGAGTGCGGCGGCTTGGGGCCGCGGGCAATGCTTGAGGATGCCCTCGCGCGTTTCGTACATCAGATTGAGACCGTCGAAGGCGCCGTAGCGTTCTTCGAGGTGGTCGACGATGCGCAAGCTTTGCAGGTTGTGCTCAAAGCCGCCGTGGTCGCGCATGCACTCGTTCAGCGCATCCTGGCCGGCATGGCCGAAGGGCGTATGGCCGAGATCGTGAGCGAGGGCAATGGCCTCGGCGAGGTCGTCGTTGAGATGCAGCCCGCGCGCGACGCTGCGCGCGATCTGTGCCACTTCGATGGAATGGGTGAGGCGGGTGCGGCAGAGGTCGCCTTCGTGGATCACGAAGACCTGCGTCTTATATTCGAGGCGGCGGAAGGCGGTCGAATGCACGATGCGGTCGCGGTCGCGCTGGAATTCGCTGCGCACCTTCGGCGGCGGCTCGGGATGCAGGCGGCCTTTCGAGTTGCCGTCGGCGACGGCATAGGCCGCAAGCTCAGGCACAGCAGTCTTCGATGGCGGCGCGGATGTCGGTTGCCGCGGCGTCGCCGCAGGTGACGGCCGTGCCGATCTGCTGCAAAAGGACCAGACGCAGCTTGCCGGCAATCACTTTCTTGTCGTGGCCCATCAGGTCAAGATACCGATCCGCCCCCAGCTTCGGTCCGCTGACCGGCAGGCCGGCACGTGCCAGCAGATCACGCACGCGCGCGACGTCGGATTGCGTCAGCCACCCCAGCCGGCGCGACAGCTCGGCCGCCATCACGGTACCCGCCGCCACGGCTTCGCCGTGCAGCCATTGGCCGTAGCCGAGTCCGGTTTCGATCGCATGGCCGAAGGTGTGGCCGAGGTTGAGCAGCGCGCGGCCGCCGTCTTTGGCCGTCTCGCGCTCGTCTCCGGCCACGACCTCGGCCTTGTTGGCGCAGGAGCGCTCGATGGCGTAGGACAAGGCTGCGGCGTCGCGCGCCATGAGTTCGGCCATGTTCGCCTCCAGCCATTCGAGGAAAGGCAGGTCGCGGATCAGGCCGTACTTGATGACTTCGGCGAGCCCGGCCGAGAGTTCGCGCGCAGGCAGGGTACCCAGGGTGTCGGTGTCGGCGAGCACCAGCTTCGGCTGCCAGAAGGCGCCGACCATGTTCTTGCCGCGCGGATGGTTGATGCCGGTCTTGCCGCCGACCGAGGAATCGACTTGCGCCAGCAGCGTCGTCGGCACCTGGATGAAGGGCACGCCGCGCTGGTAACTGGCCGCCGCAAATCCCGCCAGATCGCCGACGACGCCGCCGCCCAGGGCGACGATGGTCGTCGTGCGGTCGCAACGTTCCTTGAGCAGCGCATCGAAAATCAGATTCAGGGTTTCCCAGTTCTTGTGGCTTTCGCCGTCCGGCAGCACGATGGCGGTGATGCCGACGCCGGCCTGGCGCAAAGGACCGGCAAGCTTTTCGAAATAGAGCGGAGCCACGGTCGTGTTGCTGACGATGGCCAGGCGCGGTGCGACGAGTGCGTTCGTTACGCCGGCCGCGCGATCCAGCAGGCCGGGGCCGATAAGTATCGGGTAGGCGCGCTCGCCGAGCGCAACGTTCAGGGTTCGCATCGGGCGCGAATCTCCAATTCCACTTTGGACACGAGGGACGTTACGCCGCCCGGTACGGCATCGATGACCAGATCGGCGATTTCGCGATAGAGCGGATCGCGGGCGACGAAGAGCTCACGGATTTTCGCCAGGGGATTGGCCACGCGCAGCAGGGGGCGGTTGCGGTCGTGGCGGGTGCGCGCGTAGAGCAGGTCGGGCGCGGCATTGAGATAGACGACGAGGCCGCTGCCGGCGAGAACCCCGCGGTTAGCCGGATCGAGCACGACGCCGCCGCCGGTGGCGAGCACCAGATCGTTTTCCAGCGCGAGTTCGGCGATGACCTGGGCTTCGCGCTTGCGGAAGCCGGCCTCGCCTTCGATTTCGAAAATGGTCGGGATGCGCACGCCGGTACGGGATTCGACCTCATGGTCGGCGTCGGCGAAACGTCGCCCGAAACGCTTGGCCAAATGGCGGCCGACCGTGGTCTTGCCCGCGCCCATCATGCCCACCAGATAAATGTTGCCGCATCGATTCACGCGCCGATTCTAACAGCAGAAGCTGCAATGGCCGGCATTGCCGGCCATTGCGAGGGCGTGCGGCGACCGCCGACCGGTCAGCGCAAGCTGAGGCTGTCGGCGACGATCTTGGGCGTGATGAAGACCAGCAATTCGCGCTTCTGGTCGGAAGAGATGTTGTTGCGGAAGAGGAAACCCAGATAAGGAACGTCGCCCAGCACCGGAACCTTGTTGATTGCCTTTGCCTCGATCTGCTCGAAGATGCCGCCGATGACCACCGTGCCGCCGTGATCGACCAGCACGTCGGTCTTGATGTGCTTGGTATTGATCGGCACCGAGCCGCCGATCGCATTGGCGTAGTCCGGCGCGTCCTTGTTGATGTCCAGATTCATCATGATGCGGCCGTCGGGGGTGATGTTGGGCGTGACTTTCAGCGACATCACGGCTTTTTGGAATGACACGCTGGTTGCGCCGGAACTCGACGCCGACAGATACGGCACCTGCACGCCCTGCTCGATCAGGGCCTCGACCTTGTCCGCCGTCAGAATGCGCGGGCTGGTCACCGTTTTGCCCTTGTTGTCGGCTTCGAGCGCGCTGAGCTCCAGGTTGATGACCTGGGTCATGTCCGAATTGAATAACGCCAAAGAGATTTTGCTGGCACTCGGATTGGAGGCAGGCAGATTGATGAATTGCGAGAACGGAATCGTCGGGACCGTGCGTGTATAGGCGCCCGACAGATAGGGGGTGGGCGGCGTGGCGTTCGCCGCCGCGAAGGCGGCTTTGGCATCGGCTGCGGCTGCGGCCGCATTGGCGGCGGCCGCACTGGCCGCGGCAACCTGCGATGTCGGGTAATCGCTATAGCTGCCGCCCAGCCCGAAGCGCAGGCCGTTCATGCCCAGGAGCTTGTTTCCCGCCCCGGCCAGACCGATCGGATCGGATCCGCCGAGGCGGACGCCCAGTTCCTTGGAAAAGCCGTCCGACGCCTCGACGATGCGCGCTTCGATCATCACCTGTCGGGACGCCACGTCGATTTCGGCGAGCATGCGGCGGACGTCTTCGAGCCGGCTCGGCGTATCGGTGATGAATAGCTTGTTGGAGCGCTCGTCGATGACGACGCCGCCGCGCTTCGAGAGCAAAGACTGGTCCTTGTTCTTGAGGAAGTCCTGCACCGTTTTCGCCTTGTGGTAGTTGAGCTGGAAGCTCTCGGTGCGCGTCGGCTCCAGGTCGGCGATCTGCTGCTGCGATTCGAGCCCCAGTTTTTCCTTGGCGGCCAGTTCGTCGCGCGGCGCGATCCAGATGACGTTGCCGTTCTTGCGCATGTCGAGGCCGCGGGTATTCAGAATGATGTCCAGCGCCTGATCCCAAGGCACATCCTTCAGCCGCAGCGTGAGCGACCCGGTGACGGAGTCGCTGACGACGATGTTGAGGTTGGTAAAGTCGGAGATGACCTGGAGCACCGCGCGCACTTCGACGTTCTGGAAGTTGAGCGACAGCTTCTCGCCCTGATAGCCGCCGCGCGATCCCTGCACCAGCTTGTTCGGGTCTTCGACCACTTGCTTCACTTCGATGACGAACTGGTTGTCGCTCTGGTAGGCGTTATGTTCCCACAGGCCGCGCGGCGAGATCACGATGCGGGAGTTGTCGCCCTGCTGCTGACTGTTGACCGTGGTCACCGGCGTGGCGAAATCGGTGACGTCGAGGCGCCGCCGCAGATTCTCGGGCATCGTCGTCTTGCCCATTTCGACCACCAGATTCGTCCCCTGCTGGCGAATGTCGATGCCGACGTTCGGATCGGAGAGGTCGATGACGATCAGTCCTTCGCCATTCTTGCCGCGACGGAAATTGATGTCGCGTATGCTTTGGGCCGCGTCCTGAGGCTTGGCTTCGGCAAACTGGGTCGTCGTCCTGGTTTGGGCCTCACCGGCGATTGGCGGGGCGAACGTGATGAGCAGGGTCTTGTCCTCGATCTGGGTCTCGAACGGCACGTTGCGGCGCAGGTTCATGACCATGCGCGTGCGATCGCCGACCTGGATGATGTTGATGCTTTTCAGGTCGCCCTCATTGACTTGCTGCACGGTACGACCGAGCCCATTGCCGGTCGCCGGGAAATCGAACGCCAGCCGCGCCGGATTGGCGATGCTGAAACTGCCCGGCAGCGCGGGCAGGGCCTGGCGGAGGGTCACCCGGACCAGAATATTGCCCGCTTGCTGGCTGACCTGGATGTTCTCGATGCTGTTCTGCGGTCCGGAAAGATCGCCGGCGTGGTTTCCGGCCGAGGCGGCAGACCAGATGAACGCGAGCAGCGCGCTGACGACGAACCTTACGGCCGTTGCGATGGTGTTTCTCATTTCCTAGCCTCCTGGACGAGCATTTCGACGGCCGTTTCGTTTTCGACCCAGTCCCCGCCCGCATCCTGCACCTGTTCCTTCAAGATCAGCCTACCTTCATCCAGGCCGGGGGTGGTCTGGATGTCCGTGATCATGCCGAAGTTCTGCCCCATGTAGTTGCCGATCTTGGCGCGATAGATCCGACCTTCGGCGATGATTACCGCATACAGCGCCTTGTCGTTGCGTATCAGCCCGACGAACTTGAGGGCTTCCAGCGGGTAACGCTCCAATTCTTCCTTGCGGCGCTCGAAGTCGGGCTTGATGCCACCGCCGCCGGCTTTCTTCGCCGGTTCGATCTTGGCCGAACGGAACGGATCTATCAGGTCCGCCGCGTCGTAGGAAACGACCGGGAAGGGCTTCATTTCGGGCAGGGGAGGGACGCGGCCGCGCAAATCCTTGGTCGCGTCCTTCATCCACTGCTTGATGTCGGAATGCTCTTCGCTGCTGCAAGCGGCCAGCGACAAGGCGGCAATTGCGATCAGGCAGCGGCGCTTCATTTCTTGGCCCCCGCCTTGGCCTTCTCCTGGGCCGCCTTCTTCTGTCTGGCGAGCTCTTCGTCGTCGAGATAGCGGAATGTCTTCGCCGTCGTCGACATCGACAGCATGCCGGCGCTGGCGCCCTTGGCGTCCTTGGCGGTGTCCGCCACTTCGATGTCGTTGAGCGTGACGATGCGCGACAACTTCGCCACGTCGCCGGCAAAGGACCCGAGGTCATGGTAGCTGCCGGTCAGCTTGAGTGCGATCGGCAGTTCTGCGTAAAAGCCCTTCATCGTCTCCGCGCCCGGCCGGAACAACTCGAACTGCAAGCCGCGTCCGAGGCCGGCCTGGTTGATATCGACCAGCAAGGCCTCGATTTCCGACTTGTTGGGCAGTTGCTTCAACAGTTCGCCGAAGGAACGGTCGATTTCGGCCAACTGCTTTCGGTGTTCGTCGAGATTGACGGCCTGTTTCTTCTTGTTGAGCCAATCTTCCTTGAGCTTCGCTTCTTCCTTGGCCTTGTTGTCCAGGACTTCGAGCTGGACGCTCCAGCCCAGCAGCCAGGTCGCCAGCAGCAGGACGACGAAGACGACGGCGAGGATCACGATGCGCGGGATCAGCGGCCACAGGCCCGGATCCTTGGGGTCCAGGGTGCGGAACTCTTCCGCGAGTTGCTTGAAATCGACGGTCGGCAGATTGAACTTGGGCAGAGTCGGCGTCTTCATGGTTTCGTGCCCGCCGGTTTGGCGCCCGCCTTCTTGTCGTCGTCGGTACTCTGCCGGGTAATCGCGACGTTCAGATTGAATTCGGACAGCCGGCGGTTGCCGACCGTCGTCGCCTTGATTTCCACCAGGTCGGGCCGCTCCATGACCGGCGACGCCTCGACGTTGCGCATCAGCGAAGAGACGCGCGCGTTGGATTGGGCATAGCCGACGAGATTGATCTTGTCGCCCGTTTGGCGTATCGACTTCAGATAAACGCCCTCCGGCACCTGCCGCACGAGTTCGTTGAACAGGTGCACGGTTTCGGTGCGGTTTGCCTGCAGGGATTCGATGATGCGCTTGCGCGACAGCAGCGAGTCCGTCTGTTCCTTGAGCCGCTGGATTTCCTCGATCTCCTTGTCGAGCGACGCGATCTCGCTCTTCAGGAAGGCGTTCTTGCCTTCCTGGACGCCGATATAGCCGTTGATGATGCCGTAGCCGACGAACCAGATGGCGCCGGCCAGGATCGTAATCAGTCCGGCCAGGGCGAAAAACTGCTGGCGCCTTGCCTTGCGCCTTTCCTCGCGCCACGGCAGTAGGTTGATGCGGATCACTGATTGAATCTCCGCAGGGCCAGCCCGCAGGCGACCATCAGCGAAGGTGCATCGGCCGCCAGGTACTTGGGCCGGATATGCGCAGACGGCGTCATGCCGGCGAAAGGATTGGCGACCAGCGTCGGGACCTGGGTCCGATCCGCCACCACGTCCTGGACGCCGGGCAAAATGGCGCAGCCGCCGGTCAGCACGACTTGATGCACCTGGGTGAACGGCGTCGAAGTGAAAAAGAACTGCATGGCCCGCGAAACCTCCAGGGCCAGATTTTCGAGGAAGGGACGCAGAATTTCGCCCTCATAGTTCTCAGGCAGGGAATGCGTGCGCTTGGCGGTTTCGGCTTCCTCGAAACTCATGCCGTAAGTGCGCATGATGTCCTGGGTGAGCTGGGCGCCGCCGAAAGCCTGTTCGCGGGTATAGACCGACTGGTCGTTTTTCAGCATGGTCACGTTCATGACGTTGGTGCCGACGTCGACCAGGGAGATCACCATGTCCTTGCCGCCGCCGGCCAACTGCCGCTCGACCAGTTCGAAGGCGGCCTGGGCCGCATAGGACTCGACGTCCATCACCGTCGGCTTCATGCCCGCGGCTTCGGCGCAGGCGACGCGGTCTTCGACTTTTTCCTTGCGCGATGCCGCGATCAAGACCTCGACTTCTTCGGGCCCGGTGGGCGCCGGACCGATCACCTGGAAATCCAGATTGACCTCGTCGAGCGCGAAGGGAATGTACTGGTTGGCTTCGGTCTCGACTTGCAGTTCCATTTCCTGCTCGTTGAGGTTGGCGGCGAGGATGATCTTCTTGGTAATCACCGCGGCGGTGGGCAGTGCCAGCGCCACATACTTGGTCGACGACGCCATGCGCCGCCAACAACGCTCGACCGTCTCCGTCGTCGCCTCGATGTTGGCGATGTTGCCGTCCACGACGGCATCCTTCGGCAAAGGCTCGATCGCGTAGTGTTCGATCTTCAAATCCCCGTTGCCGGCATCGGATAGTTCCACCATCTTGACGGCAAACGAACTGATATCCACCCCTATGAGCGGACGGGCTTTTGGATTGAAGATCGACAGGTCAATCTGCAATGATTTTTCCTTTAATAACCTTGCGTTAGGTAGGGTACGGATAATTTACTTTAGATCGTAACAGCAGCTATATCGGCTGTAAAGCACAATTATTGAACCGTGTGCCGCAGTTCCGGAACCGGAACTGGCTTCCTGGCGCCGATATAATAGGCCTCCTTTCCCGGTTGTCGAGTTCCTCCTTGCCCACCTCCCTGCGCTGGTTATTGCTGCCGGTCATGTTTCTGGCCGGTCTCGGCCTGATGGGGCTCGCCCTGGTCGGAATCGTCTTCATTCTGGCCTATCCGCAACTGCCTTCGGTCGAGGTACTCACCGACTATCGGCCGAAGATTCCGCTGCGCATCTATACGGCCGACGGTCATATGATCGGCGAGTTCGGCGAAGAGCGCCGCGACTTCGTGCAAATCCAGGAAGTGCCGGCGGTCATGAAGCAGGCCATTCTGGCCGCCGAGGACGAGCGTTTCTACCAGCATCCGGGCATCGACACGCTGGGCGTGCTGCGCGCCGCCTATTCCAATCTGATTGGCGGCGGCAAGCGGCAGGGCGCGTCGACCATCACCATGCAGGTGGCGCGCAACTTCTTTCTGTCGACCGAGAAGACCCTGACGCGCAAGATCTACGAGGTGCTGCTGTCCTTCAAGATCGAGCACAACCTGAGCAAGGACGAGATTCTCCAGGTCTATATCAACCAGATTTACCTGGGGCAGCGCGCCTACGGTTTCTCGGCCGCCGCCCAAATCTATTACGGCAAGCCGCTCAAGGACATCAGCGTCGCCGAGGCGGCGATGCTGGCCGGTCTGCCGAAGGCGCCGTCGGCCTACAACCCGGTCGCCAATCCCAAGCGTGCGCGTCTGCGTCAGGCCTATGTCCTGCGCCGCATGCGCGATCTGAGCTATATCGACGACAAGCAATATGCGGCCGCCGTCAAGGAGCCGTTGCGCATCAAGCACGACATCAACGATTTCGGCGTGCGCGCCGATTACGTCGCCGAAATGGCGCGCCAGATCGCCGTCGAGCGCTTCCCGGAAGAAGCCTACAGCAGCGGGCTGCGCGTCGTCACCACCATCCAGTTGGCCGACCAGCAGGCCGCCTACGCCAGCTTGCGTCGCGGCGTGCTCGATTACGACCGGCGCCACGGCTACCGCGGTGCCGAAGCCTATGTCGACATGGCCGACATCCAGAAGGACGACGACGAGGCGCTCGAAGACCACGTGCAGGAATTCGACGATGCCGACGACCTCAAGGCCGCCATCGTCCTCAGCGCCGACACCCGTCAGGTGCGCGCGTATCTGCGTGGCGGCGAGATCGTGACGCTGGCCGGCGAAGGCCTCAAGTTCGCGACGCGTATGCTCGACGACAAGGCGCCGGCCAACAAGCGCCTGCGGCGCGGCGCGGTGATCCGCGTGCAGAAAGGCGACAAGGACTGGCAGATCGCCCAGTTGCCCGAAGTCGAAGCCGCCTTCGTCGCCGCCAGCCCGATCGACGGTGCCATTCGTGCCCTGGTCGGCGGCTTCGATTTCAACCGCAACAAGTTCAATCACGTTACCCAGGCCTGGCGCCAGCCGGGATCGAGCTTCAAGCCCTTCATCTATTCCGCTGCGCTGGAAAAGGGCTACACGCCGGCATCGGTGATCGAGGACGAGCCGATCTCCATCTCGGCGGCCGAGACCGGCAACCTGGTATGGGAACCGCGGAACTACGACGGCAAATACGAAGGCGCTATGGCCATGCGTACCGCCCTCGCCAAATCGAAGAACATGGTGTCGATCCGCCTCTTGCGCAGCATCGGCACCCAGTACGCACAGGATTACGTGACGCGTTTCGGTTTCGAGGCCGACAAGCACCCGCCCTATCTGACCATGGCGCTGGGCGCCGGCTCACTGACGCCCTGGCAACACCTTGCCGCCTATTCAGTATTCGCCAACGGCGGCTATCGCATTGAGCCCCACATCGTCAAGCAGATCGTGGACGGCAGCGGCAACGTGCTCGCCGCCATGGATCCGGCGGTGGCGGGCGACGAAAGCCTGCGCGTGATCGACGCGCGCAACGCCTGGATCATGGACAGCATGATGCACGACGTGGTGCGGCGCGGGACCGCGACGCGGGCGGCGCAGGCGCTCAAGCGCAGCGACCTGGCGGGCAAGACCGGCACCACCAACGACTATGTCGATGCCTGGTTCTGCGGCTACCAGCCCACCGTGGTCGGCATCGCCTGGATCGGCTTCGACCAGCCCAAGCGTATCGGCAACGGCGAAACCGGC
>JACRPB010000266.1 GCA_016214175.1 Rhodocyclales bacterium
CCTGATGGGCAGTTGGACGGTGCTCACCGGCATCGGCAGCCTGCTGGCGGTGTGGATCGCCGCTTCGGTGGCGTTCCAGATCTACGAGCGGCGCCGCGCCGGCGGCACGCCGCCGCTCTCGTTTTGGGGCATGCAGTTGGGCCATCTCGGCGTCGCCGTGTTCGTCGTCGGCGTCACCATGGTCGGCGGCTATCAGGACGAGAAGGACGTGCGCATGGAGCCGGGCGACACCGTCGTCGTCGGCGGCCACACCTTCCGCTTCAACGGCGTCGCCGACGTGCCCGGTCCCAACTACCGGGCGGCGCGCGGCGATTTCGACCTGCTCAAGGACGGCAAGCCGCTGCGCAAGCTCTATCCCGAGAAGCGCAACTACTTCTCGTCGCAGATGCCGATGACCAACGCCGCCATCGACGCCGGCGTCACGCGCGACGTCTATGTTTCGCTCGGCGAACCGCTGGAAGGACAGGCCTGGGCCGTGCGCGTCTATTACAAACCCTTCGTCCAGTGGATCTGGGGCGGCTGCCTGCTGATGGCGCTGGGCGGCCTGTGCTCGGTGTCCGATCGCCGCTACCGGCTCAAATTCAAGTCCGCCGCGGCGCCCGCGGCCGTTCTGGAAGGTGCCCCCCGATGAAAAGATTCCTCATCCCGCTGGCCTTGTTCGTCGTCCTCGTCGGCTTCCTCGCCGTCGGCCTGAACCGCGACCCACGCGAAGTGCCCTCGCCGTTGGTGAACAAGCCGGCGCCTGCCTTCACGCTCGAACAACTGGCCGATCCGACGAAGAAGTTCTCGCCGGCCGACCTCAAGGGCCAGGTCTGGATGTTCAACGTCTGGGCGTCGTGGTGCGTGTCCTGCCGCCAGGAGCATCCGCTGCTCGTCGAGTTCGCCCGTGCCCGGGTGGCGCCGCTGATCGGCCTCGATTACAAGGACACGCGCACCGACGGCCTGCGCATGCTGACCATGTCCGGCAATCCCTACGACTTCTCGGTGTTCGACGCCGACGGCCGCGTCGGTATCGATTACGGCGTCTATGGCGTGCCCGAAACCTACGTCATCGACAAGGCCGGCGTCATCCGCTACAAGCACATCGGGCCGCTGACCGCACAAGCGCTGGAGAAGACCATTCTGCCCCTCATCAACGAGTTGAAGAAATCGTGAGACGACTTTTCGCCGCCCTGCTGTTGTTGCTGGCCTGCTCCGCCGTCTGGGCAAAAGAGGCGGCACCGCTCGCCGAAGATCCGGCCGTCGAAAAACGCCTGATGGTGATATCGGAGGAACTGCGCTGCCTGGTCTGCCAGAACGAATCGCTGGCCGGGTCGCGCGCCGATCTCGCCCAGGACTTGCGCCGCGAAGTGCGCAACCTGATCAAGGCCGGCAAGAGCGACGCCGAGATCAAGGAATTCATGGTCAGTCGCTACGGCGACTTCGTGCTCTACCGGCCGCCGCTGAAGCCCACGACCTGGCTGCTCTGGATCGGCCCCTTCGTCCTCCTGCTCGCCGCCGTCGGTGGGCTCATCGCCTACCTGCGCCGCCGCGGGCGCCAGGTCACGGATACGCCGCTTTCCGCCGAGGAAAGCCTGCGCGCCGAGGCGCTGCTGAAAGAAAGCGACAAATGACCGGATTTTTCGCCGCCGCGGCCGTCGCCGTCGCCGCCACCCTGCTGCTGCTGCTGCGCCCCTTTTTCTGGCGCCGCGCCGAGCGGGCCGCCACCTCCCACAAGCAGTTGAATGCGGCCATCTATCGCGACCAGATCGCCGAACTCGCGCGCGACCGCGCGGACGGAACGCTGAGCGAGGACGACTACCGGAAGGCGCAGGCGGAACTGCAACGGCGCGTGCTCGAGGACGGCTCCGCCGAAGAGTCGGCGCCGGTGGCGCGCGCGCCGAAGAAGACCCTGCTCGCCCTGGCTCTGCTGTTGCCGGCCGCTGCTGCGGGGCTCTACGTCTTCATCGGCACCCCGGCCGGCCTGTCGCCGACGGCGCCGCAGCGCAACGTCACGCCGCAGGAAATCGAGAACATGGTGTCCGGCCTTGCCGCGCGTCTCGAAAAGGAGCCCGGCAATCTCGACGGCTGGCTGATGCTGGCGCGCTCCTACAAGGCGATGCAGCGCTTCGCCGACGCCGAGAAGGCCTTCGAGCGCGCCGCGCCGCTGGTCGAACAGGATGCGCAACTGCTCGCCGTCTATGCCGACGTCGTCGCGGCGCGGGCCGGCGGCAGGTTCGAGGACAAGGCGCTGCGGCTCATCGACAAGGCGCTCAAGCTCGATCCCGACAACCTGCAAGCGCTCTGGTTGTCCGGTTCCGCTGCCTTCGAGCAGGGCCGCTACGACAAGGCGGTCGCGGCTTGGGAGCATCTGCTGCGCCTGTTGCCGGCCAATTCCGAAGACGCGCAGCAATTGGCGGCGGGCATCGCCGAAGCGCGTTCCCGGGGCGGCAAGGGGCCGCCGGCGCCGAGCGGCGCCAACGCCGCCCGCCGCTGACGCGCGCCGGCGGGCGCCGCGGCGCGGCGCCATCGCCAGGACAGCGCAGCCGATGATGGACAGGTTCATCCCGCGCAAGCTCGGCACGAAGATCAACGCCATCCTCGTGTTGTTTTTCGTCTTCGCCCTGGCGGTGATCCTGCTGACGCTCAACGTCGCGCATCAGCTCGAAGGCGGCGCCGCGGCGATCAACGACGCCGGCTCGGAGCGCATGCGCACCTACGGCCTCGCCTACCGCCTGCATCAGGCGCTGGACGGCACCCTGCCGCGCGCGGCCGCCCTGGCCGAAGCGCGCCGTTTCATGGAAGACTTCGAAGCCACGCTCGCCAAACTGGAGAATGGCGATCCGGACCGCCCCCTGTTCCTGCCGCGCGAGGCCGGCGTCGCGGAAAAGATGCGCTCGCTGCGGCGCGAGTGGGACGGCAACGTCAGGCCGCAGGTCGAGAAGCTGCTCGCCGTGACGGACGATGCCGAGCGGCGGCGCCTGATGGCCGCTTTCGACGCCGCGGTATAGGCCTACGTGCCGATGGTGAACGAGCTGGTGCTGCTGGTCGAGCAGAGCAATGCGCGCCACACGCGGCTGATGTACGTGTTCCAGAACGCGCTGGTCGCCTTCTCGCTGCTCGGCGCGATCTTCCTGATCTATCTGTTCCACAGCTTGGTCATCCGGCCGGTCGACTCGCTGCGCACCGGCATCGAGCGCATGGCTGCCGCGGATTTCGGCGTGCGCCTGCCGGTGGCGACGCAGGACGAATTCGGCGAACTGGCGTCGGGCTTCAACCACATGGCCGACCATCTGCAAGATTTCTACGCCACCCTCGAACAGCGCGTCGCCGACAAGACGCACAGCGTCGAGGAAAAGAACCGCGAGCTCGCCCTGCTTTACGAGATCACCGCCTACCTGGCCGAGCCCGCCACCCTCGAAGCCGTCTGCAAGGGCGTCTTGCTCCGGCTTTGCGACCTGCTCGCCGCCGACGGCGGCGTCGTGCGCCTGGTCAACGCGGCGACGCGCGAACTCGAAATCGTCGTCAGCAGCAACATGTCGGAATGCTTCCTGCGCGCCGAAGCACGGCTGCCGATGGGCTCCTGCCTGTGCGGCGGCGCCGCCGCCCAGGGCGCCGCCGTCGCCCAGGATCTGACGGCGCCCCCGAGCTCGGTCGAACTGCTGGCGAACTGCATCGAGGACGGCTACGCGGCGATGGCCGCCATTCCGATCCGCTCCAAGCACCAGGTGTTCGGCATCGTCACCCTGTTCTTCCGCATCCCCCGCGTCCTCGACGCCGATGAATTGCGGCTGCTCGAAGCCATCGGCCAGCACCTGGCGGTGACCATCGAGAACCTGCGCCTGGTCTTGCGCGAAAAGGAAATGGCCGTATCCGAGGAGCGCAACCTGCTGGCCCAGGAACTGCACGACAGCATCGCCCAGGCTCTGGCCTTCCTCAACATCCAGGCCCAGATGCTGCAAGCCTCGCTGCGCAGCGGCGACCTCGCCGAGGCGGCGGAAGAGCTGTCCCGCATGCGCGAGGCGATCCAGGAAAGCTACGACAACGTGCGCGAACTCCTGGTGCATTTCCGCATCAAGGTGAACCACGCCGATCTCGACGACGCGGTGCGCAGCGCGCTGGAAAAGTTCGAAGGCCAGACCGACATCCGCACCTCGCTGCGCAAGATCGGCGACGCCGTGGCGCCGGCCGCCACCAGCACGATCCAGGTCCTGCACATCATCCAGGAGGCGCTCTCCAACGTGCGCAAGCATGCAGCCGCCAGTGCCGTCGACGTCGAAATGCGCGGCGGCGCCGAGTTCGCCATCGCCGTGCGCGACAACGGCAAGGGCTTCGACCCAACCCAGGTCACCGAAGACGGCGGCTCGCACGTCGGCATCGGCATCATGCGCGAACGCGCCCACCGCATCGGCGCCCGCCTGCAACTGGACGCGGCGCCCGGCCGCGGCACGTGTGTTACCCTCATCCTGCCCAGATAGGCGGCACGGCATGGAACGGAAAATACGCGTACTGCTGGTCGACGACCACACGCTGTTTCGCAGCGGCATCAAGGTGCTGCTCCAGCGGCAACCGGATTTCGAAGTGGTGGGAGAGGCCGGCGACGGCCTCGAAGGCGTCAAGCGCGCCAAGTCGCTACAGCCCGACGTCGTACTGCTCGACCTGCACATGCCCGGCATCTCCGGCCGCGAAGCCGTGCAGCTCATCGTCGAAGAAGCCCCGGCCAGCCGCGTCGTCATGCTCACGGTGTCGGAAGACGCCGACGACCTGCTGGACACCCTGCGCGCCGGTGCCCAGGGCTATCTGCTGAAGAACATCGACGCCGATTTCCTCATCGACGCCGTGCGCCGCGCCGCCGACGGCGAGGCCGTGATGTCGGCGCAGATGACGGCGAAGCTGATGCAGAACGTGCGCGGCGCCGCCAAGGCGCCGGCAGCGCCGGTCGCCGCCGACCACGACAAGCTGTCGCCGCGCGAGCGCGAGATTCTCACCTTCCTCGCCAAGGGCGCCAGCAACAAGGAAATCGCCCGCAGCCTCGACCTCGCCGAGAGCACGGTCAAGATCCACCTGCAGGGTATCCTCAAGAAACTCGGCATGACCAGTCGCGTGCAGGCCGCGGTGTATGCGGTCGAGCACGGGCTGGTGAAGGGTAGTGATCCGCCGTAATCGTTCCATGGCGGATCGCGGATCGGTCAAGAAGCGCCTTGTCGAACGGCCTTCAACGCCTGTTCCAGCACCCTGCGGTCGGCGATATCCTTGTCCCGCACGGTCTGCTTCGTAAGTAACAGGCCTTCGAGGTTGATCGTGCGTATCGGCACGCCGTCGACATCGTGAGGCGTTTCGCCCTCCCGCCTTTAGTTCTTCCGAACTACTCGCCGCGTCCTCCCGCCTAGCTCCTCGGTAGGGCCACCCCCTCCTTCTGCCTCCGCGCGGATGTGCTTCCGGCGGATTTTCTCCTGCGCCCGCGCTCCCTAGCATGCAGTCCTGGGAGAAGCCTCGATGCAACGGGGCAAGGAGAGACAACGATGGCGGCGACGCAACAACGCAAGGCATGGTCGGTGGTGATCGTGAGCACGCTGGCGTTCACGGTGTGCTTCATGGTCTGGATGATGTTCGCGGTGATCGGCATTCCGATCAAGGCGACGCTTGACCTCAACGAAACCCAGTTCGGGCTGCTGGTGGCGATGCCGGTGCTGACCGGCTCGCTGATCCGCCTGCCGCTGGGCATGCTCACCGACCGCTACGGCGGGCGCATCGTCTTCGTCACGCTGATGGCGTCGACCGTGGTGCCGATCTACTTGATTTCCTACGGCACGGCGTTCTGGCACTACCTGGTGACCGGCCTATTCGTCGGCGTCGCCGGCGGCTCCTTCACCGTCGGCATCGCCTACTGCGCGCGCTGGTTCCCGAAGCGGCAGCAGGGCACGGCGATGGGCATCTTCGGCGCCGGCAATTCGGGCGCGGCGGTGACCAAGCTGGTGGCGCCGAGCATCGTCATCGCGCTGGGCTGGCAGGCGGTGCCGCAGATCTATGCTGCGATCATGCTCGGTACGGTGCTGCTGTTCTGGATGTTCAGCCACGACGATCCGGCGCACAAGGTCGGCCAGGGCGTCAGCGTGCGCGACCAACTCGCGGCGCTGAAGGATCCCAAGGTCTGGAAGTACTGCCAGTACTATTCCATCGTCTTCGGCGGCTACGTCGCGCTGTCGCTGTGGATGACCAAGTACTACGTCGCCGAATACGGCTTCGACATCAAGAGCGCCGCCTTCCTCGCCGCCTGCTTCTCGCTGCCGGGCGGCGTGCTGCGCGCCATCGGCGGCTGGATGTCCGACAAGTGGGGCGCCCACGCGGTCACCTGGTGGGTGCTGTGGTTCTCATGGATCTGCCTGTTCGTGCTGTCCTATCCGCAGTCCGAATTCACCGTCAAAACGGTGACCGGGCCGCAGACCTTCCATCTCGGCCTCAACGTCTGGGTGTTCACCGCCCTCATGTTCGGCATGGGCGTCGCCTGGGCGGTCGGCAAGG
Organism: Rhodocyclales bacterium; assembly: GCA_016214175.1. GTDB lineage: Bacteria > Pseudomonadota > Gammaproteobacteria > Burkholderiales > Rhodocyclaceae > Nitricoxidireducens. Next base: position 6,502 of record JACRPB010000266.1, read on the forward strand.
CCTCGGTCTTCAAGTACATCTCCGACGACTATCCGCACAACATCGGCGTCATCTCCGGCATCGTCGGCCTCGCCGGCGGCATGGGCGGCTTCCTGCTGCCGATCATGTTCGGCGCCCTGGTGGACCTGACCGGCGTGCGTTCGAGCTGCTTCATGCTGATGTACGGCATCGTCTGGATCTCCCTGATCTGGATGTACTGGACCGAGGTGCGCGGCCTCGATCTGATGAGCCGCCGCCGCTTCGCCGACGTCCTCGAATAGCAGCCAAATCCAATAACGCAGAGGAGACTCCATGACTACCGCCCAAACCCTGGCCCCCGCGCCGACCAGCAGCGTCGACATCGCCGACTGGCGACCCGAGGACAACGCCTTCTGGGAGGCGCACGGCAAGCGCGTCGCCTATCGCAACCTGTGGATCTCGGTGCCGAGCCTGCTCTGCGGCTTCGACGTCTGGCTGATGTGGGGCATTATCACGGTGCAGATGCTGAACCTCGGCTTTCCCTTCAAGCCCGAGGAGATGTTCACCCTGACGGCGATCTCCGGCCTCGCCGGCGCCACGCTGCGCATTCCGGCCTCGTTCTTCATCCGCATCGCCGGCGGCCGCAATACGGTGTTCCTGACCACGGCGCTGCTGATGATTCCGGCGCTGCTGACCGGCATCGCGCTGCAAGACAAGACGACGCCGCTGTGGGTGTTCCAGCTCTGCGCGCTGCTCTCGGGCATCGGCGGCGGCAACTTCGCCTGCTCGATGTCGAACATCAACACCTTCTTCCCCAAGCGCCTGCAGGGCACGGCGCTCGGCATCAATGCCGGTCTCGGCAACTTCGGCGTCACCACCATGCAGATTCTGATTCCGCTGGCGATGACCATGGGCGTCTTCGGCGCGCTCGGCGGCGACGCCATGACCCTGGTCAAGGACAGCGGCTGGATTCTCGGCAAGATCCAGGCCGGCACGCCGACCTTCATCCAGAACGCCGGCTACATCTGGCTGGTGGCGCTGGTGCCGCTCGCCTTCTTCGGCTTCGCGGGCATGAACAACCTGCTGACGATCTCGACCGGCATCGGCACCACGGTCGCCGCCTTCGTCAAGATTCTCTGGCTCTACGGCCTGGCGCTCCTGACCTCGGCGGTCGGGCTCTATCTTTACCTGCCGGCGCCGAGCGGGCTCGGCCTGCTCAACATGTGGGTGGCGCTGCCGCTGATCATGGTGGCGACGCTGCTGGTGATGAAGCTCGCGGCCATCGGCGAGATGAAGGCCAACATCGCCAAGCAGTTCGAGATTTTCCAGAACAAGCACACCTGGTCGATGACCATTCTCTACGTGCTGACCTTCGGCTCCTTCATCGGCTTTTCGATGGCGCTGCCCCTGTCGATCACGGTGATTTTCGGCATCAGCCACGTCGTCGATCCGGCGAGCGGCCTGCTCACCCACACGCTGAAGAATCCGAACGCGCCCTCGGCCCTCACCTACGCCTGGATCGGCCCCTTCGTCGGCGCCCTGATCCGCCCGGTCGGCGGCTGGATTTCCGACAAGGTCGGCGGTTCCATCGTCACCCAGATCATCTCGGTGGTGATGGTGGCGGCCTCGGCCTACACCGGCTATCTGATGATGCAGGCCTATCACTCGGCGACGCCGGAAGTGTTCTTCATGCCCTTCCTGATCGCCTTCGTGATTCTGTTCGCCGCCACCGGCATCGGCAACGGCTCCACCTTCCGCACCGTCGGCGTCATCTTCGACCGCATCCAGGCCGGCCCCGTGCTCGGCTGGACCTCGGCCGTCGCCGCCTACGGCTCCTTCATCGCCCCCGTCGTCATCGGCGGCCAGATCAAGGCCGGCACGCCCGAGTACGCCATGTACGGCTTCGCGGTGTTCTACGCCCTCTGCCTGATTCTCAACTGGTGGTTCTATCTGCGGCCGACGTCCGAGATAAAGAACCCGTAAGCCGACAACCCGCATTCGTTAGGAGACAGCAATGAGTCATTTCCTCGATCGCCTGAAGTTTTTCGATCGCATCAAGAGCACTTTTTCCGGCGATCACGGCATCGTCACCAACGAAGACCGCAAATGGGAAGACGCCTACCGCAACCGCTGGCGCCACGACAAGGTGGTGCGTTCGACCCACGGCGTGAACTGCACCGGCGGCTGTTCGTGGAAGATATTCGTCAAGAACGGCCTGGTGGCCTTCGAGATGCAGCAGACCGACTATCCGCGCACGCGCGAAGACCTGCCCAACCACGAGCCGCGCGGCTGCCAGCGCGGCGCCTCCTTTTCCTGGTATCTCTACAGCCCGCACCGCATCAAGCATCCGCTGATCCGCGGCCGCCTGCTCGATCTCTATCGCGCCGAGCGCCGGACCGGCAAGGACCCGGTCGAGGCCTGGGCGGCGATCCAGGCCGATCCGGCCAAGCGCCTCAAATACACGGCGGTGCGCGGCCTCGGCGGCTTCGTGCGCACGAACTGGGACGAGATCACCGAGATCATCGCCGCTGCCAACGTGCATACGATCGTCAAGCACGGCCCGGACCGCATATTCGGCTTTTCGCCGATCCCGGCGATGTCCATGATTTCCTACGCCGCAGGCAGCCGCTACCTCTCCCTGATCGGCGGCGCCTGCGGCTCTTTTTATGACTGGTACTGCGACTTGCCGGCGGCGAGTCCGCAGACCTGGGGCGAGCAGACCGACGTGCCGGAAGCGGCCGACTGGTACAACTCGACCTATCTCATCATCACCGGCGCCAACCTGCCGATGACGCGCACGCCGGACGCCCACTTCGCCACCGAGGTGCGCTACAAGGGCGCCAAGATCGTCTCCATGGCGCCCGACTACGCCGAGTACGTGAAGTTCGCCGACCTCTGGATGCCGGTCAAGCAGGGCACCGACGCCGCGGCCTTTCTCGCCATGGGCCACGTCGCGCTGAAGGAATTCCACATCGAGCGCCAGGATCCGTATTTCACCGACTACGTGCGCAACTTCACCGACCTGCCGATGCTGGTGATGCTGCGTGCGTACGGCGAGGGCTACGCCACCGATCGCACGCTGCGCGCCTCGGACTTCGACGGTGCGCTCGGCGAGAGCAACAATCCGGACTGGAAGACCATCGTCTATGACGAGGACACGCAGGCCTTCGTCGCCCCCAACGGCAGCATCGGCTTCCGCTGGGGCGAGGACGGCAAGTGGAACACGCTGCCGAAAAACGCCGCCAACCAGGCCGAGATCTTCGCCCAGTTGTCCTGCCTCGGCGCGCAGGATGCCGTCGTCGCCGTCGGCTTCCCCCACTTCAACCCCGACGAGCCGACGCTGCTCTACCGCAACGTGCCGGTGCGCAAGGTCAGGCTCGCCGACGGCAGCGAGGCGCTGGTGGCCACGGTCTTCGACTTGCAGGTGGCGCAGTACGGCATCGACCGCGGCCTCGGCGGCGGCAACGTCGCATCGTCCTACGACGACGCCAGCGTCGCCTACACGCCGGCCTGGGCCGAGAAGGTCACCGGCGTCAAGCGCGCCGACCTCATCCGCACCGGCCGCGAGTTCGCCGACAACGCCGCCAAGACCAAGGGTAAGTCCATGGTCATCATGGGCGCGGCGATCAATCACTGGTACCACAACGACATGTCGTACCGCTCGATCATGAACCTGCTGCACATGTGCGGCTGCGTCGGTCAGAGCGGCGGCGGCTGGGCGCATTACGTCGGCCAGGAAAAACTGCGGCCGCAGGCCGGCTGGGCGCCGATCGCCTTCGCCCTCGACTGGCATCGTCCGCCGCGCCACATGAACTCGACCACTTTCTGGTATTTCCACAGCGACCAGTGGCGCTACGAAAAAGTGTCGGCCGACGGCCTGCTGGCGCCGACCGCCAAGGCCAAGTACCAGGGCTATCAGCTCGCCGACTACAACGTCGTTTCGCAGCGCCTGGGCTGGCTGCCTTCGATGCCGCACTTCAACCAGAATCCGCTCGACGTCGTCGCTGCGGCCGAGCAGGCCGGCGCCACCGACGAGGCCGGCGTCGCCCGGCACATGGTCGAGCAGTTGAAGTCCGGCAAGCTGGCCTTCGCCTACGAGGACATCGACGCGCCCGAGAACCACGTGCGCAACCTTTTCGTCTGGCGCGCCAACCTGCTCGGCAGTTCGGCCAAGGGCCACGAATACTTCCTCAAGCACCTGGTCGGCGCGCAGAACGGCGTCCTGCAGGAAGGCACCGACGGCAAGGCGTGCAAGGAGGTCAAGTATCACGAGAACGGGCCGACGGCCAAGCTCGATCTGATGGTGGACATCAACTTCCGCCTCAACTCCACCGGCGCCTATTCCGACATCGTGCTGCCGACCGCCACCTGGTACGAGAAGCACGACCTCAACACCACGGATATGCACCCCTTCATCCACCCGCTCGCCGAAGCCGTCAGTCCGGGCTGGGAATCGAAGTCCGACTGGCAGATTTTCCAGTCCATCGCCAAGGCCTTCTCGACGCTGGCCGAGAAGCATCTGGGCACGCGCCGCGACGTCGTCGCGCTGCCGATGCACCACGATTCGCCTTTCGAACTGGCGCAGCCGCTCGGCGTCAAGGACTGGAAGCGCGGCGAGTGCGAGCCGATCCCCGGCAAGACGCTGCCGCTGCTCAAGGTCGTCACGCGCGACTACCCGAACACGCACAAGAAGTTCTGCGCCCTCGGGCCGCTGATGACCAAGCTCGGCAACAACATCAAGGGCATCGACTGGAACACCGAGCAGGAGTACGAAGAGCTGAAGCTGCATAACGGCACCATCCGCGAGGAGGGGGTTTCGCAAGGCATGCCCAGCATCGCCGACGACATCGCCGCCTGCGAAGCGGTGTTGCGCATGGCACCGGAAACCAACGGCGAGGTGGCGCACAAGTCGTGGTCGGCGCTGACGAAGAAGACCGGCGTCGATCACCACCACCTCTACGCCGGCCGCCACGAGGACAAGATCACTTTCCGCGACATCCAGGCGCAGCCGCGCAAGATCATCACGGCGCCGACCTGGTCGGGCATCGAGTCGGACAAGGTGTCCTACACCGCCGGCTACACCAACATCCACGAGCACATTCCGTTCCGCACCCTGACCGGGCGCGCCCAGTTCTACCAGGATCACGAATGGATGCTGGACTTCGGCGAAGGCTTCTGCGCCTTCCGCCCCGGCCTCGACATGAAGTCGCAGAACACGGTGCCGGCGGCGGTGCAGAAGAAGCCGCATCTGGTGCTGAACTGGATCACGCCGCACTCGAAGGGGGGCATCCATTCCACCTACCAGGACAACCTGCGCATGTTGAACCTGTTCCGCGGCGGGCCCTACGTCTGGCTCGCCGAGGACGACGCGCGCAGCATCGGCATCGCCGACAACGATTGGATCGAGGCGGTGAACGGCAACGGCGCCACGGTCGCCCGCGTCGTCGTCTCGCAGCGCGTGCCGCGCGGCATGGCGATGATGTACCACGCCCAGGAGAAGACGGTGAACGTGCCCGGCTCGCCTTCCACCGGCAAGCGCGGCGGCATTCTCAACTCGGTGACGCGCGTCATCGTCAAGCCGACCAACATGATCGGCGGCTACGCCCAGCTCGCCTACGGCTTCAACTACTACGGCACGGTCGGCACCCAGCGCGACGAGTTCGTCGTCGTGCACAAGATCGCCGACCAGGACGTCGAGTGGCTGGAACGGCCGCTGACGCCCGAGCGCGAAGCGCAACTCAACCCCGCCGGCATCGGCCCGCGCTGATACGGAAAGGAGATCCGCATGAAAGTTCGTGCCCAATTCGCACTCGTCTTCAACCTCGACAAGTGCATCGGCTGCCACACCTGCTCGGTGACCTGCAAGAACGTCTGGTCCAACCGCAAGGGCGTCGAGTACGCCTGGTTCAACAACGTCGAATCCAAGCCCGGCATCGGCTATCCGAAGCAGTGGGAAAACCAGGAGATCTGGCGCGGCGGCTGGGAGCTGGTCGATGGCAAGCTGCAACTGAAGTCCGGCAGCAAGCTCTCACGCCTGCTCAACATTTTCGCCAATCCCGACATGCCGGAGATCGACGACTACTACGAGCCCTTCACCTTCGACTACGCGCGGCTGCAGAACGCGCCGCTGTCCGAGGCGGCGCCGACGGCGCGCCCGGTGTCGCAGATCACCGGCAAGAAAATGGACAAGGTGCGCTGGGGCCCCAACTGGGAAGACGACCTCGCCGGCGAATACGACCAGCGCGCCAAAGACGTGAACATGAAGGGCCTGGAAAAGCAGATCTACTCGCAGTTCGAGAACACTTTCCACATGTACCTGCCGCGCATGTGCAATCACTGCCTGAATCCGGCCTGCGTCGCCGCCTGTCCCTCGGGCTCGATCTACAAGCGCGAGGAGGACGGCATCGTCCTCGTCGACCAGGACAAGTGCCGCGGCTGGCGCCAGTGCGTGTCGTCCTGCCCTTACAAGAAGGTGTTCTACAACTGGGAATCGGGCAAGGCCGAGAAGTGCATCGGCTGCTATCCGCGCGTCGAATCGGGCATGCCGACGGTGTGCTCGGAATCCTGCGTCGGCCGCATCCGCTACAACGGCATCATGCTCTACGATGCCGACAAGATCGAAGCCCTGGCCTCGACCGCGAACGAGCAGGACATCTACGAAGCCCACCGCAGCATTTTCCTAGACCCCAACGATCCCGAAGTGATCGCCGCCGCACGCCGCGACGGCGTGCCGGAAGACTGGATCGCCGCCGCGCGCCGTTCGCCGATCTGGAAAATGGCCATGGAGTGGAAGATTGCCTTCCCCATGCACCCCGAGTTCCGCACCCTGCCGATGGTCTGGTACGTGCCGCCGCTCTCGCCGGTGCAATCGGCGATCGACCAGGGCCAGTTGCCGACCGAGCCGGACGGCGTCATCCCCAAGGCCGACACCCTGCGCCTGCCGCTGCAATACCTGGCCAGCATCCTCACCGCCGGCAAGGTGCAGCCGGTGCGCGACGCCATCAACAAGATGATGGCGATGCGCTCCTACCAGCGCTCGGTGCATGTCGAGGGCAAGGCCGACCTGCGTGCGCTCGACGCGGTGGGGCTCTCCGAACAGCAGGCCAAGGACATGTACCAGTTGATGGCCATCGCCAACTACGAAGACCGCTTCGTCATCCCGACCGGCCATGCCGAGGTCAGCCTGGAGGACTTCTACGCCTTCCAGGGCCAGAACGGCTTTTCCTTCGGCAACGATTCCTCGCCCGGCATCAGCGGCAGTTCGCTGTTCCCCGAACGCCGCAAGGATTCCGTCGAGTCGCTGGCGCCGGCGCCGGCGGCGGACGAACGTTAGGAGCCCGCCCATGATGTTCTATCGCCTCGCCTCCGCCCTGCTCGCCTATCCCGACGCTGACTTGCGCGCCGCGCTGCCGGAAATCGGCGCCGCCGTCGCCGCCGCTGTCGACCTCAGCGCCGACGAGCGCGCCGGACTCGCCGCCTTCGTCGCCGCACTCGCCGCGGGCGACCCGCTTGCGGCCGAGGAGGACTACGTGCGCACTTTCGACATGGTGCCCGAGCACAGCCTCGACCTCACTCACCATCTGATCGGCGAAGACAAGAACCGCGGGCCGGCGCTGATCGACCTCAGCGAGTTCTACAAGGAATACGGCGTCGAGATCGCCGGGAAGGAACTGCCCGACTACCTGCCGCTGATGCTGGAGTTCGTGTCCACCCTGGAGGCCGACGAAGGCCGGCTGTTCCTGTCGCGCTGGAACAAGGTGCTGCGCCAGTTGCACGCCAATCTGGCCGCCGCCGGCAGCCGCTATGCCGCGCTCGTGGCGCTGATCGAGCGGCGCAGCCGCCTCGTCGAGGCCGGCGGCGAAATCGCGCTGGCCGCCGCGGTGCCGACCAGCGACCCCTGCCTCGCCGACGGCGACTTCGACCCGCCGGTCAACTGGACCCTGCCGCCCGCCGGCAGTCCCTGCGCCCTGTAAGCGCGGCACACCACGGAAAGAAACGGAGACGACCATGGAATTCCTGCACAACTTCATCTTCGGGGTCTACCCCTACATCGCGACCACCGTATTTTTGCTCGGCAGTTGGATCCGCTTCGACCATGAGCAATACACCTGGAAGAGCGACTCCAGCCAGTTGCTGTCGAAGGCCGGCATGCGCTTTGCCAGCAACTTCTTCCACTTCGGCATCCTCGGCCTCTTCCTCGGCCACCTCGCCGGCCTGCTGACGCCGCACGCGCTGTTCCTCGCCGTCGGCGTATCGGACCTCACCCACCAGTGGATCGCGATCGCGGCCGGCACCGTGTTCGGCGGCGCCTGCCTGCTCGGCGCCGCGGTGCTCTGGCTGCGGCGCATGTTCAACGAGCGCGTGCGCGCCGCCTCGCGCTGGATGGACATCAACATCCTCGGCTGGCTGGCGCTGACCGCGGCGGCGGGCCTGTTCACCATCCCGACCTCGATCCATCACGCCAACGCCGGCGACGCCGCGACCATGATCCTGCTCGCCGACTGGGTGCAGAGCATTCTCTACCTGCATCCCGAACCGGCGCTGGTGGCCGCGGTGAGCCCGGTCTACAAGTTCCACATGTTCCTCGGCATGTCGGTGTTCCTGTTCTTCCCCTTCACGCGCCTGGTGCATATCTGGAGCGCGCCCTTCGCCTATCTCGGCCGCGCCTACCAGATCGTGCGCGCCAAGCGCGTGGTGTGAGGACCGGGACACTCCCTGCAACGCCCATGAAAAACGGCGGCGGGCGCCAGGCGCCCGCCGCCGTTTCGTTTCGTGCCGGGATTACTTCAGCGCGAGGATGAATTTCACCAGGGTCTTGATGTCGGCATCCGAGGTCGTGGTGTTGGGCGGCTGGACGATGGTGCCCCAGTTGCCGGTGCCGCCTTCGCGGACCTTCTTCGCCAGCTTGGCCTCGGCGCCGGCTTCGCCGCGATACTTGGCGGCGACGTCCTTCCAGGCCGGCCCGACGAGTTTCTTGTCGACGGTGTGGCAGCCGAGGCAGCCCTGGGCCTGCGCCAACTGCAAGTCGGCGGCGGCGGTTCCCGCCAGGGCGAGACCGGCGAGCAATGCGAATGCGTGATGCTTCTTCATCTGCTTTTCTCCCTTCGTTGACGTCATAACAAAAGCCTGGTGCGCCGCCGCTGCGGCGCCCTTACTCCTTGAAACGGGCGATGCGCACGACCTCGGGGATGCGGCGCAGGCTCTTCAGTATGCGCGCGAGGTGCGGGCGGTCGGCCACTTGCAGCGTGAAATTGAGCGAGGTGGTGGTGGCGCCGTGGTCGTCGTCCATGTTGACATTGACGATGTTCGAGCCGTCCTCGGCGATGGCGGCGGCGATCTTGGCGAGCACGCCGGTGCGGTTGTTGGCGACGATGCGGATGCTGACTTCGAAATTGCGCTGTTCGATGTCGGGCGCCCAGTCGACGTCGACCCAGGAGCCGCGCTCGCGCCGCGAGCGCGTCAGCATGCGGCAGTCGTGGGTATGCACCATCAGGCCCTGGCCCTTGCGGATGACGCCGATGATGGGGTCGCCCGGAATCGGCCGGCAGCATTTGGCGAGCTGCACCGCCATGCCTTCGCTGCCGTGGATGAGGATGGTGCCCTTGGGCTTGACCAGCGGATCGCCGCCGCCGTTGCCGTCGATGTCGCCGGCCAGGCGCCGCGCGACGATGACCGGCAGGCGCTTGCCGAGACCGATGTCGGCGAGTACGTCCTGCTTCGACTTGACGCCGCAGGCGCGCAGGAAGCGGTCCCAGACATTGACGGCGATGCCGCGAATGTCGATGTCCATGGCGCGCAGCGCCTGCGCCAGCAACTGTTCGCCCAGCGCCGAGGACTCCGTGCCCTGCTGGTTCTTGAGGAAGTGGCGAATCTGCGCGCGTGCGCGGGCGGTGCGCACGTAGGTGAGCCAGTTCGGGTTCGGCGCCGCCAGCGGCGCCGTGATGATCTCGACGCGGTCGCCGTTGCGCAATTCGGAGCGCAGCGGCATGGATTCGAAGTTGATGCGGCAGGCGACGCAGCGGTTGCCGATGTCGGTATGCACGGCGTAGGCGAAATCGACCGGGGTGGCGCCGCGCGGCAGCGCCATGATCTTGCCGCGCGGGGTGAACACATAGACTTCGCCGGGGAAGAGATCGATCTTGACGTGTTCGAGGAATTCGGCGGAGTCGTTCGAGGCCGATTGCAGTTCGAGCAGCGACTGCAACCACTTGTGCGTCTTCTGTTGCAGCTCGGACAGCGTCTGCTGGTCCTTGTAGAGCCAGTGCGAGGCGACGCCGGATTCGGCGACGTGGTTCATCTCGGCGGTACGGATCTGGATTTCCACCGGCGTGCCGTAGGGGCCGATCAGCGTCGTGTGCAGCGACTGGTAGCCGTTGGCCTTGGGAATGGCGATGTAGTCCTTGAACTTGCCCGGCACTGGCTTGTAGAGCCCGTGCAGCGCGCCCAGGGCCAGGTAGCAGGTCGGCGTGTCCTTGACGATGATGCGGAAGCCATAGATGTCGAGCACTTGCGAAAAGCTGAGGTTCTTCTCGCGCATCTTGCGGTAGATGCCGTAGAGATGTTTTTCGCGGCCGATGACTTCGGCGTCGATGCCGGCCGCCGGCAGGCGGCGGCGCACGGCTTCGAGGATCTTGCCCACCACTTCGCGCCGGTTGCCGCGCGCCGACTTCAGCGCCTTGGCCAGCACGCGGTGGCGGATCGGATAGAGATGCTCGAAGGAGAGTTCCTGCAGTTCGCGGTAAAGGGTGTTGAAGCCGAGGCGGTTGGCGATCGGGGCGTAGATTTCCAGCGTCTCGCGCGCAACGCGGCGGCGCTTGTCCGGCCGCACGGCGCCGAGCGTGCGCATGTTGTGCAGACGGTCCGCGAGCTTGATGAGGATGACGCGCACGTCGCGCGCCATCGCCAGCAGCATCTTGCGGAAGTTCTCCGCCTGCGCTTCCTCGTAGGACTGGTTCTCGATCTTGTCGAGCTTGGAGACGCCGTCGACGAGTTCGGCGGCGGTCTTGCCGAAGGTGTTGACGATCTGCACTTTGGAGATCGCCGTGTCCTCCATCACGTCGTGCAGCAGCGCCGCAATCAGCGCCTGGGTGTCGAGCTGCCATTCGGCCAGGGTGGCGGCGACAGCGAGCGGGTGCGAGATGTAGGGGTCGCCGCTGAAGCGGAACTGGCCGCGGTGGGCGTCGGCGGCGAACTGGTAGGCGGCCTCGATGCGGGCGACGTCGTCCGCCTTCAGGTAAGCGGCGATCTTGGCCTTGAAGCGATCGAAATCTTCCGCCAGGTCCACCGGCGGATGCATGTCGACGGGGATGATCGGCGACTCGTCAGTCGCGCTGGCGCCCGGAGAGTCGATGAGGTCTGGATGCGGCGCCGACATCGCAACTTCGCATCCGCAACATGCGGGTCAGGCCTGCCCGCGGTTGAGAATTTCCAGGCCGACCTTGCCGGCGCCGATTTCGCGCAGGGCGATGACGGTGGGCTTATCGCGCCCGGCTTCGACCAGGGGCGTGCTGCCCATGGTGATCTGGCGTGCGCGGTAAGTGGCGGCCAGGGTCAGTTGGAAGCGGTTGGGAATCCTTTTCAGGCAATCGTCTACGGTTACGCGGGCCATGGTCGGTCCTCTATTGTTGGGCGTTCAGGAAACGGAAAACTTCCGGGTGGCGGGCCGCCTGGCATGCGAAACGCTGGCGGGAAGCCCGCACGGCGGCGCAAAGATCAGCGAGCGCTTCTTGCAGGTCGTCGTTGATTATAACAAAGTCGAACTCGCCGACATGGCGCATTTCGCCGAGCGCCGCGGCGACGCGCCGCTGGATGGTTTCTTCGGAATCCTGGCCGCGCCCGCGCAGGCGGCGCTCGAGTTCGGCCAGCGACGGCGGCATGACGAAAATGCCGACGACGCCGGGAAAGATCTGCCGCACCTGCTGCGCGCCCTGCCAGTCGATCTCGAGCAGCATGTCGTGCCCGGCCTCCATCTGGGCCTGGAGCCAGCGCCGCGACGTGCCGTAGAAATTGCCATGCACTTCCGCCCATTCGAGGAAGTCGCCGCGGTCGCGCATGGCGACGAAGGCGGGGATGTCGATGAAGTGGTATTCGCGGCCGTGCTGTTCGCCCGGCCGCGGCGCGCGCGTGGTGTACGAAACCGAATGCTTCACCACCGGGTCGCGCTCTAGCAGAAGCTTGACCAGCGTGGTCTTGCCCGCGCCGGACGGCGCGGAAACGACGAAAAGGCTGCCGGCATTCATGGCGTCGGAATGGAAAACGAGACAGCAGCGATCATACCGCAGCCCCGGCGCTGCGCGTTACTCCAGATTCTGTACCTGCTCGCGCACCTGCTCGATCAGCAGCTTGAGCTCCAGGGCGATGGCGGTGATCTCGGCGGCGACCGATTTCGAGGCCAGCGTGTTGGCCTCGCGATTGAGTTCCTGCATCAGGAAGTCGAGGCGCTTGCCGACGGCGCCGCCTTTCTTGACGATGCGCTCCAGTTCGTCGAGGTGGGTGACCAGGCGCGACAACTCCTCGGCGACGTCGATGCGCGTCGCGAACAGGCCGATTTCCTGGCGTATGCGCTCCTCGTCGAGATTGGCCACGGCGTCGCGCAGCTTCGCCGACAGGCGCGTTTCGTAGTCGGCCAGCGACTGCGGCAGCAGCGGCGCCACTTGCGCCGTGAGTTCGCGCATGCGGTCGACGCGGTCCTGGATCATCGCCGCCAGCTTGGCGCCTTCGCGTTCGCGCGTGGCGAGGAAGTCCTTCAACACGACGGCGGCGAGGTCGAGGGCTTCCGCCTGCAAGTGCTCGGGATCGACGCTTTCGTCGGCGATGACGCCGGGCCAGCGCAGCACCTCGGCCACGGTCAGCGGCGCGGCCTGGGGCAGGGTGGTGCGCACGGCGGCTTCGAGCTTCGCCAGTTGCGCCACCAGCGCCGCGTTGGCGGCCAGCTCGCGCGGCGCCGCCGTCTGCGGGTTGAGGTTGAGCCGGCATTCGACCTTGCCGCGGGAAAGGGCGGCGCCGATTTTTTCGCGCAGCGGCATTTCCAGGAAACGCAATTCCTCGCCGCAGCGGAAAGTGACGTCGAGGAAGCGGGCATTCACGCTCTTCAGTTCGAGGTGGAGCGCGGCCGGCCCCAGTTCGCGCGTTGCGCCGGCATAGCCGGTCATGCTGTATATCGTCATCGGCTTTACACCGTAGTATCCATCCGGGAGAATCGGCGCAGTATACCTCGCCCCTGCCCCGTCCCCTCCCGCAAGCATGCCGCAGGCCAATCAGCCTCTTCCTCCCGGCTTCAAGCTCGACCGCTATCGCATCGAGCGCCAGTTGTCGCTGGGCGGATTTTCCATCGTCTATCTCGCCTACGACGAGGAGGAGATGCCGGTGGCGATCAAGGAATACCTGCCCAATGCGCTGGCCCTGCGCCACGCCGGCGCGATTCCGGTCGTCGGCGCGGAGCATCAGGCCGCCTTCCGCCACGGCATGAAATGCTTCTTCGAGGAAGGGCGGGCGCTCGCCTACCTGAATCACCCCAACGTCGTGCGCGTGCTCAATTTTTTTCGCGCCAACGAAACCGTCTACCTGGTGATGCGCTACGAGCGCGGCCGTACCTTGCACGAACACATCCGCAAGACCCGCGCCGCCATTCCCGAAAGCTTCGTGCGCAAGGTGTTCGCGCGCCTGCTGAACGGCCTGCGCGAAGTGCATGCGCAAAAACTGCTGCATCTCGACATCAAGCCGGCCAACATCTATTTGCGCAACGACGGCACGCCGGTGCTGCTGGATTTCGGCGCCGCGCGCCAGGCCCTCAACGGCGAAGGCCCGCAGTTGAAGCAGATGTACACGCCAGGCTATGCGGCGCCCGAGCAATACGAGGCGCCCGACCAGCTCGGGCCCTGGACCGACATCTACGCCGTCGGTGCCAGCATTTACACGACGCTCGGCGGCAAGCCGCCGCCCGCCGCCAATGCGCGCCTGGTCAAGGACGAGCTCGACTCCGCGCAGCGGCGTTGGACGGGCAAGTATTCGAAGCAATTGCTGGAGACCGTCGACTGGTGCCTGAAGCTCGACTATCTTGAACGCCCGCTGTCCGTGTTCGCGCTGCAGAAAGTGCTCAGCGACGCCGAGCAAGCGCCGCGCGCCGTGTCCTGGGCCGATACCCTGGGCGAACGCCTCAAGGGATTGATGGGAAAATAGGGGCCGGGCCAACGATGAAATTCACCATCTCACAGGAAAGCCGCATCGGCCGGCGCCACAGCAACCAGGATCGCCTGGCCTACGGCTATTCGCGCGAGGCGCTGCTGCTGGTCGTCGCCGACGGCATGGGCGGACACCTGAACGGCGAAGTGGCGGCGCAGATCGCCGTGCGCACGCTGACAGAGGCCTTCGAGCGCGAGTCGCTGCCGCGCTTGCCCGATCCCTACCTGTTCCTGTCCTGGGCCTTTGGCCAGGCCCACAACGAGATCGTCGCCTACGCCAAGGCGCACGGTCTGCCCGACGTGCCGCGCACCACCTGCGTCGCCTGCCTGGTGCAGGACAACGTCGCCTGCTGGGCGCACGTCGGCGACTCGCGGCTCTACGTCCTGCGCGACGGCCGCGTACAGGCCCGCACGCGCGACCACTCGCGGGTGCAACTGCTGATCGATCAGGGCCTCATCGGCGAGGCGGCCGCGCGCCGGCATCCTTCGCGCAATCTCGTCTATAGCTGCCTCGGCGGCGACCAGCCGCCGCAGACCGAGTTTTCGCGCAAGACGACGCTGGCGGCCGGCGACGTCATCCTGCTCTGCTCGGACGGCGTCTGGGGGCCGCTCGACGACGAGGCGCTGCTGCGCGGGTTCGCCGACGGCAGCGTGAGCCGCGGCGTGCCGCAGGTGATGGACCTGGCCGAAGCCCGGGCCGGCGCCGGTTGCGACAACCTCTCCCTGATCGCCGTGAACTGGGAGGAAAATTACGAAGAGGAAGAGACCACCGGTGTGGAAACCCGTACCATGCCGAGCGACGGACATACGACGGTGATCCTGGGCGATGGCGCACCGCGGCCGAGCGAGATCCTGAACGAGGAAGAGATCGATCGCGCCATCGAGGAAATACGCCGCGCCATCAAAAGAAACTCACGCTAGAAAGGCAGTTATGAGACCCAGCGGCAGAACGCCCGAACAATTGCGCGACCTGCGCATCACCCGCAACTACACCATGCACGCCGAGGGCAGCGTCCTGGTCGAATTCGGCAACACGCGCGTGCTGTGCACCGCCAGCGTCGACGACAGCGTGCCCGGCTTCCTGCGCGGCAAAGGCCGCGGCTGGGTCACCGCCGAATACGGCATGCTGCCGCGCTCGACGCATACGCGCACCGCGCGCGAGGCGGCCAAGGGCAAGCAGTCGGGGCGCACGCAGGAAATCCAGCGCCTGATCGGCCGCAGCCTGCGTGCCGTCACCGACCTCGAAGCGCTCGGCGAGCGCCAGATCACCCTCGACTGCGACGTGCTGCAGGCCGACGGCGGCACGCGCTGCGCCTCCATCACCGGCGCCTGCGTCGCGCTGCACGAGGCTTGCGCCAAGCTCGTCGCCGCCGGCAAACTGACGGCGAGCCCGCTGCGCGATTTCGTCGCCGCCGTCTCGGTCGGCATCGTCGACGGCCGGCCCGTGCTCGATCTCGACTACGACGAGGATTCGAGCTGCGATACCGACATGAACGTGGTCATGACCGGCAGCGGCGGCATCGTCGAAGTGCAGGGCACGGCCGAAGGGGCGCCGTTCTCGCGCGCCGAACTCGACGCGCTGCTGGAACTCGGCGACGCCGGCATCCGCGCCATCGTTGCGGCGCAGAAGCAGGCGTTAGCGGCATGAAAAAGCTCATCCTCGCCTCCAATAACGCCGGCAAGTTGCGCGAATTCGCGCAACTGCTGGCGCCGCTCGACTTCGAAGTGCTGCCGCAGGCGCAGTTCGACGTGCCCGAGGCCGACGAGCCGCATGTCACCTTCGTCGAGAACGCGCTTGCGAAAGCGCGCCACGCTTCGCGCCTGACCGGGTTACCGGCCATGGCCGACGATTCGGGCATCTGCGTCAGCGCGCTCGGCGGCGCGCCCGGCGTCTATTCGGCGCGCTATGCCGGCGAGCCGAAGTCCGACGCCCGCAACAACGCCAAGCTGATTGCCGACCTCGCCGGGCAAGCCGACCGCCGCGCCCACTACACCTGCGTGCTGGTCTTTGTGCGCCATGCCGACGATCCGCAGCCCCTGATCGCCGAAGGCGAATGGCACGGCGAAATCGTCGCTACGCCGCAGGGCGAAAACGGCTTCGGCTACGACCCCTATTTCTGGCTGCCGCAGCGCGGCTGCACGGTGGCGCAACTGCCGGCGGCAGAGAAGAACGCCGTGTCCCATCGCGGCGTCGCCCTGCAAAATCTCATCGAGCAACTCCGATCAAGACCGTAATTCCGATTGCGGCGGTGGCAGAACGAAGGAATCTCGCCGCCCTGCCGCCCCTGTCCCTGTATGTGCATTTCCCCTGGTGCGTGCGCAAGTGCCCTTATTGCGACTTCAACTCGCATGAAGCGACGGGCGGCATTCCCGAAGACGCCTATGTCGCGGCGCTGATCGCCGATCTCGAAAGCGCGCTGCCGCAGGTTTGGGGGCGCGCCGTGGGCAGCGTCTTCTTCGGCGGCGGCACGCCCAGCCTGATGTCGGGCGTGGCCGTCGAGCGCCTGCTGGCGGCCTTTCGCGCGCGCCTGCCGCTCGCGCCCGACGCCGAGATCACGCTCGAAGCGAACCCCGGTACGGCGGAGAGCGACAAGTTCGCCGCCTTCCGCGCCGCCGGCGTCAATCGCCTGTCGCTCGGCATCCAGAGCTTCGACGACGCCAAGCTCGCCGCCCTCGGCCGCATCCATAGCGGCGCCGAGGCGCGGCGCGCGATCGAACTGGCGCAGCGCCATTTCGACAACGTGAACCTCGACCTCATGTACGCGCTGCCGCAGCAGACGCTGGCCGACGCGCAGCACGACATCGCGATCGCCGTCGCTTGCGGCCCGCAGCACGTCTCCGCCTACCACCTGACGCTGGAACCGCACACGGCCTTCCATCGCGCACCACCGCCGCTGCCCGACGACGAGCTTGCCGCCGACATGCAGGAGATGGTCGAAAGCGAGCTGGCGGCGGCCGGCTACGCACACTACGAAACCTCGGCCTTCGCGCGCGCCGGCCGGCGCTGTCGCCACAACCTCAACTACTGGACCTTCGGCGATTATCTCGGCATCGGCGCCGGCGCCCACGGCAAGCTCAGCTTTCCCGACCGCATCGTGCGCGAGGCGCGGCGCCGGCATCCGGCGGACTACCTGAGCGCCGCGGACCGCGTCGCGGAACGCCACGAAGTCGCGACGGCCGAGCTGCCTTTCGAATTCATGATGAATGCGCTGCGGCTCATCGACGGCTTCGAGACGCGGCTGTTCGAGGAGCGCACCGGGTTGTCGCTGGCCGCGGTGCAGAACGAATTGCTGGCGGCGCAGCGCGCCGGCCTGCTGACGGCCACACCGCAGCGCATCGCGCCGACGCCGCAAGGGCAACGCTTTCTCAACCGTCTGCTGGGGATGTTCCTGGCGGACTAGTCAATGCACGACGACGGGCAGGTTCCAGCGCCGCGACTGGAAATAGTGCGAGGCGATCATGTTGATCGTCGCCAGGGTCGCGGCATCGACGTCCAGCCCGACCGGGTCGACGGTGACGGTATCGCCGGCTTCCACCATCACCGTGAACTCGATCTCGGCCGCATTGACGAAAGGAATCACGGTCTCCAGGGCGACCAGGCTGCTGACGTAGGCGAGCGAGCTGACGTCCTTGGTGTCGATGCCGGCGACGGCTTCCTGGGCGATCGAAAGGGAAAGTGCGAACGGGTTCATGGCGCTCAATCCGCCGCCAGGCCGTCGCCCGCGAAGACGTCGGACAGGGAGGCGAGCGTGTTGGCGTCGGCCGCCTGCGGCGGCCTCGACCCGGCGACGACGTCGAGGTATTTCTGGCGCTCGATGCCCGGCCGGCCGCCGTCCATGGGCACCACCATCATCAGGTAAGCCTGCTCGGAAAGGAATTCGGCGTTCGTCATGGCACACCTCGGAAAGGCGGGAACGATTCCCTCGCCACCCAGAGTATTCCCTGTGCGGCGCCGCCGAATCCGGCGAAAAGGCCGTATTTACTGCGCAAATCCAGGCGCTGGCCGGGAACTTGGTGGACTCCGCAGTCCGCGGCGTTACTCGCGCCGCAGCGCATCCACCCTGGCCAGCCAGACGCCGACGGCGGCGGCGATCGGCTCGCTGCCAACGAGCAGATGGTCCCAGCGCCGCCGCGCCTCGTCGGCGATGGCGTGCAACTGCCACACGCATTCGTGGGCCGCCGCCTCCATTTCGGCAAGCGACTTGGCGTCGAATTCGGCGTCGGTGTTGAAGGTGGACCAGTACTCGAGGTCGATGCCGATGCGCGCGAGGCTGTGGGCGAGGTGCGCCACCCGGTGTTCGACGAACACCGCCAGCGGCGCCTGCGGCAGACGCTTGGCCGCGGCCTGCCAATGCATGAAGACGACCGAAAGGTCGACCAGGGCTTCGAGCGACTTGCCCATCGGGCTGGGCGGGATGCCGGAACCGAAGGACGTTGGGAACATCTCCAGCAGGCGGCTGGCGTATTCGTGGTTGAGCTTGCCTTCGTTCATCCGCAGGACGACTTCGAGGCGATTCCGCGAAGCAGCGCCGCCGCCGTAGGAGAGCAATGCCGCCGCCAGTTCGGCGACGGCCAGCAATTGGCCGAGCTGGCCGAGCTTGTTGCCGTGCAGGCCTTGCGGATAGCCGCTGCCGTCGATGCGCTCGTGGTGTTCCAGTACGGCGGTGCTGACCACCGGGTGCCAGACCGGACTGTGTTCAAGGATCAGGTAGGATGCCAGCGGATGTGCGTAGAGATAGTTGCGTTCGTGCTCCTGCAAGGGCCGCATGCCGCGCAACAAGTCGGGATCGACATGGAGAAGGCCGAGATCGTGGAACACGCCGGCGGCGGCCGCGTCGACGCCGGCGTGCTGCGGCAGTCCGCAACGTCCGGCCAGGGCGGCGGCGCAATAGGCGACCTTGAGACTGTGGCGCATCACCTCCGGCCGTTCGTCGCGCATCGCGGTGAGCTTGCAGGCCAGGGGCTGCGCCAGCGGCAGCGTGGCAAAGACGTGCAGCAGACGCTGTCGCTCGTCGGGATCGGGCACCAGGGCGGCGAAAACGGGCTCGGCCGCCATCAAATCCTCGATGCCCTGTTTCAGTTCGCCGGCAGTGACCATGTTGCCGACGCCGCACCCTTCCCCGCTCTCCGCCTGCAGCTTGTGCCTGACGAGTTCGTCGTAGCGTGCATGGGCGACGCGCTCGCCGTTGACGCCGTTTTCCACATGACTGGGCGTATGCGTAGCCGTTTCGCGCTTTTCGGCGTGATCGGCGACGTGGCGCGGATAGGTCGGGGCGCCTGCGGATGTCTGATCCATATGACGCCAGTGTAGGTGCTGCGCCGGAAAATGTAAGCTACTCGTCCAGATAGGGGCGGAACAGGTATTCGAGTTCGGCCAGCGAGTCGGCGAGCGAGAGCGGCATGGCCTTGGCGAAGAGGTCGAGAATGATCACCGCGTTAACCGGCGCATCCTTGTCGACGGCGCTACGCAGGCGCTCGGCCATGGCGACGTTGATGACGTGGATGCGCCGGTAGCGCTCGCCGAGGCCTTGCAAGTCATAGTCCGGCACGGCGCCGTGGCGCTGGCGGAAATACTGCGCCAGCAGATACATCGATGCGGCGCGGTAGATGGTCTCCTCTTCGCTCGCCAGCGGCAGGTGGAAGCGTGCCATCGGCCGCAGCCAGGCCATGTCCGGGCAGGCGCAGGTGGCCATCAGCAATCCCATCAGCGAACTCAGGGCGCGCTGCGCAGTGGTGGCGGCGCGGATTTCGCGCTCGGGCGTGACGACGGTCACGTCCAGGGCGCTGTGCGAGACCAGACTGCGCGCGAAGGCGAGCAGGTCGGCGAGCGCCGCCGCCATCGGGCACAGCGGCGTCTGCTGCGACGCGAGCGGACAGTGCGCACATTGCTGATGTTCGAGGCGCGTCCAGGGCGGTGCCGCATTGTCGGGGGTCACTTGCAGCGCCAGCGTCGCCGCGTCGAGACGAACCGGGAATGAGGCGGTATCGCCGTTTTCGGCGCAAAAGCGATAGACGATCTCCAGTTCGGCCATGTCAGTCCCTGCGTTTGAAAATCACGTCCCAGACGCCGTGCCCCAGGCGCTGGCCACGCTGTTCGAACTTGGTCAGCGGCCGGTGGTCGGGGCGCGGCGCGAAGCCGGCGGCGGTATTGGCGAGCAGCGCTTCCGCGCCGAGAACTTCGAGCATCTGCCCAGCATACTCCTCCCAGTCGGTGGCGCAGTGGAAGTAGCCGCCGGGCGCCAGGCGCGTGGCGAGCAGGCGGACGAAAGGCGGCTGGATCAGGCGCCGCTTGTGGTGGCGCTTTTTCGGCCAGGGATCGGGAAAGTAAATGTGGATGCCGGCCAGCGAAGCTTCCGGCAGCATCTCGCGCACCACGTCGACGGCGTCGTGCTGGACGACGCGGAGGTTGGTCAGGCCGCGCAGCGCGATCTCCTTCATCAGGTTGCCGACGCCGGGCGTATGCACCTCGATGCCCAGGTAATCGTTTTCCGGATGCGCGGCAGCGATGGCGGCGGTGGTTTCGCCCATGCCGCAGCCGATTTCGAGGATGCGCGGGGCGCGGCGGCCGAAGGCCCGTTCGAGGTCGAGCGCGGCGGGGCCGTAGGGAATCCCCCAGCGCGGCATGCCTTCTTCTAGGTAACGGGCCTGGGCGTTGGAGACGCGGCCCTGGCGCAGCACGAAACTGCGGATCGGACGGTGGCTGGCGGATTCGTTCATGGGGTGCCCGGCGGTGGCGGCGAAAGTGGCGGAAGGAAGACGTTGCGCAGGGCGGATGCCGGGTGCTTCAGCGTCTCGGAGAAGGCGCCGCAGTCGGCGGCGCTGCCGCCGGCTTTGGTGTCGCGGCGCAAGGCGGTGCGCCACGCGGCGAAGCTGGCGGCGGGAGCATCGTCGGGCCAGTCGCGCGCCAGCGCCGTGCTCGCCTGCTGGATCGCCGGCTCGTTGATTTCCCGCCACAGCCGGTAGCGCGCCGCGTGCAACTCGTGCGCCAGGCCGGACAGCTTGCCGCTGCAATAGTGGTCGCGCGCCTCGACTTCGGTGGCGACGACGAGGCGGGCCATCATTTCCTCCAGCCGCAAGCGCTCGCCGAGGTCGTAGCGCGGCTTCGCCAGCGCCTGCGGCAGCGTGGCGCAGGCCGCTTGCAGTTCGGCGGAGTCGGGCGCGTAGTCGAGTCCGGTGCGCAGATGCAAGACTTTCACCAGGCCGGCTTCGTCGGCCGCGGTGCCGAAGTGATAGCGGCTGAGATCGGCGGCGGCGGCGTCCAGCGCGGCTTGCTGGCGTTGTCGCCAGGCCGCATAGGCCGTCCTCGCGGCGTCGGCCGCCGGCATTTCGCGGCAGGCGGCGGCGAGCAGTCGCACGCCGTGGGCGATGCCGAAGAGGCGCTGCTGCGCCAGCACGCGCGGGTTCTCGAAGGCGTAGCCGCTGCGGGCGCCCTCGGCGGCGGCAGCGGCGGCCATGGCGAACAGGAAGGCGCCCAACGCCGGCAGCGGCAGACGCATGCTGCGCTCAGGAACCGATGAGGCCGCCGGTCGGCGAGCTCGGGCTCGCGCTGTAGAACTTCTTCGGCATGCGTCCGGCCAGGAAGGCCTCGCGGCCGGCTTCGACCGCCTTCTTCATGGCGCCGGCCATCAGCACCGGATTCTGCGCGCCGGCGATCGCCGTGTTCATCAGCACGCCGTCGCAGCCGAGTTCCATGGCGATGGCGGCATCCGAAGCGGTGCCGACGCCGGCGTCGACCAGCACCGGTACCCGCGCCGCTTCGATGATGAGCTTGAGGTTCCAGGGATTGAGGATGCCCATGCCGGAGCCGATCAGTGATGCCAGCGGCATCACCGCGACGCAGCCGATGCCTTCGAGCAGCTTGGCCTGGATCGGATCGTCCGAACAATAGACCATGACCTGGAAGCCGTCCTTGACCAGGACTTCGGCGGCCTTGAGCGTTTCCGGCATGTTGGGGAACAGGGTCTGCGGATCGCCGAGCACTTCGAGCTTGACCAGGCTGTGGCCGTCGAGGAGTTCGCGCGCCAGGCGCAGCGTGCGCACCGCGTCGTCGGCGCTGTAGCAGCCGGCGGTATTCGGCAGGTAGGTGTATTGCGACGGCGGCAAGGCGTCGAGCAGCGAGGGCTGGTTCGGATCCTGGCCGATGTTCATGCGGCGGATGGCGACGGTGACGATGGCCGCGCCTGAAGCGTCGACCGCGGCGCGCGTCTCGGCGAAGTCCTTGTACTTGCCGGTACCGACCAGCAGCCGCGAGGCGTAGGACCGGCCGGCGATGACGAGGGGATCTGCGGGAGCGCTCATGGATGTCTTCCCAAGGGTTAGCCGCCGCCGACGGCGACGACGATTTCGATTCGGTCGCCGGCGGCGAGCGCGGTTTCGGCGTGGCGGCTCCTGGGCACGATTTCGCCGTTGCGTTCGACGGCGACGCGCTTGCCGCCCAGGCCGCGCGCGGCGAGGAGGGCGGCGACGCTGAGGGGCGCCGGCAGCTTCTCTGCGACGCCGTTGATGACGATTTCTATCATGGCGCGGATTCTAGCATCGGGGGATTTGCCAGCTTCGCCGTCTGCCCCTACAATCTGCCCCTGCGCGGGCGTCGTATAACGGCATTACCTGAGCTTCCCAAGCTCATGAAGAGGGTTCGACTCCCTTCGCCCGCTCCAGTGATATCAAGCAGCTAGCCCAGCCCGCAAGGTTGCGGCTTTTTGCTTTATCGCACTCATGTAAGCACCTTGTAACCGATTCTTGGCAATACGTTGAGCGACAAAGAGCTCCAAAGGCGAATGCCTATGGGTGCTCTCGTCTAGCGAAGTGCTGGCAGCGCGGGTGCCGCAACAACAGAAAGTGTTCTCCGCCAACGCTCGGATTTCGGTTGCCATGGCCAAGTCCTCTTGTAGTTCTCAAAATTGTACGAGCGGTGGTATTCCCCTTGGTAATAGATGCGCGTATGCTGTACAGAATAATGCACATCTTGTGCTGTACAGGAGATCGTTATGGGAATTTCAACAAGCGACGTTATCCCGCTCTCGCACGCCCGTGCCAACTTCTCCGAGCTGGCTGAAGAGGTCAAGGCAGGCGCTGAGAAGATCATTACTAAGAACGGCGAAAGCTACATAGCGCTAGTCGACGCGCAGCGGCTGGACTACTACCATCAGTTGGAGCATGAGCATATCCATCTCTTGCTGATCGACGCGGCGTCTAAGGGACTCGCCGACGTCGCCGCTGGGCGGGTGAAGGATGCCCGTAGTGTCATTCAGGCAATCAAGCGCCGTCGTAGCGCCTAGGCAAGTTAGGTCAAGGGCGTGACTACGAAGCGGGGCCTCAGACTAACAGCGAACTTCGAGCGCAATCTCGCCGATATCGAAGGTTTCTTGATTGAAGCTGATGTACCCCGTGCGTACGATGTCTTACTCGATGAGCTACTGGGTACCGTCATTCCGAACCTCGAACGGTTTCCTGGGATGGGGCGGCCATTCTTTTCCAGGGTAGCTCGCTCGGTTGAGACGACCAACGCTCTTGAGGCGCTGCGAGCAAAATTGTTGGCGCTGACACCCGACCCGGACGCGCTGCGTGAATACATCATGGATCACTACTTGGTGCTGTACGCGCAGGTAGACGAGAACATTCATTTGTTGGCAATCAAGCACCACCGCCAACTATCGTTCGATTTTGTCTCGCAATGGCGAGGGCCGTAGCGGGCGGCGCCATTGGAATTTGTTGCTCGTGAGCGGCCGTTGGCTGGCCTTGGGGAATGGTACTGGATCGGCGGTTCCTCCGGCAATCGCGCTCGGCAGCTTTCCCCCCGAGTGCCGCCGCTTATCCCGATTCTGCCGCAACGGGAGGGGGCATCGGAGTGGTCGAAGCTTCGCGCGGAAGGGCAACCGAAAACACGCTGCCGCGTCCCGTCTGGGAACGCAAGCCGATTTGCGCACCGATCAA
>JACRPB010000262.1 GCA_016214175.1 Rhodocyclales bacterium
CGAGGAGTTGCCGCCGGGCGTGCGCGTCCTGCTCCTGAGCCGCTCGGCGCCGCCCGAGAGTTGCGCGCGCCTGCTCGCTCACGGCGCCATGCACGAGATGGACGCCGCGACCTTGGCCTTTTCGCCGCTCGAAACCGAACGCCTGCTGGCGCTGGTAGGCGTCGCCCAGGCGGCCGCGCTGCGCGACGCCGTGTTCAAATTCACCCACGGCTGGGCGGCGGGCGTGACGCTGGCGGCTTCGTGGTTCAAGCGGCGGCCGGATGCGGTGGCGCGCGTGGATGAAATCTCCGACCTGGTGGCGAGCTATCTGGCGACCGAAGTGTTCTCGGCGTTCAGCGAGGCGGAGCGCGATACCTTGCTGTCGGTCTGTTGGCTGCCCTATTTCCGTACCCGCTGGGCGGCGACGCTCGCCGGCAGCGCGCAAGCCGCCGAGATCCTGACGCGGCTGGCCGGACAGGGAGCGCTGATCTACCAGTATCCGGGGCAGCAATACACGCTGCATCCGCTGTTTCAGCGCTTCCTGCGCGATTGGGCGGAGAGCCGCGTCGCGGCCGAGCGGCGGCGGCAATGGATCGAGTGCGGCATTCGCCTGCTCGAAGACGACGGCAGCCTCGACGACGCCGTCGAACTCGCCCTGGCGCAAGGTTCGATGGCGCAGGCGGCGGCGATGATCGCGCGCTGCGCCGAAGGCCTGCTCGCCAGCGCGCGGCACCAGACCGTCGCGCGCTGGATCCGCCTGCTGCCGGAGGAATTGCGCGGTCCCTGGTTCCACTATTGGCTGGGCATGGCCACTTACGTCAGCGACACGGCCGACGCGCGCGAATCCCTGCTCAAGGCCTACGAAGCGTTTTCGGCGACCGGCGACAACCGCTACCGCTTCATCGCCCTGACCATGATCATCATTTCCTACTCGTTCGACGGCATGGCCAAGAAGCCGCTGAAGGAAATGCTGGCGCATTTCGTCGATGCCGAAGAAGAGTACGCGCGGCTGGCCGATCCGGAACTGCGCGCCCATCTGGCGCTGGGCATCTACAGCGGTCTCGGCACGACGGACCCCGGCCATCCCGATCTCGATCTCTGGGAGCAGCGCTGCCTGGGCGTGCTGAGCGAGCCGGTCGGTCACGGCATGAAGGTGCGCGTCTGTTCCTGGGCGGCCATCCACAATTTCTTCGCCGGCCGTTATCGCCGCATCAGTGCGCTCCGCGCGCTGCAAGACAGCCTGGTCGACCTCGGCGCCGTCGCCAGCTATCAGCGCTACCTGGTTCACTTCATGAACCAGTTCGACGAACTGGTGCGTGGCGATCACGCGGCGCTGGCAAGGTCCTACGCCGCGTGCCGGCAGTCCTCGGACGATACGGGGTTTCGCAACATGGACGGCCACTATGGGTTGCAGTATGCCGACAGCCTGATGCTGCAAGGCGACGCCGACGGCGCGCGCGCCGTTCTCGCCAAGGTCGCTTCGATCATGCCGCCGGGGTACTTCAACCTGGCCGGACATTTCTACGTCGTCCAGTCCAGCCTGGCGGCGCGCAGCGGCGACGTCGCCGCCGCGCGCGAATTCGCCCAGCGCGTGACGGAAGCGGGGCGCAGCTTCGGCAGCGTTCCCTACGAGATCTGGGGCCGCATCGGCGCCTGCGTCGCCGCCGCTCTGGCCGGCGCCTCCGAGCTGGCGGAACAGGTGGCGCAACTGCGCCGCCGCGGCGAGGAAGTGCGCTATCCGGCGGCGCGTATCCATGCCGATCTGCTCGACGCCTGGCGCCTGCTGCAGGCGGGCGACGCCGCGGCCGCGCTGGCGCCGCTGCGCGACGCCCTGCTGCGGCTCGACGCGGAGAGCGAAGGCTTCCTCTGGGGCGCGCCGCCGCAAGTGCTCCAGCCCTTGTGCGCCCTGGCCTTGCGCGAAGACGTGGCGCCGCAGGCCGCGCGCAACGTCATTCGCGCCTTTCGCCTGACGCCGCCGGCCGACGCGCCGCCGCGTTGGCCATGGCCGTTGGCCGTGCGCTGCTTCGGCGGTTTCGAGTTGCGCATCGACGGCGCGCCGCTGCCGTCGCGCGGCAAGTCCAAGCATCGCCAACTGGACCTGGTCAAGTTCTTGGCCGCCCATGCGCCGGCGGGCGTGCCGATGGCGCGCGCGGCCGAAAGCCTGTGGCCGGATTCCGAAGGCGACGCCGCGCGCCACGCCCTGGAAACGACGCTGTCGCGTCTGCGCGGCACCTTCGGCCGCGAGGTGTTCCGTCTCGAACACGGCATGCTCTCCTTCAATGGCGAAGTCTGCGGCCTCGACACGGCGGGGTTGGAGGAGTTGATGACCCGCCTCGAAGCCGATCTCGCCGCCGGCAGGGCCGACGCCGCCGCCGCGGCCGAGAACTTGCTCGGGCTTTACCGCGGCGACCTGCTCTCCGGCGAGGATGCCGCCTGGGTAATGCCGCGCCGCGAGTACTGGCGGGGGCGCTTCGCGCGCGTCTTCGGCGCTGCCGCCCGCGTGCTCGTCGAGACGGGACGGTTTGCCGAGGCCGTCGGCCTGTTCGAGCGCGCGCTCGATGCCGATCCCCATGGCGAAGCGCTGATCCTGTCCTTCATGACGCTCTGCTGCGATGCCGGCCACCCGGCCGAAGGCCTGGCCGCCTACCGCCGTTACCGTCGCAACGTGCGCACTTCGTACGGTGCCGCGGCGCCGGAAATCGAGTCCCTCGCCAAGCGCATGCAGGCCGGCGCTGTCGCGGCCGGCAACGGCACCGCCCGGCGGCGCTCGCTCCTCCCCGATCGCTAGACCTGTTCTCGTTCAGGCGGCAGGTCGCCTGAACGCGAACGCGCCCGCGGCTTTGCGGCAAGGCGCCGGCACGGCTTGAGTCCGCCGGTCGGGCTGCGTGACGCAGTTCTCATCCCGGCGATCGGGCGCCGGATTCACGACCATTTGTGAGCGATTTGTGTGGCGACGCTCGTTAGCATCCGCCATCGCTCGGGGCTGTTCCCGGGATACGGGAGGAGTTCAATCGTGGTTGCCGACATTTCGCCTTGTCCGTTTTGCGCGTCGCCGAAGGTTCATGTCGCCAGTTGCGAGACGGCGAGTTCGGTGATGTGCCTCGCCTGCGGCGGCATCGGACCCGGCGGCGACAGCGTCGGCGAAGCCGTCGCCCTCTGGAACTGCCGCTCGACGCTGGCCGCCAGCTTCGGCGGCCGGGCACCCTGTGAGCCGCCGGCTGCTGCCGAGCGCACGGATGCGCCCGCGGCAGCGGAGTTCGTCGATGGTCCGCGCTCTTAGAGGGACGAAAACATCATGGCTCAATTTCGCATGAGGCGGCCGCGCCTGTCGCGGCTGCGGCCGATGGCTGCCGCGATTGCACTGGGATTTTCCGTCGGCCAGGCGCTGGCGTTGCCGAGCGGCGCGCAAGTGGTCTCCGGCAGCGCCGGCATCGCGCAGAGCGGCAATGTCCTGACCGTCCGGAATTCCGCGAACGCCATCCTAAACTGGCAGAAGTTCGGCATCGGCGCCGACGAGACCGTCAAGTTCATCCAGCCGTCGGCCAGCAGCAGCGTGCTCAACCGGGTGGTCGGCGCCGATCCCAGCGCGATCTACGGGCAACTGACGTCGAACGGCCGCGTCTGGGTCATCAACCCGGCGGGCATCATGGTCGGCGCCGGCGGGCGCATCGACGCGGCCGGTTTCGTCGCATCGACGCTGAACGTCGCGAATCAGGACTTCCTCGCCGGGCGCATGAACTTCCAGGCCGGCGCCGGTGCCGGCAAGGTCGTGAACCAGGGCAGCATCACGACGCCGTCCGGCGGCACGGTCTATCTGGTCGGTGCCGACGTCGCCAACGAAGGCGTCATCCGCACGCCGGGCGGCGAGACGCTGCTCGCTGCCGGGCAGACCGTGAACCTGATCGACACCGCGACGCCCGGCGTCAAGATCGAAATCGCCGGCGCGAAAGGCAGCGT
Organism: Rhodocyclales bacterium; assembly: GCA_016214175.1. GTDB lineage: Bacteria > Pseudomonadota > Gammaproteobacteria > Burkholderiales > Rhodocyclaceae > Nitricoxidireducens. Next base: position 3,937 of record JACRPB010000262.1, read on the forward strand.
CACCAATCTGGGCGAGATCGCCGCCACCGCCGGACGCATCGGCATGGCCGGCGTGCTGGTCAAGAATGCCGGCAGTCTCAATGCGTCGAGCGTTGTCGCCGAGGGCGGACGGGTGTTCCTGCGCGCGACGCAGAAAATCGAACTGGCCGACACGAGCCGTATCCATGCCGACGGTGTCAAGGGAGGCAGCGTCACCGCCATTACCGCAGCCGACGACAAGATCGCCGGCGCACTCGTCGCCCGCGGCGAACTTTCGGCTCAGGGCGACGGCACGAAGGGCAGCGGCGGCTTCGTCGAGACTTCGGCGGGGCAGGTCGATCTGCACGGCGTTGCGGTCGAGACGCGCGGCGGCGAATGGCTGATCGACCCCAACGACTTCACCATCGCCGCCAGCGGCGGCGATATGACGGGCAGCGCGCTTTCCGCCAGTCTTGGCAGCAACCATGTCACGATCAGTACCGCAACTCAGGGCACGGCCGGCGGCAACGGCGACATTTTCGTCAACGACGCCGTTTCCTGGTCGGCCGACAAGACGCTGACGCTGTCGGCCGAACGCAACATCGCGGTTAACGCCAACGTCACCGCCAGCGGCAACGGCGCCGGGTTGAACCTCTATCACGGCGGTACAGACGGCAGCTCGGCTCCGGCCGCGAACACGGGCTACAGCCTCAACAACGGCGCTTACATCACCTTGTCGGGGACCAATCCAAGCCTGAAGATCGGCAACGCGTCCTACACCGTCATCAACAGCGCGAACGACCCCAGCTTGGCCGCGCTACAGGGAATAAACAGCAATCTCTCCGGCCACTTCGCGCTGGGCAGCGACATCGATGCCGCGACCACCAGCACCTGGAATGCCGGCGCCGGCTTCGCCCCCATCGGCGACAACGCCAATCTCTTCGCCGGCACGTTCGACGGCCTCGGCCACAGCATCAGCGGCCTGAGCATCGCGCGTAGCGCCACTGACTACGTCGGCATGTTCGGATTCAATTCGGGAAGCATCGTCAATACCGCCTTGGTCACCGCCACCGTGACCGCGAGAAACTCCGTCGGCGCCCTGGTCGGTTACAACGCCGGGCTGGTCGGCAACAGTTCCGCGGAGGCGACGGTCGTCGGCAACGACTACGTCGGCGGCCTCGTCGGCTACAACCAGGGCCTCAGCGTCGCTGCGCCGGCCCGCGTCACCACCAGCTTTGCGACGGGCAGCGTCAGCAGTGCGAATGCCGGTTCACCGAGCGTCGGCGGGCTTGCCGGCTACAACGGCAGCATCAACCAGCCCTGGGGGCAGATTACCTACAGTTATTCCGCGGCCACCGTCAAGAGCTCCGGCGGAGGAAGCAGCCTCGTCGGCGGCCTGGTCGGCACCAACTACGGCAGCATCGACAGTTCCTATTCGACCGGCGCCGTCGCCGTCTATGGTTTCAGCGTGATCGGTATCGGCGGCTTCGTCGGCTACAACGCCGGCACGATTGCCGGCAGTTGGACCAGCAGTCCTGCCGCCACATCGGGAAGCATAGGCCTTAGTCGCGGCGACTTCGTCGGCAACAATACCGGCAGCATTTCCGGCAGCTACTGGGACAAGACGGTGATGTGCTGCGACGCCGACGGCCTGGGCAGCAACAGCGGCACGGTCACCAATCTCGTCGGCCTCGGCACCTACGGCCAAGCGCCCAGCGCGTTTTACGATCCGGCCAGTCTCGGCAACCTGGGCTTCAGCGGCGGCCTCAACAACTCCGCCACCTGGTGGCTGGTTCCCGGCGGCACGCGCCCCTTCCTCAAGTCCGAATGGAGCATCAACGTCGCCAACGGCCATCAACTCCAAATGATGAGCATGGATCCGACGGCCCAATACCTCATGTCGCGCAACATCGACCTGAGTACGAACCTCGTGCCGACAGCGGTATTGATTCCCAACGGCGGCGGCAATTCCGTCACCGCGGTCAGCATGTGGAGCAGCAGCGGCTTCGTTCCCATCGGCGACAGCACCTCGGCATTCACCGGCACGTTCGACGGCCAGAGCCACACGCTCAGCAACCTCAGCATCGCGCGCAGCGGCAGCAACGACGCCGGCCTCTTCGGCGTCATCGGCAGCACCGGCTCGGTCGGCAATCTGACGCTGGCGAACGCTGTCGTGAGCGGCGCCGATTACGTCGGGCGCCTGGCCGGCAGGAGTTCGGGCTGGTACGGCAACATCGGCTACACGGGCGGATCGGTGACCGCTACCGGCACGCATGCCGGGCCGCTGGTCGCGGCCGGCAAAGTCCATTGGACCGGCAACGCCGCCGACTACGACTGGAGCAGCGCCAACAACTGGAACAGCCTGGCGGCGCCCGGCAGCGGCGACTCGGTTTACATCGACGCCGCGGGCTCGCCGACCATCACGCTGGCCAGCGGCACCGCGAACATCGCCGACCTGACCCTGGGCGGAACGCACAGCGAC
>JACRPB010000263.1 GCA_016214175.1 Rhodocyclales bacterium
AGGGCAAGGACGGCAAGGTCTACTTCCAGGGCGTTCCGATCCTCTATTCGCCGTGGCTGAGTTTCTCTCTCGACAACGAGCGCAAGAGCGGCCTGCTTTCGCCGAGCTTCGGTTCCACCAGCCGCGGCGGCTTCGAGTTCATGCTGCCCTGGTATTGGAACATCGCGCCGAACATGGATGCGACGATCGCGCCGCGGGTGATGACGAAGCGCGGCACGCAATGGAATACGGACGTCCGCTATCTGGACCACAAGTACAGCGGCGAGTCCCACATCGACTATCTGCCCGACGACCGTCTGGAACACAAGAACCGCTACGCCTACGCGATCCAGCACCGCCAGCAGTTCGCTTACGGCTTCACGGGCGCCTTGAGCCTGAACGGAGTTTCGGACGGCACCTATTTCAGCGACATGTCGAAACCCGCGACCGGGCTGGCCCAGGGCAGCCAGTTGCGCCAGGCGCAGTTGAGCTACAGCGGCGGCTGGTGGGGCGCGTCGATGATCGCGCAGCGCTACCAGGTGCTGCAGGATCCGTCGCTGCCGCCGGTGACGGAACCCTATCGCCGCTTGCCGCAGATCAACTTGTCCGCCACCCGCCACGACCTGCCGCTGGGCAGCACCGCCAGTTTCAGCGGCGAACTCGTCAAGTTCGGTCATCCGACCAACGTCATCGGCCAGCGCAACACCTATTACCCGCAGATTTCGCTGCCGCTGCAAACCGCCTTCATGCAGGTGACGCCGAAGCTCGGCGTCAACTTCACCCGTTACCAGCTCGAGCGCCAGGCCGCGGGAACGCCGTCCAGTCTGAGTCGCAGCGTGCCGATATTCAGCCTCGACGGGTCGCTGGTGTTCGAGCGCGATACCGACCTGTTCGGGCGCAATCTGATCCAGACCCTGGAACCGCGTCTCTACTACCTGTATGTGCCGCAGCGGGACCAGACGCAGATTCCGGTGTTCGACACCGGCGTCGCCGACTTCAGCTTCAGCCAGATTTTCGCCGAGAACCGCTATAGCGGCGGCGATCGCATCGCCGACGCCAACCAGCTCACCGCGGCCGTGACTTCCCGCATCATCGATCCGGCGAGCGGGGCCGAACTCGCCCGCGCCCTCATCGGCCAGCGCTACTATTTCACGACGCAGCACGTCACCCTGCCCGCGGTCGGCACCAACCCGGCCGAGGTGGCGCGAACCGGGCGATCCGCCGACGTCCTGGCCGCCCTGTCCGGCGCGGTGCTGCCCGACACCTATGTCGATGCCGGCTGGCAGTACAACCCGCGCGACGCGCGCACCGAAAGGCTCAATCTCGGCGGCCGTTACCAGCCGCAGATCGGCAAGGTGCTGAACGCCGGCTACCGCTATACGCGCGACCTGCTCGGGCAGATCGACGTTTCGGCCCAATGGCCGCTCGGCGGCGGCTGGCATGCCGTCGGCCGCTACAATTATTCGAACAAGGACCGGCGCATGATCGAAGGCGTCGGCGGCTTCGAATACGACGGCGGCTGCTGGATCGCCCGCGTCGTCGTCCAGCGCATCGCCACGCTGACCCAGCAAGCGACGACCTCGCTGTTCCTGCAACTGGAGTTGAACGGTTTTTCGCGTATCGGCTCCAACCCCCTCGACATCCTGAAGCGTAACGTTCCTGGCTACGGACTGGTCAATCAGCCCGTCGGCGAACCAGGGGCCCTGCTCAGATAAGGAACCATGAAAAGCCTCAGACTATTGCTTGCCTTTGCTTTGCTGTGTGGGCTGTCCGTGCCGGCGACGGCGCAAGCGCGGCGCGACCCGGTGGAAATCGATCGCGTCGCCGCCGTCGTCAATGACGAAGCCATTACGCTGTTCGAGCTGCGAACGGGGATGGCGATGGCGGAGCGCCAGTTGCGGCAGGTCGGCACCCAGATGCCGCCGCGCGACGTCCTGGAGCGGCAGTTGCTGGAACGCCTGATTTTCGAACGTGTGCAGTTGCAGTTCGCCAAGGAAAGCGGCATGCAGATCGGCGACGGCGAGCTCGACGCCGCCCTGCGCCGCATCGCCGAAAGCAACCGCATGACCATGGCCGACTTCAAGGCCACCCTCGAGCGCGACGGCGTCGTCTGGGCCAAGTTCCGCGAGGAGGTCCGCAATGAAATGACCATCGCCCGCCTGCGCGAGCGCGAGGTCGAGAGCCGTATCGTCGTTTCCGAGGGCGAGATCGACAACTTCCTCGCCAGTCCGCAAAGTGCGGGCGGCGGCGACGTCGCCGTGCACCTGGCGCACATCGTCATCCGCGTGCCGGAACAAGCCGATGCCGGCCAGCTCATGCGCATCAGCGCCCGCGCGCGCCAGGCGCTGCAGCAGGTCCGCAACGGCGAGGATTTCGGCAAGGTGGCGGCGAGTTTTTCCGACGCGCCCGACGGCTTGTCCGGCGGCTCGATGGGTTTGCGCCCGCTCGACCGCGTGCCGACCTTGTATGCCGAGGCGGCGAAGAAAATGCAACCGGGCGAAGTCAGCGACATCCTGCGCAGCCCGGCCGGCTTCCACGTGCTCAAACTCATCGAGAAGCGGGGCGGGGCGACCATGCCGCGCACCATCAAGCAGACGCGCGCCCGCCATATCCTGATCAAGATCAACGAACTGGTCTCGGAGGCGGAAGGCCACCGCAAGCTGGTCGGCATCAAGGAACGTCTCGACAACGGCGCCGACTTCGCCGAACTGGCGCGGCTCTATTCCAACGACTTGTCCGCCACCAAGGGCGGCGACCTCGGCTGGCTCTATCAAGGCGACACGGTGCCCGATTTCGAGCGGGCGATGGATGCCCTCAAGGTCGGCGAAGTCAGCCGGCCGGTGCAGTCGCCGTTCGGCTGGCATCTGATTCAGGTACAGGAGCGGCGCAACGACGAGGCTTCCGTCGAGCGCCAGCGCCTGATCGCCCGCCAGGCGTTGCGCGAGCGTCGTTCCGACGAGGCCTACGAAGAGTGGTTGCGGCAAATACGCGACCGGGCCTATGTCGAATATCGGCTCGAAAACCGCTGAGCGGCCGACGCTGGTCGTCACCAGCGGCGAGCCAGCCGGGATAGGACCGGACATTTGCCTTGCGCTGGCGGGCACCGATCTGCCGGTGCGCATCCGTGTGCTCGGCGACCGCGACTTGCTGCTGGCGCGCGCCAAACAACTCGGCGTGGACGCGGCCGGCCTCGACATCGCGCACGTGCCGCTGCGCGCTCCCTGCGTCGCCGGCCGCCTCGACGCCGCCAACGCGCCCTATGTGATCGACCTGCTCGACCGCGCGCTGGCCGGCTGCGTCGGCGGCGAATTCGCCGGCATGGTCACGGCGCCGGTGCACAAGGGCATCATCAACGACGCCGGCATGCCCTTCACCGGCCACACCGAATATCTGGCCGAGAAGACCGGTACGCCGCGCGTCGTCATGATGCTGGCCGGCACCGGCGTCAATGCCGGTCTGCGCGTGGCGCTGGCGACCACGCATTTGGCGCTGAAGGACGTGCCCGCCGCCATCACGCGGCCGGAACTCGAAACCACGCTGCGCATCCTGCACGCCGACCTGCGCGCCAAGTTCGGCTTTGCCCAGCCGCGCATCCTCGTCGCCGGCCTCAACCCGCATGCCGGCGAGGGCGGTCACATGGGCAGGGAAGAAATCGAGGTCATCACCCCGGTGCTCGACAAGCTGCGCACCGAAGGCATGGACCTGGTCGGCCCGCTGCCGGCCGACACCTTATTCACGCGGCGGGTGCTCGCCGGCTCCCATGCCCAACTCGCCATGTACCACGACCAGGGCCTGGCGGTACTGAAATACGCCGCCTTTGAGGACGGCATCAACATCACCCTGGGCCTGCCCATCCTGCGCACCTCGGTCGACCACGGTACGGCGCTCGATCTTGCCGGCACCGGGCGCGCCGATCCGGCCAGCCTGTTCGCCGCGGTGAAGATTGCCGCCGAGATCGTCGCCCGGCGATGAAGGGGCCGGAACCACACCGGCCGCGCACGCGGTTTGGTTCCGGCCGCCGCTCGCGCGGCTCAACCTCGCTGTGCGCGCTTAGCCTCCACTGAAACGGCGCCAACGATGAAACACATTCCACGGCGCCGTTTTGGGCAAAACTTCCTGGTATCTCCGGGCGTCGTTCGCAACATCGTCGACGCCATCGCGCCCAGGCGCAGCGATACCGTCGTCGAAATCGGCCCCGGCCTCGGCGCCTTGACCGAGCCGTTGCTGGCCGGCGTCGATCGTCTCCACGTCGTCGAGATCGACCGCGACCTGATCGCACGCCTGCGCGAAAGCTTTCCGCCGGAGCGGCTGGTCATCCACGAAGGCGATGCCCTCGAATTCGATTTCGGCAGCCTGGGCGGCGGCCTGCGCATCGTCGGCAACCTGCCCTACAACATCTCGACGCCGCTCTTGTTCCACCTCGCCGGCTTTGCCGGGCAGGTGCGCGACATGCACTTCATGCTGCAAAAGGAAGTCGTCGACCGCATGGTCGCGGCGCCCGGCGGCGGCGACTACGGGCGGCTCTCGGTGATGTTGCAATACCGCTTCGACATGGAGCGCCTGTTCGTCGTGCCGCCCGGCGCCTTCAACCCGGCGCCCAAGGTCGATTCGGCCATCGTGCGCCTGCTGCCGCGCCCGGCCGCGGCGCTGACGCTGCGCGACGAGGCGCGCTTCGCCCGCATCGTCATGGCCGCGTTTTCGCAGCGGCGCAAGATGCTGCGCAATACGCTGCGGGACTGGTTCGCGGAAGCGGACTTGGCGGCGCTGGGCATTGCGCCGACGGCGCGCGCCGAGGAATTGGCGGTGGCCGACTACGTCGCGCTGGCGAATTCGCCGTAGAAAGAAAAACGGCAGGCTTGCGGCCTGCCGTCTTTGCTTTGGGGCGAGGGTGCGTCTCTTCAGTTCTTCATCGGGCAGGTGCTGAGGCCCAGCAGCGGGTAGAGCGGGCAGAAGCCGATGGCGCCCGTGGCCAGCGGCACGACGCCGATCCAGGCCCACACCGGGCCGCCCATGAAGGCCCAGGCGACCAGTGCCAGGCCGACGACGATTCTGAGGATGCGATCGATACCACCGACATTCAATTTCATGACAGGTCTCCCTAAGTTTGACTGCGACGGATGCATTTGACTCCTCTGCCGGCCGGCGGTCTGTGACCTAGGTTACATAGAGAGCCTGTGCCTGCTGAAATAGGCCTCAGCCGGCGATGCGGCGCAGTCCGACGGGGTCGAGGATCTCGACCTGCTCGCGCCCGAGCTTGACCAGCCCCTGTTCGGCAAAGTTCTTGAGCAAGCGGCTGACGATCTCGCGCACGCTGCCGAGTTCGTCGGCGAGCTGCTGGTGGGTCGTGTGCAGCAGCTTGCCCTTGCCCAGCAGCAGGCCGGCCAGGCGCTGATCGAGCTTGCGGAAGGCGACTTCCTCGATGAGTTGCATGAGGTCGGCGATGCGCTCGGAGAAGAGCGCGAAGACGAAATCGCGGAAGGCCGGCTGTCCGATCAGTTCCTCGAACAGCGGCCGCGGCAGCAGCATCAGGGTGGTGTCGGTTTCGGCGACACCGCGGGCGTTGTAGTCGCTGCGGCCGAGCAGGCAACTCGACGTGATGATGCAGGACTCGCCCGGCAAGACGCGGTAGAGCGGCAGCTCGCGGCCGTTGGCGGCAGGCTTCAGCACGCGGATGCCGCCCTTGACGATGAAGGGGAAGCCGTAACAGGGCTGACGCTCGTCGAAGATCACCGTGCCGGCGGGAACCTCCATGGCCTGGGCTTGCGCGGCCACTTTCGCGCTGAGGCCGGGCGGCAGTGCCGCCAGGATCGGATAGAGTTCCGTCAGCGTCGCCGTGCTCATGCTATTTCCGCCATGACAGGCGCGTGATCCGACGGGCGCTCCAGCTTGCGCGGCGCGCGGTCGATGCCGCAGGCTTGGCAGCGGCCGGCGAGCGGAGTCGACAACAGGATGTGGTCGATGCGCAGGCCGGCGTTGCGGCGAAAGCCCATCATGCGGTAGTCCCACCACGAGTAGCTTTTCTCGGGCTGATCAAAGAGGCGGAAAGCGTCGGCCAGCCCCAGGGCCAGCAGCTTGCGGTAGGCCGCGCGTTCGGCGTCGGTGCACAGCACCTGATCCTTCCACGCCGCCGGATCGTGGACGTCGCGATCGTCGGGGGCGATGTTGAAATCGCCGAGCAGCACGAGGTCGGGATGGCGCGCCAGTTCCTCTTGCAGCCAGGCCGCGAGGGCGGCGAGCCAGTGCAGCTTGTAGCCGTACTTGTCCGAATCGACGCTCTGACCGTTCGGCACATAGACGCAGACCACGCGCACGCCGGCGACCGTGGCGGCGATGACGCGCTTTTGCGCATCGGCGAAGTCCGGGATGTCGCGGCCGACGTCCTCGGCTTCGCTGCGGGCGAGTATGGCGACGCCGTTGTAGGTCTTCTGCCCGTTGTGCACCGCGCGGTAGCCGGCTGCCGCCAGTTCGGCGAAGGGAAAGGCCGCGTCCTCCAGCTTGGTTTCCTGCAAGGCCAGCACGTCGGGTTCCTGTGCCGCCAGCCAGTCCAGCACGTGGGGCAGGCGCACGCGCAGCGAATTGACGTTCCAGGTGGCGATCTTCATGGCAGCGGGATCATACCCCAGCGCATGCGGTGCGACCTATAATGCCCGCAACCCCCAGAGTCGGAGACAGTTCATGCCCCAACAAGCCCACGAGCGGCGCAAGTTCTGGCGCGCCGCTTTCAGCGCCCCCGTCAAGCTGATCGGCGATGCCTTCGCCATCGACGCGATGCTCGACGACATTTCGCTCAAGGGCGCGCTGCTCGAAGCGCCGCCGGAGTGGCAGGGCAAGGTCGGCGAGCGTTGCCATTTGAAGCTGCGTCTCGGCGGCGACCGCGACATGAAGATCGCCATGTGGGGCCGCATCACCCACATCGACGGCCGCCGTGTCGGCCTGCTCTGCGAAAGCATCGACCTCGACAGTGCGACCCATCTGCGCCGCCTGGTCGAGTTGAACGCCGGCGATCCGGCCCTGCTGGAGCGCGAACTGGCCGCCCTGGTGAAGGGCTGATCAGCGGTAGCCGAGAGTTTCGAGCAGGGACGCCCAGGCGGTCTCTTCGAAGCCCGCTTCCGCCTTGCCGCCGGCGAAGAGTGTCGGCACGACCTCGGACCCCGTTGCCTTTTTGAACGCGGCGCCGTCTTCCGGCGTGACGATGGCTTTTTCGGCATACGGGATGCCGCGCTTGCCGAGGAATTCTCGCGCCTTCGTGCAGGAAGCGCTGCAATCGGCGCCGATGTAGAGCGTCACCGGAAACTTGGCGGCGGCTTCCCGCATTTCGTAGGAAAGCTTGCCGCCGCTATCGACGACGCTGGCGCGCAGCGTCTTCTTTTCGACTTTTTGCACCTCGGCCGGCGACGGTTCGACGTCCGAGTAATGCACCTTGCCGTCCTTGCCGACCCAGCGATAGGCGCCCTGGGCGCTGGCGGCAGCGGCGAGAAATACGAGCAGCAGGGCGACGAGCGGCTTCATCGGCATCTCCTTCGGCAGACTACGCGACGGTCATGCCATTATGCCTGAGCAGTGCATCGGGGCGTGGCGCGCGTCCGCGGAAGGCCGTGAAGGAGTCCAGCGCCGGGCGCGAACCGCCGACGGCGAGAATTTCGCGCTGGAAGCGTGCGCCGGTCGCGGCGTCGAGCGCGCTGCCGCGCAATGCCGCGGCTTCCTCGAAGGCTTCGTAGGCGTCGGCCGAGAGCACTTCGGCCCACTTGTAGCTGTAGTAGCCGGCACCGTAGCCGCCGCCGAAAATATGCGAGAAGCTGTGCGGAAAACGGTTCCATTCCGGCGGCGTGATCACCGCCACTTCGCGCCGCACCTGGGCCAGCAGGTCGAGCATGCTTTGCTCGCCGCTGGGCACGAATTCGCTGTGCAGCAAGAGGTCGAAAAGACTGAACTCGATCTGGCGCAGCATCTGCATGCCGCTCTGGAAGTTCTTCGCCGCGATCATCTTGTCGTAGAGCGCGCGCGGCAACGGCGCGCCCGTCTCGACGTGCGCGGTCATGGCTTCGAGCACGTCCCATTCCCAGCAGAAGTTTTCCATGAACTGGCTCGGCAGTTCGACCGCGTCCCACTCGACGCCGTCGATGCCGGACACCGGCAGCTCGTCGACCTGGGTCAGCAGATGGTGCAGGCCGTGGCCGGTCTCGTGGAACAGCGTCAGCACGTCGTCATGGGAGAAAGTGGCCGGTTTGTCGCCCACGGGTGCGGGGAAGTTGCAGTTGAGGTAGGCCACGGGCGTTTGAACGCCGCCGGCGACGCGGCGCCGGCCGATGGCGTCGGCCATCCAGGCGCCGCCGCGCTTGGTGTCGCGGGCGTAGAGATCGAGGTAGAAGCGGCCGATCAATGCGCCCCCCCTGACAACGCCGCTTTGCGGCGTTCTCCCCCCAGGGGGCCCAGAAACGCTTGGGGCGGCCCGGCGCGTTTCTTCGCCATTGCGCACGATGCGGAAGAAGCGCACGGCCGGATGCCAGGCCGGCGCGCTGTCGGCTTCAAGCTTGACGCCGAACAGGGTCTCGATGACGCGGAAGAGGCCCGCCAGCACCTTGTGCTCGGGGAAGTATTGCTTCACCTCGTCGTCGGAAAACGCATAGCGCGCGAGCTTGAGCTTTTCCGAGGCCCAGGACAGATCCCAGCTTTCGAGCGTGTCCATGCCCAGTTCGTCGCGGCCGAAAGCGCGTAGCTCGGCGACGTCCTTCTCGGCGAAGGGCCGCGCCTTGGCGGCGAGCTCGCGCAGGAAGACGGCGACTGCAGCCGGCGACTGCGCCATCTTCGGCACCAGCGAAACTTCCGCGTAATTGGCGTAGCCGAGCAGGGCTGCTTCCTCGGCGCGCAAGGCGAGCATGCGGTCGATGAGCGGGCCGTTGTCCCATTCGGGCTTGCCGAATTCCGACGCGCGCGTCGCGTAGGCGCGGTACATGCGCGCGCGCAGCTCGCGGTTGTCGGCGTATTGCATGACCGGGACGTAGGAGGGCGCCTGGAGGATGAACTTCCAGCCCGCGGGTTTGCCAACTGAGCCGTCCTTCTCGGCCGCGGCGCGCG
>JACRPB010000268.1 GCA_016214175.1 Rhodocyclales bacterium
CATTCAACGCCAGGGAAGACGTCTTTCAGGAAGACACGTCCTTCGGCGACCACGGCGACCACATGTACTACGTGTCGATACCGCTGCGCGCCGGCAGCGTCGCCGCGTTGCGCATCGGTTTCGACGAGGCGGAGGTGGATAAGCACATCCGCGACTCCTACGGCCAGAGCCTGCTTTTCACCGGCGGCTACGTGCTGCTGACGCTCGCCATCATCGCCTTCTTCGGGCACCTGCTGACGCGCTCGGTGCGCCACTTGCGCGACATCTCGCGCCGCATCGCGTCGGGCCAGATCGACGAGCAGATGGCGATCGACACCAGCGTCAGCGAAATCTCCGACCTGGCGCAGGACCTGGAATGCATGCGCCGGACCATGCTCAGCCGCGAGCACGACATCGCGCTGCGCGAGGCGCGCCAGCGCTCGGTGCTGGAAAACGCCGCCGAAGGCATCGTCACCGTCAGCCCCGACGGCCGCATCGAAAGCGTCAACAAGGCGGCCGAAATCCTCTTCGACTACAGCGCCGACGATTTGACGGGAAAACGCTTCGACGTCCTGCTCGACGGCCCAGAGGCCGCCACGTTCTACAGCGCGGCGGGCGAACCGGCGCTTTGCGCGTGCGCCGAGTTCCGCGGCCGCCGCCGCTCCGGCCAGGCCGTCCAGATCATGATCTCCGTCAGCGAGGCGATCGCCGTCGGCTCGCGCTGCTTCACGATCCTGCTTCAGGACATCAGCGAGCGCCTCGCCTACGAAACCCGCCTCACCCACATGGCCACCCACGATCCGCTCACCGGACTGCCCAACCGCGCGCTTTACAAGGACCGCCTGAGCCAGGTGCTGGCGCATGCCGAGCGGCACGCGCAGATCGTCGCCCTGCTGTTCCTCGACCTCGACCGCTTCAAGCAGATCAACGACACGCTCGGCCATCAGGTCGGCGACGAATTGCTGCTCGCCGCCAGCGCGCGCATCCGCCAATGCCTGCGCGAGGAAGATACCCTGGCCAGGCTCGGCGGCGACGAATTCACGGTCATCCTGCCGCGGCTCAATCAGGTCGACGGCGCGGCCATCGTCGCCGAAAACATTATTCGCGCGCTGGAGCGCCCCTTCAAGCTCGCCGCCACAGAGCTCTACATTTCGAGCAGCATCGGCATCGCCTGCTACCCGTTCGACGGCGTCGAAGCCGGCCACTTGTCGCGCAACGCCGACATGGCCATGTATGCGGCGAAGAACAGCGGCGGCATGACGTTCAAGTTCTATTCCGAACAGATGAACGTCCGCGCCGCCGGCCGCCTTGAACTGGAGACGCTGCTGCGCCATGCGCTGAAGCACGAGGAGTTGCGCCTCTACTACCAGCCGCAGGTGAATGCCGTCACGCAGCGCATCGTCGGCGTCGAGGCGCTGGTGCGCTGGCAGCATCCGGAGCTGGGGCTGGTGCCGCCGGCGGATTTCATTCCCCTGGCGGAGGAAACCGGCCTCATCGTCCCGCTCAGCGAATGGGTGTTCCGCACCGCCTGCCGCCAGGGCCGGGACTGGTACGAGCGCGGCCTCAACGTCGCCGTCGCGGTCAACGTTTCCGCGCGCCACTTCACCGATCCGAACCTGTTCGTGACCGTCCGCAGCATACTGCGCGAAAGCGGCATGCCGCCCCACCTGCTCGATCTCGAACTGAGCGAAAGCATGGTCATGAAGCAGGGCGAGGAAACCATCTCGATCCTGCAAAAGCTCAAGCAACTCGGCATCTCCCTTTCGCTCGACGACTTCGGCACCGGCTACTCGTCGCTGGCCTATTTGCGGCGTTTCCCGATCGACACCCTGAACATCGATCGCGCCTTCATCCAGGACATCGCCGGCGACCGCCGCGACGGCACGCTGGCGGCGACCATCATCGCCATGGCCGAGAATCTCGGCATGAATGTGGTCGCGGAAGGTGTCGAATCGGCCGAGCAGTTCGCCTATCTGCGCGAACATCGCTGCGGCGTGGTCCAAGGCTACTATTTCAGCCGGCCGCTGCCGGCGGATGCGGCGACCGAACTGCTGCGGGATCACTTCCGCCAAGGCGGCGACGGCGAGACCAGGCCCGCCGGCAGTTGGCGCCTGGAAGCGCCGGGCCTGCCGTCATAGTGCCGGCGCCGCGGGACCGCGCGGCATCGTAAAGCTCGCGGCCGAACGGCGTGCTCCTCGGGGAGGAGTAAAAAAAACCGCGCTTGCGCGCGGTCTGGTGAGGCAGGTTTCGAGCAATTGAGCGAGCGATTGAGCGCCGCCCATCTCCGGACGCCGCTACGGCCGGCGTCACTTCACGGCGACGAGTTCCAGGTCGAACACGAGCGCCTCGTTCGGGCCGATGTCGACGCCGGCGCCGCGCGTGCCGTAAGCCAATTGCGGCGGGACGAAGAGCTGCCAGCGCGAGCCCGCCGGCATCAGTTGCAGCGCTTCCTTCCAGCCGGGAATGAGCTGGGCGACTTTCAAGGTCATCGGCCTGCCGGGCTCCGTGGCGTCGAATTCGGTGCCGTCCATGAGCGTGCCGCGGTAGAGGCATTCGACGGAGTCGGCTTCGGTCGGCTTCTTGCCGCCGCCGGCTTTGAGCACCTTGTATTCGAGCCCGCCCGCCAGTGTCACCACGCCTTCCTTCGCCATGTTCTCGGCCAGGAAGGCCGCCGACTTCTTCTGGTTCTCCGCGGCCGCGGACTGGTGTCGCGCGGCCACCTTGCGCCGGGTTTCTTCCTGGAAGGAAGTCATGACCTTGCGCAGGGCCGGCTCGGGAATTTTCGATTCGCCGGCGAGGCCGTCCTGCAATCCCCTGAGCAGGACTTGCGGGGCAACGTCGATTGAGTCCTTCTTGAAGTTCTTGCCCATGAACAGGCCAAGCCCGTAGCTGACCATGTCCTGTTCGCTCATGACTGCCTTCGTTTCCGTGCCGTGGGCTTGGGCCGCGAGCATGCCAAGACCCAGCAGCGCCATCCATTTGTTCGCCATCGTCATTCCTTTCGATCCGTTCGATGAGTTGTCGCGTTAAAGGCTTGCCCTCGTCTCCCGACGATGCCCGAAGCTGCCGGCGTCGGCCTACGGCCGGCGCCGGCAGCATCCGGGCTTACCGCGTCGAGCTGTTGCCGGTACGCCAGACCGAGGTGACGCCCGGCAGGACGGACACCAGCGCGCGGATGCGATAGCGGTAGTTGGTGCGCGGCGTGAGGCCGGTGTCGGTGTAGCGCGCCGTCATGCGGCCATTCACCGTAGTGAGCGGCTGCCAGTTGGCGCTGCCTGCGGCGCAGACGGTCGCCGAGCCCCGGCAACGCTGGATTTCGTAGCCCGTCACGTAGGCCGACGAACTGGCCGGCCAGCTCAGCCGGAGCGAGGTGGTGGTCGCATTGCCGACCGACAGCGCACTGGGTGACGTGGGCGCCGTGGCCGACAACGCATACACCTGGCTGACCGCGCCGTTGGTAGCGCCATAGACCGCACCCACCTGGTACGAATACAAGGCGTTGGTGTTGACGCTGCCATCGACGTAGTTGGCCAGATTGGGCGCCAGCACCGATGTAGTGTTGG
>JACRPB010000045.1 GCA_016214175.1 Rhodocyclales bacterium
AAGTTTCACGTCGACAATCCTTCAGGATCTGCGGTGCCGGGCTGTCCGGGTCCAGCATCGCCGCCATGGGGTTCTCTCCCGCCACGGCCCTGGCGGAGGTACGGACATTCAAGCTGGCGCGCGCGACCGAGACGCGCAACACCTGTCCCTATTGCTCGGTGTCCTGCGGCGTGCTGATGTACTCGCTGGGCGACAAGTCCAAGAACGCTCAGGCCGAGATCATCCACATCGAGGGCGATCCCGACAACCCCGTCAATCGCGGCACGCTCTGCCCGAAAGGCGCGGCCCTGCTCGACTTCGTGAAGAGCCCGAGCCGGCTCAAGTTCCCCGAGGTGCGCGAGGCCGGCACCCGCGAATGGAAGCGCATTTCCTGGGACGAGGCGCTCACCCGCATCGCCAAGCACATGAAGTCCGACCGCGACGCGAACTTCGTCGAGAAGAACGCCGACGGCGTCACGGTGAACCGCTGGAACACGACGGGCTTCCTCGCCTCCAGCGCCGCCAGCAACGAGACCGGCTACCTCAGTCACAAGATCCTGCGCTCTCTGGGAGTAGTGACCCTCGACACCCAAGCCCGCATCTGACACGCCCCGACGGTGACCAGTCTGGCCCCGACATTCGGGCGTGGCGCGATGACCAACCACTGGGTGGACATCAAGAACGCGGACCTCATCATGGTCATGGGCGGCAATGCCGCCGAGGCCCATCCCTGCGGCTTCAAGTGGGTGATCGAGGCGAAGAAGCACCGCAAGGCGAAGCTCGTCGTCGTCGATCCGCGCTTCACGCGCTCGGCCGCCGTCGCCGACTTCTTCGCGCCGATTCGCGCCGGCACCGACATTGCCTTCCTCGGCGGCGTCATCAACTATCTGCTGGGCAAGGACAAGATCCACCGCGAATACGTCAAGGCCTACACCAACGCGGCCTTTCTCATCGACGAAGGCTACAGGTTCGACAACGGGCTCTTCGCCGGGTACAACGCCGACAAGCGCAGTTACGACAAGACCACCTGGAAATACCAGCTCGACCGCGACGGCTACGCCCGGATCGACGAGACCCTGGAAAATCCGCATTGCGTCTTCCAGTTGATGAAGCAGCACTACAGCCGCTATACGCCGGAACTCGTGTCGCGCATCACCGGCACGCCGCAGGACGATTTCCTCCGCATCTGCGAAATGATCGGCGGCACGGCGGCACCCGACAAGACCATGACCATCCTCTATGCGCTGGGCTGGACGCAGCACTCGGTGGGCTCGCAGAACATCCGCAGCATGGCCATGATTCAGTTGCTGCTGGGCAACATGGGCATGGCGGGCGGCGGCATCAATGCGTTGCGCGGCCACGCCAACGTCCAGGGCATCACCGACCAGTGCCTGTACTCGGAGGTGCTGCCGGGTTACATGGCGGCCCCGACGGACGGCGACAAGGATCTGGCGACCTATCTGGAGAAGCGCACGCCGAAACCGCTGCGGCCGAACCAGATGAACTTCCCGCAGAATTTCCCGAAGTGGTGGGTGAGCCTGATGAAGGCCTGGTACGGCGGCGCGGCGACGAAGGACAACGACTGGCGCTACGACTGGCTGCCGAAAAAGGACGCCGCCTACGACGTGCTGGCGATGTTCGAGCGCATGTACCAGGGCAGGATGAACGGCTTCTTCTGCCAGGGCTTCAACCCGCTGGCGGCGGTTTCCAACAAGAAGAAGGTCGGCGACGCCCTGGCCAAGCTCAAGTACCTGGTGATCATCGACCCGCTGGCGACCGAGACCTCCGAGTTCTGGCGGCCCCACGGCGAGTTCAACGCCGTCGATCCGGCGCAGATCGCGACCGAAGTCTTCCGCCTCCCGGCCACGTGCTTCGCCGAGGAATCGGGGAGCTTCACCAACTCCAGCCGCGTCATCCAGTGGCACTGGAAAGGTGCCGAAGGCCCGGGCGAGACGAGAAACGACACCGAAATCCTCGCCGGGCTGTTCCTGCGCGTGAAACAGATGTACGGCCACGAGGGCGGCAAGTTCCCCGATTCGATACTGAACCTCGCCTGGCCCTACCGCATCGCCGACAAGCCGGCGGGCGAGGAACTGCTGATGGAGATTTCCGGCAAGGCCCTCGGCGACGTCTTCGATCCGAAGGATGCGGCCAAGGTCCTGGCCCGTGCTGGCGAGCAGTTGGCGGGCTTCGCGCTGCTGCGCGACGACGGCTCCACCGCCTGCGGCAACTGGATCTACGGCGGCTGCTGGTCGCAGGCCGGCAACCTCACGGCCCGGCGCGACAACGCCGACCCCACCGGCCTCGGCCAGTCGCTGAACTGGGGCTACGCCTGGCCGGCGAACCGGCGCATCCTCTACAACCGCGCATCGAGCGATCTTGCCGGCAAGCCCTGGGATCCGAAGCGCACGGTGCTCAAGTGGCTGGGCGACAAGTGGGGCGGCAACGACGTCCCCGACATGCGCCCCGACGCCAGGCCCGAGGACATGGTGATGCCCTTCATCATGACGCCGGAAGGCGTTGCCCGGCTGTTCGCGCCGCTGATGGCCGAAGGCCCGTTCCCCGAGCACTACGAGCCCTTCGAGACGCCTCTGGAGCGGAACCTGCTGCACCCGGGCAACCCGCAGGCCCTGTCCAATCCGGCCGCCCGCGTCTACAAGGGCGACCTGGAAGTGTTCGGCAAGGCCAAGGACTTCCCCTATGTCGCCACCACCTACCGTCTGGTCGAGCACTTCCATTACTGGAGCAAGCACGTGCTGATCAACGCCGTCCTCCAGCCCGAGCAGTTCGTCGAAATCGGCGAGGAACTCGCGCGCGAGAAGGGCGTCGGCAACGGCGACCGCATCACCGTGCGCAGCAACCGCGGTTTCATCAAGGCGGTGGCCGTGGTGACGAAGCGCATCAAGGCGCTCGACGTGGACGGCCGCAAGGTCCATACCGTCGGCATCCCGATCCACTGGGGCTTCAAGGGGGTGGCCAAGTCCGGCTATCTCGCCAACACCCTGACACCCTTCGTCGGCGACGCCAACGCCCAGACGCCGGAGTTCAAGGCGTTTCTGGTCAATATCGAAAAGGCATAGGAGGCGGCCATGGCACTGCAATCGCTCGATATCGCCCGCCGTTCCGCCACGACCACCGCGTCGCCCTCGGTGCGCCAGACCACGGAGATCGCCAAGCTCATCGACGTCTCCACCTGCATCGGCTGCAAGGCCTGCCAGGCGGCGTGCATGGAGTGGAACGACATCCGCGACGAGGTCGGCAGCAACGGCGGACACTACGACAATCCGCACAACCTGACGGCCGCCTCGTGGACCGTGATGCGCTTCGCCGAGGTGACGGAAGGCGGCAAGCTGGAATGGCTGATCCGCAAGGACGGCTGCATGCACTGCGCCGATCCGGGCTGCCTCAAGGCCTGCCCGTCGCCCGGCGCCGTCGTCCAGTACGCCAACGGCATCGTCGACTTCCACGAGGAGAACTGCATCGGCTGCGGCTACTGCATCAGCGGCTGCCC
>JACRPB010000269.1 GCA_016214175.1 Rhodocyclales bacterium
CCGCGACGACGCGGAACTTCAATACCCTGTCTCGCTGCGTGGAGTTGAGCGCGTAGCCATTTCACTTGGAATGGTCGGGTGGTTCCTTCGGGAAGGCCTGAGTCTGTGGCTACTTTACGCGTATCATTTTGCCCATGAGTCCGACCATTTTTCGCGAAGGGGGCTTCCGGTTCTACTTCTTCTCGCGGGAGGAGCCGAGAGTGCATGTGCATGTTCAGGGCCAAAACGGCGAAGCCAAGTTCTGGCTTGATCCAGCGGTTGAGCTTGCCCAACACACCGGTCTTTCGCGGCGGGAGATCAGCGACGCCCTTCGCCTCGTTCAGGAGCATGAAAATGACATTCGCAGCGCTTGGCGCAAGCATTTCGCCGGTTGAAGTCACCAATATTTCTCAGCACGGCTTTTGGGTCTTGCTGGATGAGGAAGAGCTCTTTCTTGCGTTCTCGGAGTTCCCGTGGTTTCGAGACGTAGCGGTCGGCAAGATACTCCGTGTCGAACTGCCGTCCCCGAATCACTTGTACTGGCCGGAGCTGGACGTCGATTTGGCGGTCGAGTCCATACGTCATCCGGAGCATTTTCCACTGGTCAGCCAAGTCGGAACGTAGGGCAGCGCGCCGCATGACCGATACACTCATGAGTACCGACTATTCCAATCTGAAACGAGCGCGTTACGCGATGCCGGACTTGGTTGCGCAGGCCTTGGGCGAACGCGGCTTGATGGCGGCTTACCGGGCGCGGCCGGCTTACCAGCAGAACGACTACCTCGGCTGGATCGCGCGCGCGAAGCGCGACGAAACGAAACAGAAGCGGCTGCGCCAGATGCTCGACGAACTCGAAACCGGCGGCGTGTATATGAACATGAAGCATCCGGCATCGGAAACGCGGTGACTCCGACGACCTTGGATTTGGAACGCGGTTCGTTCTGCGGTTACCGCTATTACCCGGAGGCGCTTCGGGATCGCGCCTGGCCGCCGGCCGGGCGCAGTGTCGCCGACGAGTTCCACTTGTTGCTCGTCGACGGCAATCTGGCGCGGGTGAAGGCAGTCGTCGCGGCGCGGCCCGAACTGCTGGCCGAGTTGTTGCCCGTCGTCGCCAATCCGGAAGCCAGCATCAACGTGCGCGTCGGCGCCGGCGTGCTGTTCGAAATCCATGCCGGCGGCGCGGCGCTGCGGGCGCTGGTGCCGCGGCTCGGCGCGTTGTCGGCGCATGGCGATGCGCGGGTGCGGACCGATGCCTGCCACTATCTCGGGCTGACGGGGGACCTGCGCGCACGCGGTTTCCTTGAGGCGCGCCTGGCGGACCCGAGCGCCGAGGTACGCGAGATCGCGGCCGACGGCCTGGCGGACTTGCCGGCGGCGGCGCTCTGATGCCGCAGGCTGGCGCACCTCGGGTCGCCGTCGTCGGCGGCGGGCCGGCGGGGCTGATGGCGGCGGAGGTCTTGAGCGGCGGCGGCCTGCGCGTCGAGCTGTTCGACGCCATGCCTTCGGTCGGGCGCAAGTTCCTGATGGCGGGCAAGGGCGGCTTGAATCTGACGCACGCCGAGCCGGCGGAGACGTTTCTTTCGCGCTACGGCGCGCGCCGCGAAGCGATCGCACCGCTGCTCGCCGGCTTCGATGCGCAGGCGCTGCGCGACTGGGCGCAGGGGCTCGGCGTCGACACTTTCGTCGGCTCGTCCGGCCGCGTCTTCCCGTCCGAGATGAAGGCGGCGCCCTTGCTGCGCGCCTGGGTGCAGCGGCTGCGCGCGGCGGGCGTGCGCTTTCACGTGCGGCGGCGCTGGCTGGGCTGGGACGGCGACGGCGCGTTGCGTTTCGCGACGCCGGCCGGCGAGGAGACCGTGCGTGCCGATGCGCTGGTGCTGGCGCTCGGCGGCGGCAGTTGGGCGCGGCTCGGCTCCGACGGCGCCTGGGTGCCGCTCGTGGCGGCGCGCGGCGTGGCCGTGGCGCCGCTGCGGCCGGCCAATTGCGGCTTCGACGTCGGTTGGAGCGAGCATTTCCGCGAGCGCTACGCCGGCGCGCCGGTGAAGTCGGTGGCCGCGTCGTGCGCCGACGGCGCCGGCAACGTTCAGCATCGCCGCGGCGAATTCGTGATTACGGCGACCGGCGTCGAAGGCGGGCTGATCTACGCGCTCGCGGCGCCCTTGCGCGACGCCATCGCGGCCGTGGGCGGCGCCACGCTGCATGTCGACCTGATGCCCGACAAGACGCTGCAACGCGTGCAGGCCGAGGTGGCGCATCCGCGCGGTTCGCGCTCGCTGGCGAGCCATTTGCAAAGCCGCGTCGGCATTGCCGGGGTCAAGGCCGGGCTGCTGCGCGAATGCACGGCCAAGGCGGACTATGCCGACCCGGTGCGGCTGGCGGCGACGCGCCCGCTGGACGAGGCCCTCAGCACGGCCGGCGGCGTCATGTTCGAGGCGCTCGACGCGCGCTTGATGATCCGGTCTCTGCCCGGCGTGTTCTGCGCCGGCGAGATGCTGGACTGGGAGGCGTCGACGGGCGGCTATCTGCTCACCGCCTGCTTCGCCAGCGGCCGTGCGGCGGGGCGGGGCGTGCTGGAATGGCTGGAGGCCGCGACCGCTTAGGCGACTGTCGCGGCGGCGAACTCCACGGCGATGCGCGTTCCTTTGCCCGGCGCGGATTCGAGACTGAATTTGCCGCCGATGAACTCGGCGCGGCGGCGCATCGTCGCCAGTCCCTGGCCGGGCGGCTCCTGCTGCGGCAAGCTCTGCGGATCGAAGCCGGTGCCGTCGTCGGCAACGGCGAACTCGACGACGTCGCCGCTGCGCCGGATGCCGACGCGGATCGCGGTCGCGCCCGAATAACGCGCGCAATTCGCCAGGGCCTCCTGGGCGATGCGAAACAGGTTGGTCTCGATCTCGGGCGGCAGCCGCTCGTCCAACTCGTTCTTGTCGGTATGCACCGCGATGCCGGTGCGCCGGCTGAAGCGTATGGCATAACCTTCGAGCGCCGGCCAAAAACCGGCGTGGTCGAGCAGGGGCGGCCGGAAGTCGACGCTGACGGCGGTAATGGCGGCGATCGTGTCCTTGAGCAGCGCCGAGGTGTTCGCCAGCAACTGCGCATGGGACTTCGGTGCCGACGCCGGCAGCGAGTCGGCCATGAGCTTGCAATTGATGCGCAGCGCGGCCAGGTTCGGGCCGGCGCAATCGTGGAGCTCGATCGCCAGCCGGCGCCTTTCCTCTTCCTGCGCGGCGACGAGGCGGCGCGACACTTCTTCCTTGCGTTGCGCTTCCTCGATCTGCTGGCGCTCGGTGACGTCGATGCCGAAGGCAATCGTGGCGACGAAGCTGCCGTGCTCGTGGACCGCGCTGTTCTGCCAGGAAATCAGGCGCTCCTCGCCCTGTGCGGTGACGATCGGAATCTCCAAGATCAGCGGCATAACGCCGGTTTCGCCGACGGAGCGGAACATCTTCAGCGCCTGCGGGCAACGTGCGGCGGGCATGGCGGTTTTGAACCAGTTGCGGCCGATGATGTCGTCGCGGCGATAGCCGGAGACCCGCTCCGCCGCCTGGTTGAAGATGACGACGAGGCCGTTTGCGTCGAGGCCGACCACCATCACGCTGGCGGTGGCGATCAGTTGCTCGGCGAACTCCTTGCTTGCGACGACTTCGCGTTGGCGGCGGTGAGCGGTGCGGGCGAGATGAAGCGTGACCGCGGCAGCGATGACGAACATCAGTGCACGTAGTACCAGGTTGCGCCGCCATGGCGCGAGCACCTCGTCGACCGAGCGCGCCATGGCGACGCCGAGCGAAGTGTTGCCGATGGGGCGCAGGACGTACATACGCTCGATGCCGTCAAGCTTGGACACGACGACGCTGCGCGTTATCGTCCGGGGCGAGCGCTGGTAAGCCTGAAACGCCTTGCCGTCGGCCAGGTTGGCGCCGATGTGCTTGTCCGGATCGGGCAGGCGATAGAGGATGTCGCCAGCATGGTTGAAAATGGCGGCGATGCTTCCCTTGCCCTCCGGCCGCACCTGCTTCATTACCGATTCGAAGTACTGGTGATTCACGCCGGTGGCGACGACGCCAAGAAACCGCTGTTGCTCGTCGCGGCGCGCGACCGAAAATGCGATGGCGTAGTTGTCGAATGGCGTCTTGAAGGGGCGGGAGACGTGGAAGTTCGGATTCAGCGTCCGCTCGCGGTGAGCGACGAAGTATTCGCGTTGCGAGGCGTCGAAACCCTTGAGGGCGCGATTGTCGGTCTGCCGGATACGGCCGTCGGCGCCGACGACGACGAGGGTATGCAATTCGGGGACCGCGCGGCGATGCTCGGCGAGCGCTTCGTCGAAGGCGGCGCTCTGCCGTTCGACGACTGAGACGCTTTCCTCGGCGATTTGCTTCAGAAGCAGCTTGCTGCTGCGCAGCAGCCCGGTCAACTGGCTGTCGGCGATGCGTGCTTGAGCTTCGAGCACATGGTATTCCTGCTCAATCGTCTGCGCGTATTCGTCATAGGCAAACCAGGCCAGCACCGCTGCGAGGATGGGCAGCACGACGCCAGGAATGGTCCAGATCGGTGCGAAGAACGGATCGCGCAGACGCGCCAGCACCCGGGGTCGCGGGCTATGCACTTAGGCGGAGTTTCCATGTCAATGAAGTCGGCGAGCCTATAGCATTGACGCCGTTCCGGTAATACCCGAAAACCGGTAGTGGCCGCTAGGCCGTCGCAAGCGTGGCGTCGAACGCAACGGCGATGCGCGTTCCCTGCCCTGGTGCGGTCTCAAGACTGAATTTGCCGCCGATGAACTCGGCGCGGCGGCGCATCGTCGCCAGTCCCTGGCCGGGCGACTCCTGCTGCGGCAAGCGCTGTGGATCGAAGCCGGTGCCGTCGTCGGCGACGGCAAATTCGACGACGTCGCCGCTGCGCCGGATGCCGACGCGGATCGCGGTGGCGCCCGAATAACGCGCGCA
>JACRPB010000267.1 GCA_016214175.1 Rhodocyclales bacterium
CGATGGCGAGCTTCAGCAGCAGCAGCGGAATCGCTGCGAGCAGCGCCAGGAAGCTGTCGCCGCCGGCGATGCCCCAGGGGAAGAACAGGGCAAGGCCAAGGCAGGAATAGGCGTAGAGCTTGAGGCTCGCCGCCCATTCGATCAGCGCCAGGTGGCGGCCCGAGTATTCGAGAATCATCGCCTCGTGGATCATCGTCAGTTCGAGGTGGGTGGCCGGGTTGTCCACCGGCACGCGCGCGTTCTCGGCAAAGGAGACGAAGGTAAAGGCGACGCCGGCGAAGGCCATGCTCGGGTAAATGACAAACTCGCGGCTGGCCAGGGTTTCGACGATGGTGGCGACCGAGGTCGACTGCGAAATCATGGCCGTGGTGAAAATCACCATCAAGAGCGCCGGCTCGGCGAGAAAGCCGATCAGCATTTCGCGGCGGCCGCCGAGACTGCCGAAGGCCGTGCCGACGTCCATCGCCGCCAGCGAGATGAAAATGCGCGCCAGGCCGAAAACGCCGACCAGGGCGATGGTGTCGGCGGACGGGGCGAACGGCAGGTCGGTCGACAGCGTCGGCACGATGGCGCAGGCCAGTACCATGCAGCCGAAGACGACGAAGGGCGCGACGCGGAACAGCGACGAGGCGCCGTAGGCCAACACCACGTCCTTGTGGAACAGCTTGTGCAGCATGTAGTAGGGCTGCAACAGCGGCGGCGCCGTGCGGCTTTGCAGCCAGGCGCGGCACTGGTTCACCCAGCCGGTGAGTATCGGCGCCAGGGCGAGGGCGAGAAAGATGGCGAACAACTGGGCGAGGAAGCCGGTGATGTTCATGGCCGCGCCACCAGCAGCAAAACGATCAGCGTGACGAAGCTGTACAGCAGGTAAATCGCGATGCGGCCCCCTTGCAGGCTGACGACGAGGCCGGAAATCCCGGTCACGAGTTTCGCCAGGGGCAGATACAGCCAGTGCCAGAAATGGTCCTCGACCTTGACGCTGTAATAGGGCTGCTCGTCGCGCGCGGTCGGGAAGTGGCGCTGCATGCGGAACATCGGTTCGAAGATGCGGCGGATCGGCTGGCTGAAGCCCTCGGCGGTGTCCTGGCCGCGCGGCCCCTGGAACCAGTAGCCGCAGTCCCAAGCGCGCGTCACGCGCAGCCGGCCGTGGTAGAAGCGGCGCACCAGCCAGCGGCCGAGCAGCACCGAGGCGGCGATGACGGCGAGGAAGATCATCGGTTCGTAGCTGGCGCGCTCGGGCGAGATCGGCGCCAGCATCCACCAGCCCTGCGCATGGACGCGGTCGGCGAGACCGACGCCGAGCAGTTGGCGCGTCGTAGCGTCGATGTGCTGGATCACCGCCGTCGGCAGCACGCCCAAGAGCAGGCCGATGCCGGCCAGCCAGACGAGGCCGGCGCGCTCCCAGGGGCCGGCGTCGTGAGCGTCCTTGAGGCTTTCCTCGCGCATCTGGCCGAGGAAAATGATGCCGAAGAACTTGACCATGGCGAAGCCGGCCAGCGCCGCCACCAGGGCCACCAGGGCTGCCGCCACCGGCACGATCATGTTGAGCCAGGGATGCGGCAGGCCCGGCGAGAACAGGAAGCTTTGCAGCAGCAGCCATTCCGACACGAAGCCCGACAGCGGCGGCAGGCCGGCGCTGGCGATGACGCCGGTCAGCGCCAGCCACGCCACCCAGGGCATGCGATGGATGAGGCCGCCGAGCTTGCCGAGGCTGCGCTCCTTGGTGGCGTGCAGCACCGAGCCGGTGCACAGGAACAGGAGGCTCTTGAAGCCGGCATGGGCGAGGCAGTGGTAGAACACCGCCGTCATCGCCAGCGCCGCCAGGGCCTCCATGCGATAGACGTGGAAGATCAGGGTGAGGCCGATGCCGACGACGATGAGGCCGATGTTCTCGATCGAGGAATAGGCGAGCAGGCGCTTCATGTCGCTTTGCACCGTGCTGTAGAGCACGCCGAACAGCGCCGTGGCGAGACCGATGCCGAGCGCGACGACGCCCCACCACCAGATCGGCGAACCGAGCAGATCGAAGGAGACGCGCAGCAGGCCGTAGATCGCGGTTTTCAGCATGACCCCGCTCATCATCGCCGACACCGGCGAGGGCGCCGCCGGATGCGCCTCGGGCAGCCAGACGTGCACCGGCAGCAGACCGGCCTTGGCGCCGAAGCCGAACAAGGCCAGCAGGTAGGCGGCCGAAGCCCAGAACGCGTCGAGATGCTGGGCGCGCATGCCGTTGAAGCTGTAGTCGCCTGCCCCACCCGTCATGACGCCGAAGGAGAGCAGGATACCGATGGCGCCGACGTGGGCGATCAGCAGATAAAGAAAGCCGGCGCGGCGGATCTCGGCGTGCTGGTGATTGGTGGTGACGAGAAAGAAGGACGACAGCGCCATGCTCTCCCAGGCCACCATGAAGGCGTAGGCGTCGTCGGCGAGCAGCACCATGAGCATGCTGGCGAGGAACAAGTGGTATTCGAGACAGAGCAGGCCCGGCGCCGTGCCTTCGCCCTGGCGGAAATAGCCGGCGCCGAAAATCGAGATGCCGAAGGAAACGAAGCCGATCAACAGGGCGAACAGGGCCGAAAGATTGTCGAGGCGCAGATGGAACGGCAGGTCGGGCAGGCCGATGGCGAGCACCGCGACCTGGGTCTCGCCGCCGAGGGCGTTCAGCGCCACGACGCCGACCGCGAGGCCGATCGCGGCGCCGAGGGGAAACAGGATCTTGCTGATGAACAGCAGTTGCCGCGGCGCCGCCAAGCCCGCCAGCCCGACTGCCAGCCAGGCAATGGCGGCAATCAGCAGCAGGTCGATGGGCAATAAATTCGGCATGGATACGGGCGCAGCGAGGCCGCAATTCTAGCAGGCGCAACCCTTGGCGTGACGGGGTTGTCGCGCCATCTCAGCCGAAGCGCGCAAGCGGCAGCGGCCGCAGCGGGCTGTCGCCGCTGTCCTGGCCGTTCTCGGCGGCCCAGCGATGCACGGCTTCCAGTGCCATGTCGGCCGACGGAAAAATGTGCTGCGGCGAAATGACGTCGTAGAGTCCGGTCGCCTGCATGACGTCGATCACCTGCTTCTTGAGACCGGAAAAGACCACGGTGACGCCGTTGGCGCGCAGCCGCGCCACCAGGTGGTGCATGACTTCCTCGCCGGAGGCGTCGAGTTCGTTGATGCCGTTGCCGACCACCAGCAGATAGGGCGCCTGCGGATTGCCGGCGACGGCATTGAGGATGGCGTCCTCGAAGTAGGAGACGTTGGCGAAATAGAGGCGGCCGTCGAAGCGCACGGCGGTGACGACGTCCGAGGCCGGCAGGCTATGCACGGCGGCGTCGCGCAGGCTGCCGTCGGCGTGGCGGCCGAGGACGGCGACGCGCGGCGTCATGGTGCGCAGCAGATAGAGCGCGATCGCCAGGCCGGCGCCGATCATGATGCCGTTGTCGAGATGCGGGGCGAAGGCGAGCGTGGCGACGAAGGTGGCGACGGCGGCGATGCCGTCGTGGCGACTGGCCTGCCAGGCATGCTTGACGGCGTCGAAATTGACGAGGCCGACCACCGCCATGATGATCACCGCCGCCAGCACCGCCTGCGGCAGATGGTAGAGCAGCGGCGTCAGGAACAGCAGCGTCAGCAGCACGAAGACGCCGGTGAACACCGAGGACATGCCGGTCATGGCGCCGGCGTTGATATTCACCGCCGAGCGCGAAAACGAGCCCGACACCGGAAAGGCCTGGCTGAAGCTGCCGACGACATTGGCGAGGCCCTGGCCGATCAGTTCCTGGTTCGGGTCGATGCGCTGCTTGGTCTTGGCGGCGATGGCCTTGGCGATCGAGATCGCCTCCATGAAGCCGACCAGCGAAATGACGATGGCCGCCGAGAACAGGCTGCCGAGCATGCGCCAGGAAATCTCCGGCAGCGCGAGCGAGGGCAGGCCTTCGGGGACGCGGCCGACGACTTCGCCGCCGCCGGTGAGTTTCTGCATGCCGCTGCCGGCCTTGGGAATGCGCCAGCGGCGGCCGTCGCCTTGCAGGCCGGCCGGCACTTTGCCGAAGGCATGGAAGCTGACCGCGCCGTCGGCGCCGACCGCACGCTCGAACACCAGGCTGCGGATGGCGCGGTTGCGGCGGCGGTTCTCGTCTTCGCGGTCCTTGAGTTGCAGCTTCGCCAGTTCGATTTCGTAGGCGAGGGTCACCGCCGCGTGCGCCGTCTCGGCGCCGTTCAGCCCCTGGCGCGCCGCGCTCTTGGCGGCGATCTCGTCATTGATCTCGCGCACGCGCCCCTCGGTGCGGGCGAACTCGGTCAGCAGCGCCTGCGCCTCGGGCTCGGCGATCTGTTCGAGGCGGGCGCTGTCGTTGCGCTCGAAGCCGATGGCCCAGGACACCGCCGTCGTCAGCGCCACGGCGATCAGCACGCCGGGCAGCTTGGGCGCCCAGCGCCGGATCGACCAGATCGCGGCGATGGCGGTCGCGCCCATGGCCAGCGTCGGCAGATGCGTATCGCCGACTTGCAGCAGCACGCCCCAGATGTCGGCGATGAAATGTTCGGAGCGCCCGACCGGCACGCCGATCAGCTTGTTGATCTGCGACAGGCCGATGATGATGGCCGCCGCATTGGTGAAGCCGACGATGACCGGATGCGAGAGGAAGTTCACCACGACGCCGAGCTTGAAGACGCCGAGCGTCAATTGCACGATGCCGACCATCAGCGCCAGCATGATCGCCAGCGCCACGAAATGATCCGAACCGACCGCCGCCAGCGGCGCCAGGCTCGATGCCGTCAGCAGCGAGACCACGGCCACCGGCCCGGTGCCGAGCTGGTTGGACGAACCCCACAACGACGCCACCATCACCGGCAGGAAGGCGGCATACAACCCGTAATAGGCCGGCATCCCCGCCAACTGGGCGTAGGCCATCGACTGCGGCACCAGCACCAGGGCGACGGTGAGGCCGGCGAGAAAGTCGGCGCGGAAGGCCGGCCCCGCATAGGGAAACCAGCGCAGGAAGGGCAGAAAGCGTTGCAGCAGCGGCGGGATGTTCATCGGGTTCGGGGGAGCGCGAGCGTCTTCTTGACGCATTCTTGACGCAGCGGGAATCTTAGCAGCCCGGCCGCGGCAGCATGCAAAAGGATTTTGTATTCCCGAATCAGGGGCGCAAATCCAAGGCCGCGGCGCGCCCTGGGCGACTCTGGCTCGGCCCGCGTTTTCCGGGATAATCGAGCGATCGCATTTTCAGGACCGCCCCATGGGACACCGCCTCTCGAAAATCTATACCCGCACCGGCGACGCCGGCAGCACCGGCCTCGGCGACGGCTCGCGCACCGGCAAGGAACTGCTCACCGGCATCCAGCACGACCTGTTCGATCTCGGCGGCGAACTCTCGGTCCCCGGCAGCGCCTTTCTCAAGCCCGGCCAGCCGCAGCGGCTGGAGACCGCCATCGACCGCTACAACGGCGAACTGCAACCGCTCAAGGAATTCATCCTGCCCGGCGGCACGCGCGCCGCGGCGCTGACCCACCTTGCCCGCACCGTCAGCCGCCGCGCCGAGCGCAGCGTCGTCGCGCTGGCCGCGAACGAGCCTGTTTCGGAAACTGCGCGCCAATACCTGAACCGGCTCTCCGATCTTCTCTTCGTGCTCGCGCGCTGGCTCAACAAAGCCGCCGGCAGCGGCGACGTGCTCTGGCAGAAGGGCAAGAACGCCTGAGTCCGAGTCAGCGAAATCGTGTGGGTCGGACTTCAGCCCGACCTTGAAGGCCGTGCTACGGCGCTTCGGTGCCGGCAAAGCCCTTGCGCTGCAGGAACCGGGTCAGTTCGTCGAACGTGGCGACGACGTAGGTGGCTTCCTCGACGACGAGATTGAGCCTGGCGATCCGTACCTCGGCTTCTTCGGGGTAGTGGTGGGAAAACTTGTTGCGTAGGGCAGCAGCGGTGCCGAAGGCATCTGCCGACTTGATGGCGCCAAGTTTTTCCATCAACAGCGTGCGATCGCGGTTCGACTTGTCGCCGATGTCTTCGTGTTCGACGTAGGCAATGCCCCGGAATATCTGGTCCTGAATCATGGATACGCATTGCGAGTAGCGCAGGATCAGAGCGTCGATGGATTCTTCCTGGTCGTCGGTCAGATTCCCGATGCGCTCCTGAGTCATCGGGAACAGCGGCCGGCTCTTGGCGAGGGAATAGACGAGCTTGCCGACGCGCTGGCCGCAGGCGGCGATGTTGGCGCGCAGGATGTCGCGTTCGCCGCTCACAGTGGCACGCCTTTCCTCGCGACGACGTAGATCGGCTGTTCGGGCTGCCCCGGATTGCGGACCAACAGGTCGACCTTGGTGTTGCAGAGATCCGTCAACCTGCGTTCGAGCGTCAGTGCCGTTTTCAGATCGAGTGGCCGGCTGGTTTCGAAATAGAGGTCGATGTCGCCGCCGCGCCGCGAGTCGTCGGCACGGGAACCGAAAAGCCAGGCATGGCCGTTCGGGTCCTGCTCGAACAGCGTTTGCCTGACTGCTTGCAGTTCGTGGGGACTGAGTCTCATGGCGTTTTCGCGCGAGCGATTTTGCGATTAGGCGGAATTGTGCCACAGGGCTTCCCCCTGTAGTCCTTGCGAGCCTGACGCCATTCCCCCTTTTCCGCTTAATCGCGCTTAATCGAGCCTGGCCCCTTTTCCCTTTTCCTCTTTTCCCTTTTCCTCTTTTTCCGGGGCTTTCCGCTTCTATGAACGGAACTGGTTGACCAGCGACTTCAGTTCCTGCGCCAGGCCGGCCAGGCGGGCGCTGAAGTCCTGGGTCTCGTGGGCGCCGGCGGAGGTTTGCAGCGCGATTTGGCCGATGCTGCCGACATTGGCGGCGATGTCTTCGGTCGCCTGGCTTTGTTCGCGTGCGCGTGCGGCGATCTGGGCGTTCATGTCGGTGATGGTCGCCACCGACGCTGCTATCGAGGTCAGCGCGCCGACGTTGCTTTCGACGCGACCGACGCTGTCGCGCGTCTTCGCTTCGGCGTCGATGATCGCGGCCGAGGCCAGTTGCGCGCTCTCCTGGACCTTGACGATGATTTTCTCGATTTCCAGCGTCGCCGCCTGGGTGCGCTGCGCCAGGGTGCGCACCTCGTCGGCGACCACCGCGAAGCCGCGGCCCTGCTCGCCGGCGCGCGCCGCTTCGATGGCGGCGTTCAGCGCCAGCAGGTTGGTCTGATCGGCGATCTCGCGAATGAGGCCGATGACGCTGCCGACGTCGCGACTCTCCCCGTCGAGTCGCCGAATGATGCCGGCGGCATTTTCGAGCTCGCCCGCCATGGCGGCGATGGTGTTGCGCGATTCGGCGGCGCTGCCGGCGCCCTCGCGCGCCAGGCCGTCGGCGGTGCTCGCCGTCGTCGCCGCGTCCTGGGTCAGGCGCGCCACGCCCTGGATGGTCGCGGTGAGCTGCTGCAAGGTGGCGGCCAGACGCTCGGTATCGCCGCGCTGCTGGTCGACGCCCTGCTCGGTGCGCGCGGTGACGCCGACCATGCGCGTCGCCAGGTCGGCGAGTTGTTCGGTGGCGTCGTGCACCTGATGGATGGTCTTGGCGAAGCGGTCCATCATGTCGTCGAAGGCACCGGCGGCATGGCCGATTTCGTCGTTGAGGCCGCAATGCACGCGCAGCGACAGATCCGACGTCTCGCGCACCTGCGCCATCGTCGCCGCCAGGCGGTCGATCGGCCGCGACACGACGCGGCGCAGCCAGAACACGAGTACGCCCATGCCGAGCAGGAACAGCGCCGCATGGATTCCCGTGCTGACGACGTCGTCATGGCGGATGCGCTCGTCCATCGGGCCGAGGTCGTAGCCGATGCGTACCGCGCCGAGCACGGTGCCGGCCGGAGCATTGACGTGGCAGGTAGTGCAATTGACGCCGCGGGTATTGGCGGACGACTTGAACGGGCGCACTACCGTCAGGCGGCGCTGTCCGCCTTCGTCGGCGATGCGGACGATCTCCTTGCCTTCCAGTGCCTGCCTGTCGAGATCGTCGGCGGCCTGCTCGTCCGGCAGACCGTCGCCGAACAGCGCGCGCACGGCGGCGCCGCGCAGGATCTTCGCTTCGCGAACGTTCGCCTGCTCCAGCACCGATTTGCGCAACTCGCCGCGCGCCTCCATGCGGCCGGTCAGCATCAGCTTGTTGACGCCGTCGAAATAGGTGTCGGCGAGATCCTTCGCATGTTCGGCGACGAATTCCTCGGCCATGTGGCGCGTCGACACGTGGGTATAGAAGAGACTGGCGCCCAGCATGACGACGAAAATCGCCGCGCTGACGGCGATGATCTTGGCGGCCACCGATCCGCGGCGACCCGAGTTAGCGACTCTGTTCACCATGCTGCCCTCCCCTTATGCGGCGCGGACGCGCAACCAGCCGCAAGGGTACCAGAGGGCGCTCGCAATAGGCATATATGCGGCGCGGTTTTACGGCCGCCCCGATCCGGCCGGCTGCAGCTACTTCTGGCGCGCGCTCGCGGTCTTGCCGACCGGCGGCGGTAGGCGCGACATGTAATCGGAAACGTCGCGCAAGTCGGAGTCGGAATACTTGCGGATCACCCGCACCATTTTCGGGTTGGCGTTGCGCCGCCCGCCGTCGCGGATCTGCTCCACCTCGTAGAACAGGTAGTCGAAGTGCTGGCTCGCCACCAGCGGATAGAACTTGACGGCGTCGCCTTCGCCCATCTCGCCGTGACAGCCGGCGCAGTCCTTCTCGTAGAGATACTTGCCGCGGTCGAGATGCTTGCCGTCGCCCTTGGCGTTGCTGGTCGGGATCGGCAGGCTGTTGAGGTAGGCGGCGACGTCGGCCATATCTTCCGGCGACAGCACTTCGCTGGCGATGAACGGGTGCATCTTCGGGTTGTCGCGGCGGCCGCTGCGCACGTCCACCATCTGCTTGATCAGCACCGTCACGTGCTGGCCCGCCAGTTGCGGATAGTCGGCATCCGACTTGCCGGCGCCATTGTCCTGGTGGCAACCCTGGCACACACGGTACAACTCTTTGCCCTTGGCCGGATCGCCGCTGCGGCTCAAGGCCACGGTCTTTTCCTTGTCCGGCTTGTTCCAGACGTAGCCTTTCGATTCGATGCCCGGTGCGCGCGGCTGGACGGGCGGTTGCGCCCACGCCGGCAGGCTGGCGCAGGCGGAGAGAATCAGGATCAGGGAGCTGGGTTTCATTGCGGGGGTTCCTCAGGGCAGGCTGGCCAGGTAGTGGGCGACGGCCTTGGATTCGTCGTCGGTCAGGCGCGTGGCGATGGTCTGCATCAGGCGCTTGTCGTTCTTGCGTTTGCCGGTGGCGAAATCCTTCAATTCGTTGATGGTGTATTCGACGTGCTGGGCGGCAATACGCGGATAGAGCGGAGAGCCGGCGCCGGTGGGGCCGTGGCAACCCGAACAGGCCGGCACGCCGCTCGCCGTGTTGCCCTCATCGAACAGCTTCTTGCCCTTGGCCAGCAGTTCCGGATCGCCCGCCGGCGCCGGCACGGCCTTCTGGCCGGCGAAGAACAGCGCCAGATTGGCCATGTCGGCGTCGGAAAGATTGGCGACGTTGGGCCCCATGACTTCGCTCGGACGCTTGTTCTTCTTGAAATCCTGCAACTGCTTCAGCAGATATTCCGCCGTCTGTCCGGCCAGCCGCGGAAACATGGGCACCGTGCCATTGCCGTCGGCGCCGTGGCAGGGGATGCAGACCGTATTGAGGATGGGCGCCGCCGGCGTCGGGTCGCCCGCGACCTCGGCTTGGGCCGCGGCGGCGAAAAGCGCGAGGCCCG
>JACRPB010000270.1 GCA_016214175.1 Rhodocyclales bacterium
CCGCCGCGCCCATCGCCGCCGCTGGAAGTGAGGCTGCCCGCGCACGAAGCACCCCGCGCGGCGCCGCCCGCCCCGGCGCGGCTCGCGCAGGCCGCGCCGCGTTTCGCGCAGCGCTTGCCGCAAGCGCCGGCGCCGCCGGAACCGGCCTTGCCGGACACCGCACCTGCTGTGGCGCCAGCGCCGCCGCCGTTGCTGGCCGCGCCGGACGAGCCGCACGCGCCGAGCGCCGGCGCCCTCGCGGCCGCCGCGCGCGCGCCGCTCGAACACTCGAACCTGGAAGGCATGTCCGCCGCCGGCAATCGGAGCTTTCTGGATGGCTACGCCGCGGCGATAGCGGCGCAGATCGCCCGTCAGCGCAGCTATCCGCTGCTCGCCCAGTTGCGCGGCTGGGAAGGCACGGCGACCTTGCGCTTGCGCCTGGCCGACGGCCAATTGCGCGAGGCCAGCCTCGCCAGCTCCAGCGGCCGCGAGGTCCTCGATCGCCAGGCGCTGGCCATGGCGCAGGCGCTCGCCGCCTGGCCGGCGCCGCCGCCGCAGTTGCGCGGCAGCGACGTCGTCGTGCTGGTGCCGGTGGTATTCCGCCTGGAGTAGGCGCGTCTTCGGCAAGACGACGCCGCTGTATCAGGCCGCGGCCCAGGCTCAGAACGCGAGTTGCGCGCCGACGCCGAGCAGCCAGGCGCGGCCCGGCGCCGGCTCGAAGAAGCGGCTGTTGCCTTCATTGACGATCACCGAGCCGGCGTACTTGCGGTCGGCCAGATTGTCGATGCGCAGGAATTCCGTCGTGCGCGCATTCCCCCATTGCTGCTCGAAGCCGAGGCGCAGGTTGAGCGCCGTATAGGCCGGCGCGGCATCGCTATTGACGTCGTTGACAAAGACCTGTGCGGCGCGCCGCACTTCGAGGCCGCCGGAGAAACCGGCCGGCGCATGGCGCCAGCTCAGTTCGGCGTTGAGCGTCGTGCGCGGGATGCCGGGAATGGCGTTGCCGGCGGCGACCGGCACGATGGGCGCGGCGCAGGGCGCCGCCGTGCAGGTGAGAAAGTCGTCGGCATAGCGCGCGTTCAAGTAGGTGTAGGCGGCGTAGGCGCCGAAGCCGCCGGGCAGCCTGGCGTCGAGCGCCAACTCGGCGCCGTCGCGGCGGCTGCCGCCGACGTTCTGGAACACGGAGCGGCCGCCGGTGTTGCTGAGGACGGCGATTTCGTCGCGCGTCGCGACGTGGAAGAAGGCGACCGTGGCCAGGGCGTCGGCACCGAGAAAGGCCTTGGCGCCGGCCTCCAGGTGGTCGCCGCGCGCGGGCTTGAGGCCTAGGTTGAGGCCGCTGCCGCTGGTGCGGTAGGACAGTTCGTTGAGCGTCGGCGTCTCGAAGCCGCGGCCGTAAGAGGCATAGAGGTTCAAGGCCTCGTCGGCCTTGAAGGTGATGCCGAGCACCGGGTTGGCGGCGGAAAAACGAATGCTGCCGCTGTCGTCGCCGTTGCCGGCGGCGACGTAATGGTCGCCCGAGCGCACCTGCACCGCGCTGTTGCGCAGGCCGGCAAGTACCAGCCAGCGCCGGCCCGGCTGCCATTCGCCCTGCACGTACTGGTCGAAGCTGAAGACGCGGTTGTCCTCGTCGCGGCGCAGCGGACCCCGCACGCCGACCGCCGTCGGCGCCGCGGCCGCGCCGGTGAAGTTCTGGTAGCCGCGCCGCCGCTCGTCCACGTTTTCGTAGGCCAGCCCGGCCGAAAAGCGCAGCGGCGCGCCGGCCAGTTCGGTGCGGCGGGTCCAGCGCAGGTCGCAGCCGCCGTAGTCGCGGATCAGGTCGATGACGCCGCCTGCGCTCGTCGCCGCGACTTGGGCGGCGGTGGCGATCGCCTGAAACTGGATCGTGCCGCGCCGGCCGCTGTAGAGCGTCGCCGCCAGCGTGTCGGATGCGCTCAAGTGGCGTTCGTAGGCGAGGCCGCCCTGGCTTTGCGCCACCCGTTTGCGGGCGTCGAATGGCAGGGCGTTGGTGCCGGCCTGGCGCGGGTCTGCGTCGAACTGGGCGCGCGTCAGGCCGAGCGGGTCCTGCGCTTGCGGCATGTCGTGGGCATTGAAGACGAAGCTCAACGTCGCGGCCGCGTCGGGCTGCACGCGCAGCTTGGCGTTGTAAGTGTCGCGGCTGGCCGCGCTATGGTCGCGGTAGCCGTCGCTGCGAAACGCGGCGGCGGAGAGCGCGTAGTTGAGGCCGCCGCGCTCGCCGGCGGCCTTGAGGCCGAGGCGCTGCGTGCCGAAGCTGCCGGCGGCGACGTCGGCGGCGGCGTTGGCGCCGGGCTTGCCGTCCGCCGTGAATAGCGCGATCACGCCGCCGGAGGAATTGCCGTACAGGGCCGAGAACGGACCGCGCAGCACCTCGATCCTGGCCGCCGCGGCGAGGTCGAAATGGGAGGCCTGGCCCTGGCCGTCGGGCATGGTCGCCGGAATCCCGTCGGCATAGAGGCGGATGCCGCGGATGCCGAAAGTGGAGCGGGCGCCGAAGCCGCGCGAGGAGATCTGCAAGTCCTGGGCATAGTTCTGGCGGTTCTGGACGACGACGCCCGGCACGCGTCCGAGGGACTCGGAGAGATTCACCTGGAGTTGCTGCTCCTGGATCGCGGCGGCGCCGACGCGATCGACGGAAACCGGCAGATCGAAGCTCGACTGCTCGACGCGGGTGGCGGTGACGACGACGGGCGCCGCGCGCAGCGGCGCTGCG
Source organism: Rhodocyclales bacterium (assembly GCA_016214175.1). GTDB lineage: Bacteria > Pseudomonadota > Gammaproteobacteria > Burkholderiales > Rhodocyclaceae > Nitricoxidireducens. The sequence continues at coordinate 2,708 of JACRPB010000270.1, forward strand.
GCGTCGGCCTGCGCCTGTGCGCCGCCTGCCGGAGCGCAGGCGCCGAGCAGGGCCGCCGCGGCGCGCAATAGTGCTGATCGACTCATGGTTTGCCTCCTCTCGCAATCCCTCGATGTATATGCCTGCGCCGGGCGCGCGCCAAGTCGGGGAAGCCTGTATTTGCGACCATGGGGGCGGCGCGGCGGCGACCGCAAAAAAAACGTCGCCGGCGTAAAACTGTCGCCGCCGGCGGTGGTCTTAGCTAACGCCAAAAGATGCCGGGAGCCGAGCCGTTGCTGCCGCGTCCCGCGCCGGCGCAGCAGCCAAAGGGGAGACGAAGCGCGGGCGGAAGGAGGAGCCATGAAAGTTCAGGCTGCGGTGGCGCACGAAGCGCGTGCGCCATTACGAATCGAGACCGTCGAGCTCGAAGGTCCGAAGTCGGGCGAAGTCCTCGTCGAGATCAAGGCTACCGGGGTTTGCCACACCGACGCCTTCACCCTGTCCGGCGACGATCCCGAAGGCTTGTTTCCCGCCATCCTCGGCCACGAGGGCGGCGGCATCGTCGTCGACATCGGGCCCGGCGTTTCCAGCGTGCGGCCCGGCGATCACGTGATCCCGCTCTACACGCCGGAATGTCGGCAGTGCGAATACTGCCTGTCGCAGAAGACCAACTTGTGCCAGGCCATCCGCGCCACCCAGGGCAAGGGCCTGATGCCCGACGGCAGCAGCCGCTTCCGCCTCGGCAAGCAGCAGCTCTTCCACTACATGGGCACGTCGACCTTCGCCAACTACACCGTGCTGCCCGAGATCGCGGTGGCCAAGATCCGCGAGGACGCACCGCTCGACAAGGTCTGCTACATCGGCTGCGGCGTCACCACCGGCGTCGGCGCCGTGGTGTTCACGGCCAAGGTCGAGGCCGGCGCCAAGGTCGTGGTCTTCGGCCTCGGCGGCATCGGACTCAACGTGATTCAGGGCGCGCGCCTGGTCGGCGCCGCGATGATCGTCGGCATCGATACGAATCCGGCCAAGCGGCCGTTGGCCGAGAAGCTCGGCATGACCCATTTCGTCAATCCGGCCGAGGTCGAAGGCGACCTCGTCGCCCATCTCGTGAACCTGACCAAGGGCGGCGCCGACTACAGCTTCGAATGCGTCGGCAACGTCAAGCTCATGCGTCAGGCACTCGAGTGCTGCCACAAGGGCTGGGGCGTGTGCACCATCATCGGCGTCGCCGGCGCCGGCCAGGAAATCTCGACGCGGCCGTTCCAGCTCGTCACCGGGCGCGTCTGGCAGGGCACGGCCTTCGGCGGCGCCCGCGGCCGCACCGACGTGCCGAAGATCGTCGACTGGTACATGGAAGGGCGCCTCAACGTCGACGATCTGATCACCCATACCCTGCCGCTGACGCGGATCAACGAAGCCTTCGACCTGATGCACGAAGGCAAGTCGATCCGCTCGGTGGTGACTTTCTGAGTTCGCTCAGCAACCCGTTTCCGGAGGAAACACCATGATCGCCCTCTACGATTTCGAACTGTCCGGCAGTTGCTACAAGATCCGCCTGTTGATGCGCATCCTCGACGTGCCCTACAAGGCCGTCAATGTGGATTTCGTGAACAAGGAGCACAAGACCGAGAAGTACCTGAAGCTCAACCCCTTCGGCTCGATTCCGATCCTCGAAGACGACGGCCTGCTGCTGCGCGACAGCGCCGGCATGCTGGTCTATCTGGCGCGGAAATTCGACAAGACGAACTACTGGTATCCCGACGACGCCAAGTCGATGGGCCTGATCCAGCAATGGATGGCCACCGGCGGCAACGAGATCATGAACTCGGCGGCCGCGCGCCTGGTGAAGATCCTCAACTACCCGCTGGATCTCGACAAGCTGCAAACCAACGCCAAGGCGACGTTCAAGATCATGGACGCCCATCTGGCGAACCGCCCGTTCCTCGCCCTCGATCATCCGACGATCGCCGACATCGCCTGCTTCCCCTACACGGCCATGGCCGGCGAAGGCGGCATCGACCTCGCCGCTTATCCCAACGTCGTCAAGTGGGTCGAGCGCATGAAAGGCATACCGCGCTTCATCGGCATGCCCGGCATTCCGGCACCGATGGCGCACGCGGCCTGACGTTGGCTGCTGGCCTGACGTTAGTATGCTGACGACGATCTCCCGGAGCCGCTGCTTCGGGGGGTGGCAGGGAATCTACAGTCACGCAGCGGCGGCTACCGGCTGCGCGATGCGCTTCGCGGTCTATCTGCCGCCGCAGGCAGCGGGCGGTCCCGTGCCGGTGCTCTACTGGCTGTCGGGCCTGACGTGCACCGAGGAGAATTTCGTCGTCAAGGCCGGCGCCCAGCGCGTCGCGGCGGAGCTGGGTCTGGCGCTGGTGGTGCCCGACACCAGCCCGCGCGGCCTCGACCTTCCGGGCGAGGCCGAGAGCTACGACTTCGGTCTCGGCGCCGGCTTCTACGTCGATGCCACCGAGAAGCCCTGGGCGGCGCACTACCGCATGTATTCCTACGTCGTCGGCGAACTGCCGGCGCTGGTCGGCGCCGAGTTCCCGATCGACGTCGAACGCGCCGCCATCTGCGGCCACTCGATGGGCGGCCACGGCGCGCTGACCGTCGCGCTGAAAAATCCGCAGTACTATCGTTCGGTGTCGGCCCTGGCGCCGATATGCTCGCCGCTGCACTGTCCCTGGGGAGAAAAGGCGCTCGCCGGCTATCTCGGCGCGGACAGGAAGCGCTGGCGCATCTACGATGCCGTTGCGCTGCTCGACGACTTCGGCTGGGACGGCCCGCCGCTGCTGGTCGATCAGGGCACGGCCGACCAGTTTCTCGACGTCCAGCTCAAGCCGCAGTTGCTCCATGCCGCCTGCGAGCGGGCCGGCATGCCCCTGACGCTACGCATGCAGGAGGGTTATGACCACAGCTATTTCTTCGTCGCCAGTTTCATCGCAGACCACCTGCGCTTCCATGCCAGCCACCTCGGCCTGGCGCAAGACTAGGCGCCTGTTGGCGCTGGCCTTCGTTCTGACGCCGCTGCCGGTGCCGGCGGCGGCGCAGGCGCCCTACCCGACCGCGGATCGCGTCGAGTACGTGCTCGAATGCATGCGCAACAACGGCGGCCGCTACGACTACCTCTACAAGTGTTCCTGCGCCATCGACGCCATCGCGCAACAGCTTTCCTACGACGACTACGTCGACGCCGCGGCCGTCGCCCGCTACCAGGGCATGGCCGGCGAGCGCATGGGCGCGTTTCGCGATCCGCCGCCGCTGCAGGCGCGGGCGGCGCGCTACCGCGCACTGCAAACCGACGCGAAAAAGACCTGCGACGTGCCGCGCTAGCCTGAACTCGTCATGTTCGGCATTGTCATAAGCGATCATCGGACTCTTTCCGGAAGCGCAAGGAAGACGTCCGGAGTTTGGTGGAGTCCGACGAAAATCAACGCCGATCCAACGGCGCTCCGACTGACTGTCGAGGAGGAGTCCACCATGAAGCAATTCCAACGTTCCCAGCAGTTCAAAATCTGGTCCCTGGCGTTCGCGGCGCTGGCAGCGCCGGCATTGGCGCTCGCCAATGCCGACGTCGCCAAGCTGACGCAGAACGCCAAGAACTGGGCCATGCAGGCCGGCAATTTCGCCAACCAGCGCTACAGCACGCTCAAGCAGATCAACCGCGACAACGTCAAGGATCTCAAGGTCGCCTGGACGTTTTCCACCGGCGTCCTGCGCGGCCACGAAGGCGGCCCGCTGGTCATCGGCGAGACGCTCTACATCCACTCGCCTTTCCCCAACAAGGTCTTCGCCATCGATCTCGGCACGCAGAAGATCCTCTGGAAATACGAACCGAAGCAGGACCCGACCGTGATTCCGGTGATGTGCTGCGACACGGTCAATCGCGGCCTCGCCTATGCCGAGGGCAAGATCTTCCTGCAACAGGCGGACACCCATCTCGTCGCGCTCGACGCCAAGACCGGCAAGGAGATCTGGAAGGTCAAGAACGGCGACCCGAAGAAGGGCGAGACCAACACCAACACGCCGCACGTCTTCAAGGACAAGGTGATCACCGGCATTTCGGGCGGCGAGTTCGGGGTACGCGGCTTCGTTGCCGCTTACGACATCCATACCGGCAAGCAGCTCTGGAAGGCCTTCAGCACCGGTCCCGACAATGAGATGCTGGTCGATGCGGCGAAGACCATGACCTGGAGCGACGGCAAGCTCACGCCCGTCGGCGCGAACAGCTCGCTCAAGACCTGGCAGGGCGACCAGTGGAAGATCGGCGGCGGCACCACCTGGGGCTGGTATAGCTACGACCCCGAGCTCAACCTGATGTACTACGGCAGCGGCAATCCGAGCACCTGGAACCCGGCCCAGCGTCCCGGCGACAACAAGTGGTCGATGACCATCTTCGCGCGTGACGTCGATAGCGGCATGGCGAAGTGGGTCTACCAGATGACGCCTCATGACGAATGGGACTACGACGGCGTGAACGAAATGGTGCTGGCCAACATCAAGGTCCAAGGCAAGGACACCAAGGCCCTGGTGCACTTCGACCGCAACGGCTTCGGCTATACCCTCGACCGTACCAACGGTGCGCTGCTGGTGGCCGAGAAGTACGACCCGAAGGTAAATTGGGCGACGCATGTCGACATGAAGAGCGGCCGACCGCAAGTGGTGGCGCGCTATTCGACCCGGACGCAGGGCCCGGACGTGAACACCAAGGGCATCTGCCCGGCCGCGCTCGGCACCAAGGACCAGCAGCCGAGTTCCTTCGATCCGCAGACCGGCCTCTTCTACGTGCCCACCAACCACGTGTGCATGGACTACGAGCCGTTCAAGGTCGAGTACACGGCGGGCCAGCCCTTCGTCGGCGCGACGCTGTCCATGTACCCGGCGCCGGGTAGCCATGGCGGCATGGGCAACTTCATCGCCTGGGATGCGGGCACGGGCAAGATCGTCCAGTCCAAGGCCGAGAAATTCTCGGTCTGGAGCGGCGTCCTCACCACGGCCGGCGGCATCGCCTGCTACGGCACTCTTGAGGGCTACCTCAAGTGCGTCGACGCCAAGGACATCAACAAGGAGTTGTTCAAGTTCAAGACGCCGTCGGGCATCATCGGCAACGTCAATACCTGGGAATACAAGGGCAAGCAGTACGTCGGCGTGCTTTCGGGCATCGGCGGCTGGGCCGGCATCGGCATGGCCGCGGGGCTGGAGGGCGATACCGAAGGCCTCGGTGCGGTCGGCGGCTACAAGGAGCTGAAGAACTACACCGAGCTGGGCGGTGTGCTGACCGTGTTCGCGCTGCCGTGATGCGCTGCGGCGAGCGGCATCTGCGGATGCCGGTCGTTGCCGCCATGAAAGCCAGCCTTGCCTGCGTGCTGGCGGCTGTGCTGGCCGCGTCGACGAGCGTCGCCGCGGCCGACGAAGGGCCGCCGCCTTATCGCGTCGTCGACGGCAGCAGCGTCGATGCCCAGACCCTGGAGGGCTGGCGCACGTGGCGCGCCATGGCCTGCGAACGCTGCCACGGCAACGAGCAGCAGGGCCTGGTGGGGCCGGCGCTGACCCAGAGCCTCAAGACCATGAGCAAGGAGGAATTCAAGGCGACCCTGATCAACGGCCGGCCCGAAAGAGGCATGCCGACTTTCGGCAACGTGCCGAGCGTCGTCAAGAATCTCGACGGCCTCTACGGCTTCCTCAAGGGCCGCGCCGACGGCGCCATCAAGCCGGGGCGACTGCAAGCGCTCAAGGAAGCGACCACCTCCGATACCAAATTGACCCGATGTCCGTCTCCCGCCGCTTCCTCCGACCGCAAGGCCTGCTGATCGCGCTCGTCGCCGTTTTTCTCGCCGCGCTGCCGCGCTGCGTTGCGGCGGCGGAGGAGGGTGGCGTACTGCGGGTCTGTGCCGACCCCAACAACCTGCCGCTGTCCCACCGCAACGGTGCGGGCTTCGAAAACAGGATCGCCGAGCTGTTCGCCCGCGACCTGGGCTGGAAGCTCGAATACGCCTGGATGCCCCAGCGCATGGGCTTCATCCGCAACAGCCTGCGCGCCCGCAACGAAGGATCGGACAGCTACCGCTGCGATCTGGTCATGGGCCTGCCGGTGGGTTTCGAACTGGCGGCGACGACCGCGCCCTACTATCGCTCGACCTGGGTCCTGGTCTATGTGCGCGGCCAGGGCCTCGACACCGTCGCGGCCCCCGACGACCTGCTGAAGCTCGATCCGGTGAAGCTGCAAGCCTTGCGCTTAGGCGCCTTCGGCATGACGCCGCCGGTCGATTGGCTGGCGCGCCACCACCTGCTCGATCAGATCGTGCCCTATCGGCCGCAGACCGGCGATCCCGAGCAATACACGGGTGAAATCGTCGACAAGGACTTGCGCGCCGGGAAGATCGACGTCGCCTTCGTCTGGGGACCGATCGCCGGCTATTTCGCCAGCCGCGATCCGGAGCGGCGCCTCGCCGTCGTGCCTTTCGCGCCCGACCCGGCGATCAAGTTCGACTATGCCATGGCCATGGGCGTGCGCTTCGGCGAGCGGCAGTGGAAGACCCGGGTCGAACAGTTGATCGACAGAAACCGCGAGGGCATTCGCGCCATTCTCGCCGCCTACGGCGTACCGCTGCTTGACGACGCGCAGCAAGTGGCGCAGCCTGCCCGTTGAGGACGAACTCCCGTACCGGCCTTGCGGTCTAAGCGGCAGGAGTCCGGTGGGGACTCGCGGTCTTCCCTTCGCCGACAGGCGCATACTTCATTTTGCGATCGCCGTGATGAGACGTTTCCTGAAGTGGGGTTCTCTTTGCTTGCTGACGGCGCTCGGCGTCGGCGGCGCCCGCGCACAAGTCGATCAAGAGGTCTTCCTCGGGCTGACGGCGAGCCTGCTCAAGGTCGAGGCCGTTGGCGACGACGGCAGCGTCTCGCTCGGGACCGGCATCGCGGTCGGTCGCGGCATCGTCGCGACCAACTGCCACGTCACGCGTGCGGCGCGCGCCATCGAACTGGTGCGCGGCGCCCGGCGCATCGCCGTAGACAGCCAGTACGGCGAAGTCGAACGCGACCTGTGCCTGCTGCATGCGGCAGGCGTTGAGGACGTTGCGCCGGTGGCGGTAAGCCCCGCGGCACTGACCGTCGGCCAGCCGGTGCTGGCCATCGGTTTCGCCTACGGTCGCGCGCCCCAGCTCGGGCACGGCGAGGTCCAGGCGCTCCACGACTACGACGGCGCCCAGGTGGTCGAGCATTCGGCCCCGTTCAATGCCGGCGCCAGCGGCGGCGGCCTTTTCGACGCGCGCGGGCGCCTCGTCGGCATCGTCAGCTTTCGCTCCCGCAGCGCGCCGTTCCGGCATTACGCCCTGCCGGTGGCTTGGCTGCATCAGGCGCTGCTGCGCGACGCGGCGACGCCGGTGCGGCCGCTCGCCGGGCAACCGTTCTGGCAGCGCCGGCCCGAGGGCCAGCCTTACTTCCTGCGTGCCGCCAGCCTCGAAGCCGACGAAAACTGGAGCGAAATGGCCTATGTCGCCCAGCGCTGGTCCGCCGCCGAGTCCTTCAACCCGCAGTCCTGGCTGGCCTTGGGCAAGGCGCGCTATCACCTGAGCGAAAGCCGGTCCGCGATCGAGGCCCTGCTGCTGCGCGCGGCGCAATTGGCGCCGACCCTGGCCGCCGCCTGGTGCCAGCTTGGCCTCGCCTATACCGCCACGGCCGAAAACGGCGCCGCCGGCCAGGCGCGGGAAATGCTGCAACGGCTGACTACGCCGAGCGCCGGCTGTCCGTCGCCGTAGCCCCTCCGTTCAGGCCGCGTCGGCGCTACGACGGCTTGCTGCCCATTCCCGCTTCGTTCTCGCGTGCCGCCAGCGCCAGCGCCAGTTGTATCGTGGCGTGGAGTTCGCGCACGTCGCAAGGCTTCATCAGATAGCCGAAAGGACGGCTGTCGATGGCGCGGCGCAGGGTCGCCTCGTCGGCGTAGGCGGTGAGGAACACCACCGGCGTCGGATGCAGCGCCTGGATCCGCGTCGCGGCCTCGATGCCGTCCATGGCGCCTTCGAGATGGATGTCCATTAGCACCAAGTCGGGCGACACGTAGGACATGCGGCTCACGGCCTGTTCGCCGCTCGCCACGACGGCGTCGACTTCGTAGCCGTAGTTGCGCAACTGGTTCTTGATGTCCAGCGCGACGACCCGCTCGTCTTCGACGAGCATCAGGTGGGCTGGGGTGAATGTGCTCATGGCGAAGATCTCCTCAGGGGGCGGCGCGGAAAGCGCACCGTGAAATGGGCGCCGGGCGCCGTGCCGATCGTCAGATCGCCGAGCAGTTGGTCAACCAGCAGGGGCACCAGTTGCAGGCCGAGCGAGCGCGTGTTTTCGAAATCGAAGCCGGGCGGCAGGCCGATGCCGTCGTCGGCGACGCTCAGAACGATCTCGTCGGCGGCCGCTCCGTCGAGCGTGACGGCGACCTCGCCGCGCCGCCTGCCGCCGGGAAATGCGTGCTTGAAGGCATTGGTGACGAGTTCGTTGACCACCAGTCCGCAGGGAATCGAGCGGTCCAGGTCGAGCCGGACGCGTTCCTCCGGCTGCGTCAGCGTCAAGCCGACGTCGTTGCCCTTGGCGCGGTAGGCGCTGAGCAACTGCTGGGTCAGGCGGCCGAGATACTCGCCGAGGTCGATGGTCGCGACCCTGCTGTCGTCGTTCCGCTCATAGAGCAGTTGATGGGTCAGGACCATGGCGCGGACCCGGTCCACGCTTTCGTTCAGCGCTTCGCGCAGGCGCGCGTCCTCGGAACTGGCGGCTTGCAGGTTGAGCATGCTCACGATCACTTGCAGATTGTTCTTGACGCGATGGTAGACCTCGTTGAGGAGGGTCGACTTGTCCTGCACCGCCGTCTCCAGCGTCTGCTGCAGACGAATGCGCTCGGTGATGTCGACCACGGCGGCGAGGACCATGCGGTGCCCGCCGGGATCGATGAGGTGCAGGCCGATTTCCACCGGGAACTCGCTGCCGTCCTTGCGCGTGGCGTAGAGGTCGCGGCTGTGGCCCATCGGTCGCGGCTGCGGCTTCATGAAGTAGCCGTCGCGGCTGTAGACGTGGTCGCCGGCGAAGCGCGTCGGCACCAGCAATTCGACCGACCGGCCGACGAGCTCGTCGCGCCCGTAGCCGAAGACCGCCAGCGCCTCGGCATTCGCCAGCACGATGCGGCCGTCGGCATCGACGATCAGCAGCGCACTCGGCGCCTGCTCGACCGCGTCGCGGAACAATTCCGCGCTCAGCGCGGCGTCGGATCCCGGCGTCGCGTCTGAGCCGCCGACCGCGTCGGCATCTGCGTACGATGATCTTGTTGCCATGGCCTGGCCTCAGCGTCGATCCCTTGCCCCTCGGGCGAGTGTTGAATGCAAACTCAGCGACGCGATGGGGACGGCGGAGAGCGCCGTCTGCGCGCCCTGCGCGTGCAATTCTCGTGGCGGAATGGCGTGCCTCTCCTGCTCGGCAACGGCAAGCGCCGTTGCGCCGGAGAGAAAGCGCGCACAGCAGGTTGACCGTCGCGCCCAGGGTTCGTTCGCATCCGTCGCCGGCCGTTTCCTGCCGATAGTGACCGCTGGCGTTGCGGTTATCGCCGGTCGTCGCGCGCGCCGCGCGCCGCCGCTTGCCAATGTCTATTCCATGCGGGTAATGTGTCGATCCCATTGACATCAACAGGAGGAGACCATGAACAAGAACGTGGGAAACGACACCGACACGCGCCGCGTCGGCCGCGATGCCTTCGACAGCCGCGACCTGATCTACACTCCGGCGCTGCGCGAACTGCCGGCCGAGTTGCTGCCGAACTGGAACTGGATCGTACCGCTCGACCAGGGGGAACAAGGCGCCTGCACGGGATTCGGTCTCGCCGCGGCGATCAATTACCAGTTGGCCAGCCGCCATGACCGTGCGCCGGCGCGGGACGACGACCGCGTCAGCGCCCGCATGCTGTTCCAGGTCGCCAAGCGTTACGACGAGTGGGCCGGCACCGACTACCCCTGGTCCAGCGCCCGCGGCGCCATGAAAGGCTGGTTCAAGACCGGCGTCTGCTCCGAAAAGCTCTGGCCCAACACGCCCGCGCCGGGCAGCGTCGACCGCCTGACCCGCGCGCGCCAGATCGACGCCTTGCGCCATCCGCTCGGCGCCTACTACCGCGTATCGCCGCGCCGTTCGGACGTTCATGCCGCGCTGGTCGAGGCCAGCACGGTCTATGCCGTCGCGGATACGCACGACGGCTGGGACCAGGCCTACGGCGCCGGCGCCATTCCGTTCGCGGCCGGCGCCACGGGCGGCGGCGGACATGCGTTCGCCATCGTCGGCTATACGGCCGAGGGCTTTCTGGTGCAGAACTCATGGGGCGGCAAGTGGGGCGGTTTCGAGGACGCGGCGGCGCGACGCCATCCCGGCGTGGCGCTTTGGCGCTATGCCGACTTCGACCTGAACGTCTGGGATCTGTGGGTGGCGCGTCTGGCCCTGCCCGTGGAATCGCTCGACGCCCTGGCCGGGCGCGGCTATCGGCCGAGCGCCGACGGCGGACGGCAGAAGAAGGCCGGACCCTCGGCCCTGACGATCCGCGGCCATTATCTGCACATCGACGATGGCCAGTTCGATCCCATGGGCGACTACCCGAGCCATGCCGACGACCTCGACGAAATCGTCGACGGCCTCGTCAACGGCCGCGACGGCACGCCGCCGCAGCATATCCTGCTCTATGCCCACGGCGGACTGAACACGATCGAGGGCGCGGCCAGCCGCGTCGGCTGCTGGCGCCAGGTGTTTCGAAACAACGGCATCGCCGAGCTGCACTTCATTTGGGAAACCGGCCTGCTCGCCGAGCTGCGCGACGTCCTCCTCGGCAAGGAAAAATTCGTCCAGGAGCGGGTGGCCGGCGTTTCGAGCTGGTGGGACGACTGGGTGGAAAAGGCCAGCCAGCCGCTCGGCTACCCGCTGTGGCAGGAAATGCTGAGCGACGCCGCATGCGCCTTCGAGCGGCCGGCCGCCGCCGGCAGCCGGTTCGTCGCCAAGCTGACGGCGGCGCTGGCCAAGGCCGCGCAGCCGCCCAAAGTGCATCTGGTCTGCCATAGCGCCGGCGCGGTCTGGATGGGACACCTGCTCTCCGCCTGGCAAGCGGCCGGCGGCACGGCGATCGACAAGCTGATTTTCCTCGCCCCGGCCTGCACGCAGGAGTTCTTCTTCGCGCATTACGCGCCGCCTCTCGCCGGCGAACGGGTCAAGGCCGCCTGCCTGTTTCAGCTCGACGACGCAACCGAGCGTGCCGACGACGTCGCCTACGTCTACCGCAAGTCGCTGCTCTATCTGGTCTCGCGCGCCTACCAGGACAAGCGCGGCAGCGTGCCGCTGCTGGGCCTGGCGCAGTATTACGACAAAGTCGAGGCGGGTCTCGCCGCGATGCGCCTCGGGCAGCGCTGGTCGCGCTTCGTCACGCAACGCGACCGCGACAAGACCGCCGCCGACTCCCACGGCGGTTTCGACAACGACCGGCTGACGATGAATACCCTGCTCGAACTGGTGCTCGGCGCCATGCCCGCCGAGCCGCTGCGGTTCCGCGAGCAGGATCTGACCGGTTATTGAGGCCGAGGCATTAGCCTGAAATACGTGGGCAGATGCGCGTGGTTGTATTCGAGCGTAGCGAGCCAACTAGAAGCCTCCCCGTGAGGGGAGGATGGGAGGGGCGGGTCCATTTGCCGCCCTGAGGCATTGCGAAGTTGGCGGGTTTCATACCGCGGGGTGGTCTATCGGAGCCATGGGCGTCAGGCGGGCAACTCCCGCGACGCGGTCTCGGCCAGCACGACGCGGTTGCGTCCCTGGGCCTTGGCCGCGTACAAGGCCTTGTCCGCTTCCTGGATCAGATCGTCGGCGGTTTCGCCGTGCTGCGGATACACGGCGACGCCGATCGACACCGTGACGGTGCCCAGGCGTTGGCCGCGCGCCTCGACGACCAGCCGGCCGACAGCCTCGCGCAACTGATCCATGCGCTGGCGCATGAATTCGAGCGGCGTCTCGGGAATCACCAGCAGGAACTCCTCGCCGCCGTAGCGGCAGGCCATGTCCTCGGGGCGCAGCGAGGCTTGCAGCAACTGGCCCAGCGCGGCCAGCAGGGCGTCGCCGGCGTGATGGCCGAAGCTGTCGTTGTAGCGCTTGAAGTGATCGAGGTCGAGCATGGCGATGCCGACCGAGAGCCGGCGGCGTTTCGCCCGCAACAGCTCGCGCGCGTGGCTCTCCTCAAGGTAGCGGCGATTGAAGAGGCCGGTCAGCGGATCGCGGATCGCCTGGTAGCGCAGGGTCTCGCGCAGCATCAGGTTGGCCAGCGCCAGCGCGATCTGTTCGCTGACCGGAATCGCCAGCGCGGTCGCCGCGGCGGGATCGAAGGCCTCCCGCTCTGCGCCGGCTTGCGCCTGGGGCAGCAGCGAGAGCACGCCGATGGTCGTTCCCTGGGCCATCATCGGCACGCAGATCGAGCCGTCGACGTGCTCGTCGCCGAGATGGCCGCACTGCGGCGTCGTGCCGCCGTCGCCGACGAGATGAGGCCGGCCGCGCCTGAGCGCCCAGCAGTCCTCGGGCGCAAAGGCGCTGTCGTGGGCGCCGAACGCGCCCCAGTGGGCGACGGGTTCGAGCACGTTGCGCGACTCGCGGAAAATGGCGATGCACCCTGCCGTGTGCGGGAACAGCCGTTCCGCGTAGCAGCGGATGGTTTCGTAGGCCTCCTCGGAGGTGTGGCAGGCCTGGAAGACTTCGACGACTTCGGCCAGGATGCGGATGCCGCGATTCTGCACCTCGAGCCTGCGCACGGTTTCGTCGAGGCGGCTGTTGGTCTCCTGCTGCGCGCGCGTGCGTTCGAGCACGCGGTTTTCGAGTTCGCGATTGCTGCGTTCGAGCGCCGTCGCCAGTTGCTCCAGTTCGGCGACGTGCCGCCGCTGCGGCCGGTAGGCGAGCAGATAGAGCACCGGCGACACGAACAACAGCAGCGCCGAGGAATCGAACATGATCTCGGCCCAGCGCGGCAGGGGCGGCAGCTCTTCGAGCAGCATCATGATGACCGCCTCGACGACGACGATCGCGACGCCGGTGATCAGGATTGCGGTCAGCGGCGCCACGCCGGCGTGTGCGGGCGGCGGCTGTCCGCTCGGCGACGGGGCCGGGCGCGGCAGCAATGCGCCGACGACGTCGGCGTCGCTCGCGCAAGTGAGAGTCGATGGTTGCAAGGCGGTCCCCCTTTTTCCTGGTGTCCCGAGGTGACGCCATTCTTGCATTCGGGCGATGCGTGAGGAATACCGTAAACCCCGTATTGTCGGGGCCGCATCGACCCTAGCGTAGTCGGAAATGGGGCGATCGCCGTATCGCAGCGCCGCGCGGCAGCCGCTATGCTTCGAGCGCTGGCCTCGGCAAGAGAGGCCGAGACGTTTGCCGCATGACTGTCGACGCAACGAAACGCGGGGAGTCGGAAACAAAGTGCTGAAAACATTGCTGGGCAAGTCCTTCGGCTTCACCTCGGCGCAACGGCCGCCGCCAGGCGCGCCGCGCGGGGCCGCCGCCGATCTGCTGCAAACGCTCATCGAGTTCTTTCCCATCGGCAAGCGGCTGCGCTACTACCCGGCGCTGAAGAAGGAAATCGTGCTCGAGACCTGCGTCGTCGCGTATGGCGTCGACGGCGACTTCATTTATGCCGCCGACGCCATCGAGCGCGACGCGCAGGGCCGGCCGACGGCGTTTCGCGCCGGGCCGGACGGCCGCAAATCGCCCGTCGTCGGGCCGGCGCCGTTTCAACTGCTGGTGCCGGATACGTCCGATCTCGAAATGAAGCTCGACTACCACCGCCGCGCGCTGATCGGCCGCGGCGAGCAGTTCAACAAGGGCAATTGCATTTCCCTCATCGCCAACGCGGGGCGCAAGGGGGTGGCGACGCTCGCGACCGAAGTGGCCGACCGCATCGTCCCCGACGCCGGTCCGTACCAGCGCGCGAACATGGTGCTGTTGACGCCTAAGCTGCACACGCTGGCGGTGACCGACCAGCGCGGCAAGGGACGCGCGCGCGTCTGCGCCCCGGTGACGGTGTCCCTGTTGCGCGGCAAGGCCAGCCGCGTCTGCACCATCGCCGACATGTCGGAGACGGCGGTGCATATCCGCATGCGCGAGCAGGACGGTGTCGCGCCGGCGCTGCAGGAAGGCGCGGACGTCGTGCTCGACATCGATCTCGGCGCGGCGGCATTGCGCTACACGCTCAAAGGCAAGATCATCCGCCGCGCGCCGCAGGCCTGCGCCATCCGGCTGGAGGGGCTGGTCAGGGACGGCCGGCTCGCCACCTTCAGCGCGCTCGACCTGCTGGAACTGAAGGCCGGACTGCTCAACTACGGCGCTTGAGCCGCGGCGCGCGGCACCGCGTCGGCGTCGCCGCAAGGGTAGGTGCCGTCGACGTGCGCCGGCGCCGGCCTGCCGCTGCCGAGTTCCGCGGCGAAGCGCCGCTCCCAGCGCACGCCGTCCACATCCCGGTGCGCCATCGGCTTGGACAAGGGCGCCAGACTCTTGCCCTCGACGACCTTGCTGACGCTGAGCGCACCGATGTCGATCCAGCCCTTGCTCAGATAGAAAGGCGGGATGCCCTGCGCGATGGAGTAGAAATAGGCGGCCTCACGCGGGCCGCTGAGTTCGACGACGTGGCAGCGCTCGAACTGCAAGATCAGCACATGGCGATCCGGCACCGGGCTTTCGAGGCGGACGATCAGCCCCTTGGCGGCCTGCCGGAATTTGCGGACGGCGCCGTTGCCCGGCGCGAAGGCGGTTTGGCCGAGGGCGAAGTACATGCCGACCAAGGCGTCGGCGCAACTGTCCCAGAAGGCGAGTCGACGCCGGTTGAAGGCGTCGTCCGCGACAAAGGCGGCGAAGAATCCGCGCAGCAGGCGGCGCCGCAGCCAGCGCGCCATCCGCTCGCGAGCGTTCGGGCTGCACTGCCACAGATGCGCGCTGCTCGAAAGCCAGGGGTTGCCCCAGAGCGCGACCGCGCGCGCGCCGAGGATGGGCGCGACTTCGGCGCCGGCGCAGCGCGCTTGCCGCTCCAGCAGCCGGCCCAGCCCGGCGGCGGCATGGAGCGGATGGTGGTCGAGCAGCAGCAGGACGGATGCCAGATGCGCGGCGAACCCGGCGTCGTCGAGTTCGGCCACCGCCGCGACCTGCGCCAGCACCAGTTTCCGCATCAGCCAGGATTCGCTGCCGACGTCCAGCCGCGCGCGGAGGTCGTCGAGCGGCGCCCAGTCGCCGCGCAGCTCGGCGAAGCCGTAGCCCAGGCAGGGGTCGCGCGCGAGCAATTGCGGATGGGCGCGGAGCGCCGCCACCCATGGCGGCGCATGGCCGTCCGCCTCGATATAGTCCTGGTGCAGGTCGAGGAACTGCCGCAGCAGCTCGCGGCTGCCGAGGGCGTCGACGCCGTCCGCCGCGTGCTCGGCGTCGTAGGCGAAATAGGCGCCGAGCAGGCCGAAGTAGCATTTGCGGAACGCGCGCGTCCGATAGCGCTGCTGCCCGACGTAGTCCAGCAGGCGCTCCAGCAGCGGACGATCCTCGATCAGGCGGTAGTTCTGCACGCCCAGCGCCTGCGTGCAGCCGTAGCAGGCGAAGCGCGCCTGCCGCAGGTTGCGCAGCAGACCGCTGTCGCGAAAGGCGACGATGGCGGCGACGACGCGATCCTGATAGGCGTCGCCCGACGCGATCGCGCGGCCGAGCCACTGCCGCAAGGCATCGCGTTCGCGGCGGATCTGCGCGCAGTCGCCGAGGCAGATGCGGCCGAGCGCGGCGCGGCCGACGGCGTGCAGCTTGCCGCGCAGGCGCTCGACGGCGGCGTTCAGATGCGGCATTTGCCGAACTCGTCGCTCTGCGGCGGCGCCGTCTGTGGCGCCGGCAGTTCGTGCAGTTCGAAGAATTCGAGCCGCATTTCGATGCGCCGGCTTTCCTCCAAGGTCTGCTTCAGCGAATTCGACGAATAGCCGCCGACGAAAAACAAGTCGTGGGCCTGCCGCATCTCGGCCCCGCTCAGCGCGCGCTCGCTCGCGTAGCCGGGGTCGAGCAGGACGCAGAGGACGCGCTGGCTGCGCTGGAGACTCAGATTCAGGTTCAACAGGTAGTCGCCGCGCCAATCGGCGAAGCCTTCGGCCACCACGCGCTTCAGCCACTTGCGGCCGACGTCTTCGCGCGCGACCGCCAGCAGGTCGGCGACGAACAGCACCAGATGTTGCGACTGCGCCCGCGTCAGCCGCGAGCTGCCGGTCTCGAAGCGCGCCCGCTCGCCGAAATCGATGACGGCGCGCGCGCGGTCGAAATTGGTTCCGGGAAAGCGCCGCGTCGTCTCCTCGATCATGTCGAGCAGGCGCTCGATGTCCTGGTGGCGCCGCGCTTCGTTGCGTTCGGCGTCGCTGACGTCTTTGGTGATGGCGAGCAGGGCGACGGCCATGACGACGAGAAACGTCACCATCAGCGCCGACATCAGGTCGGCATACGAAATCCAGAACGGCTTCTCGCCTTCGTCGCCGGCGCCGCCGAGCACGAACACCTTGCGCATGTCCGCCGCCGCTCAGCAGGCGCCGACGGCGTTGCCGAGGGTGCCTTCCAGTTCCTGTATGCCCTCGCGCAGCAGCTTCACCGAGTCCGACAGCGCCTGGTGAAAATCGCGGTTCGCCGTGCCGACCGTGCGCGTCATGGCCGCGGCGAAGGACTCGTGGGCGCCGCCGATCACCTCCGTGACCTTGTCCAGATAGCCGTCGGCCTCGCGCTGGGCGTCGACCAGCTTCGCCGTCGCGCCTTCGATGCGGGCCAGGACCGCGCCGCTCATCGACGCTTCGCGCCGCGCCTGTTCGAGCATCGTCTGCATGGTGCCGACCAGGGCCACCATGGCATCGCGCGCGCCCTTGTAGTCGGCCACGACGCCCGACAGCCCGGATGCCGCCGCCGCCACCGATCCGGCCGCCTGGCCGAGATGGGCGGCGACGGCGGTCGATTTGTCCAGCGTCGCGGTGACGGCCTGACCCGCCTTGGCGAAGTCCTTGGCCGCCAGATAAAGCGTATCGGCGCCGCTGTTGAGGCGGACCATCGTTTCGCCGGCGACGCCGCGCAGCGCCCCCGCGGCGGCCTTCATTTCGCCGGCGGCGCGGCTGACGCCTTCTAGCAGTGCCGCCACCTGGCCGCCGAACTGGCCGATGACGTCGCGGCTGGCGGCGGCCAGATCGTTCTGGCGCTTGTCGCCGGCTTCGGCCGTCAGTTGCGCCTGCGCGCCCAGCCGCTCGATGGCCTCGCGCATGGCGGCGGTCAGGTCGGCCAGCGCCGCGCGCATCTGGGCCTGGGACTCGCCCTGCGTGGCGGCGATGGCGAGCCGCATCTGATCGACGAACTCGGCCATTTTTTCGTTCATGATGCGCTGTCTCGCCTCGGCCGCCGCCGTCGACTCGGCCAGCGTCTGCGCCAGGCCGGCGGTGGCGTGGCGGCCTGCCGCCTCGATGCTCGCAGCCGTCGTTTGCAGCGCCACCACGGCCGCCTGGAGCGCGTCGAGGGTCTGTTGCTGCTGGCCATGGATGCCGGCCGCCTGCCGCCCGAACAGCGCGTCGATTTCGCGGCCGAACAGGGTCAGCGCCTCGCGCAGCATCGTCTGCACGGCGGCGTCCCGGTCGCTGCCCGCCTCCTTGAGCGCGGCCGCGATTTCGCCGACCGGTCCGGCGACGCCTAGTTCGAGGCTGCGCACGATGCGGTCGCCGAGCGCGGCGCTACTCGCTTCGACGGCGGCGATCTGGCCCGCCGCCAGCTCGGCGAGAAAGCGCTTCAGCTCGCCTTCGAGTCGCTGCGGCGTCTTGGCGGCGGCCTCCGACGCGTGCACCAGGCGCGCCAGATACTCCTCGTTGGCGCCGCCGACGAACAAGCCGTCGAGCAACTGGGCGATCTTTTCGACTTTCGCGTTCAGGCGGGCGATGGTCAGTTTCTCGGCGAAGGTGATGGCCATGGCGAGCGTGATCGCCGCCGCCGATATCAGAAAGGCCTCCGAGACGCCGTGCAGCAGCAGCTTGAGGCTGTTGCGGACGACGATCGGATTGTCGGAAACGTCGAAGGCCTGCAAGCCGGTCAGCAGCCCGTAGAAGGTGCCGATGATGCCGATGCCGGTGAACAGGCCCGGCAGGTGTTTGAAGAAGTCCGTATGCAAGGTCGTGTGGACGATGCTTTCCGAGCGGAATACGGCGGCCGCCGGCAGCGTCGAGCGCAGGATGACGGCGGGTTCGCTGCCGCGGACCGGCGCCGGCTGCTTGTGGAGCGTGGCCGCGTATTCGCGCCACAGCGCTCGCAGCGGCCCGCTCATGTCGAAGGCGCGGCCGAGATCGCTGCCGGCGGCCTGCCGCCCGTCCGCGAGCCGGACGATCGCCTTGCTCAGGCGCCGCGACAGCAGCAGGGCGGGAGCGAAGTAGAACAGCACGAAGGCGGCCAGCAGCAGGCCGAGCACGGCGGCGAAGTAGTAGATGTGCTGGGGCAGATCGGCGACGGTGGGCATGGGCGTGGGCGTGCGAGTAGGCGAGGGGGCAAGGGGAAGGGGTCTGGGCGTGCGACTGAAGGTTCGCGTTCGGGCGCACCCTTACGGCGCGCCGACGCCGGGCGCGACGCCGCGCGGCCAGCGCAGGTTGGCCTGCTCGCGCTCGAAGGCGCGGTCGACTTCGCGCCGATTCGCTGCTTCCCGCTGCGCCAGCTTGTGCGCCGCGACCTGAAGCCGGCTTTTGATTGCGGCCTGCGAGGCCCGCTCCGCCGCGACGCCGGCCTGGGCCGCGGTGAGGTCGGCCGCCAGCTTCGCGCCGCGCGCGGCGCTGAGGAATTCTATGGCCGCGATGCGGCGCGCACGGGCATCGTTCAGCATGGCGACACGCTAGCCGGCGTTGCCGGGGATGTCGTCGATTTGCCGGTAGGCATGCAGCGCCTCCTTCACGTAGTAGGGGGTGATCATCGGCGGCGGTTTGGTACTCAAGGCGATGCGCGCCAGCGACGGCAGAAACGGCACTTCGGGCTTTTGCGCCTTGACCTCGGGCGCGGCGTGCGGCACCGGATCGCGGCGCGGCATGTCGCCGCTCAAATTGACCTTCAGGTGCCTGGCCAGACGCACCAGCGCCAACGCCACCGGCAGGTTGGCGCCGCCGGCCGTGCCTTCGCCGAGGGAATCCAGTCCGTCGCCCGCTACGCTCACTGAACTACCCTCCCCCCAGCCCCCTCCCCGGAGGGGGTGACGGGTGTTCGCCGCTGCGCGGCTCCGGTCGGTGACTGGCGCCCCTTGGGGCGGCCCTGCGGTGCGCTCATGATTCGACGATCCAGCTCAGTTGCCGCCCTGGTTTTGCTGCTGTATCAGCAGCGCTAGCAGCAGCGCCGCCGTCAGGTCGTCCCAGCCTTTCGAGTCCGCAAGGTTCAGCGTCGTCATGCTGGCATCGACGTTGTGCACGTCGAGGTTCACGACCGTGGTGCCGCCGTCGCCGGCGAGCGAATTGAACGGATCGGCGGCCAGCGCCGCCTCGGCCGCCTTGGAGATGTTGACCATGACGCCCGGCGTCGCCGCGCCGGCCGCGGTCGCGGCCGTATTCGCTGCGGCGCCGCCCATGCCGCCCACGGTCGTCGCGCCGGCCATGCCGCCCGCCGCAGCGGCGCCGCCCATGCCGCCCATCATGCCCATGCCGCCGATGCCGCCAATGCCACCGATGCCACCGATGCCGCCGATACCGCCTATTCCACTCATGATGCAAGCCTCCTCAGGATGGCGCGCCCGAACCTGCGGCCGCCGGCTGGCGCGGAGCGCAACCGTTTGGCATGCAAGTCCGGCGACGGCCAGACAGCGCCATCTTCGCGGAGCCGCCGGCCTGCGGCAATACGGTGAACCGCGCTTGCCGACGCGCGTTCTCCCTACCGCGACGGCGGCGCAGACTGAGGGTGGGTAAGGCGGAGTGTGTAGGTCGGAGGCGTGTTCAGCCGAGCTTGTCGCGGTGCGCTTGCAGCGCTGCGCGCACGATCGGCGTGAGGGCGCCGCCGTCCGCGCGTTCGGCGTAGGCGAGAAGCTCGGCGCGCATGCGCGGCTCCCAGGTGCGCTGGAGGTGATTGGCGACGCCGGCCACGGCTTCGTCGCGGTCGGGCAGGGCGTCGAAGAAGGCGCCGATCTGGTTGGCCATCTTGACCAGGTGTTCGACGTTCATGCGATCAGGCGTTCCGGGTGGGCATAGACGACGTGGTCGGCGGCGCGGGCGAAGCCGACCAGGGTCAGGTTGAGCGACTCGGCCATGCGCACGGCGAGCGCGGTCGGCGCCGAGACGGCGGCGACGAGGCCGATGCCGACGGCGGCGGCCTTCTGCACCATCTCGTAGCTGGCGCGGCTGGTGATCAGCGCGGCGCCGGCGCCGAAATCGCAATGCTGCGCCGCCAGCGCACCGATCAGCTTGTCGAGCGCGTTGTGGCGGCCGACGTCCTCGCGCACGCAGTCGATCTCGCCGTCGGCACGCAGCCAGAAGGCGGCGTGGGTAGCGCCGGTGAGGCGCTGCAAGCGTTGCCGCTGGCCGCTGCGCGCCAGCGCCTCGTGCAGCGTCGCCACGCGCAGCCGCAGCGGCGAAGTCACGGGCGCGAGGGGACGAAACACCTGGTCCAGGCTTTCGGCGCCGCACAGGCCGCAGCCGGTGCGCCCGGCGAGATTGCGTCGCCGCTCCTTGAGGCCGGCGCAGCGCGCGGCGGCGATCGTGAGCCGCACGGCGATGCCGGCCGTACCCGGCGCCACCTCGACGTCATAGACCTCGCCCACCGCCGCGACGATGCCTTCGGTCAAGCTGAAGCCGAGGGCGAAGTCTTCGAGGTCCGTCGGCGAGGCCAGCATCACCACATGACCGATGCCGTTGTATTCGAGCGCGATCGGCACCTCGTCGGCGACGGCGTCGCTGGCCGCCGTGTGCTGCGCGCCGTGCCAGCGCTCGACGTCGAGCCGGGCGAGTGCGGCATGCTCGGGGGCGCTGACGGCGTTCATGCGGTCGGCGCCGTCTCGCCGCGCGCGAGCTTGAGCTGCGCGGCGCTGAAGCGCTGGAACTTGCGCTGCCAGGCCGAGGGCTGGCTCACTTTCACCGCCTGCACCGCGGTCACCTTGTACTCGGGGCAGTTGGTGGCCCAGTCGGAGTTCTCGGTGGTGACGACGTTGGCGCCCGACTCGGGGAAGTGGAACGTGGTGTAGACGACGCCCGGCTGCATGCGCTCGCTCAAGCTTGCGCGCAGCACGGTCTGGCCGACGCGCGTTTCGAGGCCGACCCAGTCGCCCTCCGCGATGCCGCGCTCCTCGGCATCGTGCGCATGGATCTCCAGCACGTCCTCGTCGTGGAAGCGCAGGTTCTCGGTGCGCCGCGTCTGGGCGCCGACGTTGTACTGCGACAGGATGCGGCCGGTGGTCAGCAGCAGCGGATAGCGGCGCGTCGCTTTCTCGTCGGTCGGGATGTAGGCCGTGATCATGAAGCGGCCGAGCCCGCGCACGAATGCGTCGACGTGCATGGTCGGCGTACCCTCCGGCGCGGCCTCGTTGCAAGGCCACTGGATGCTGCCGAGGCGGTCGATTTTCTCGAAGCTGACGCCGGCGAAAGTCGGCGTCAGGCGCGCGATCTCGTCCATGATCTGCGACGGATGCGCGTAGTGCATCGGATAGCCGAGCGTGTTCGACAAGGCCACCGTCACCTGCCAGTCGGCCAGCCCCGCGCGCGGCGGCATCACCTGGCGGATGCGTGAAATGCGGCGCTCGGCGTTGGTGAAAGTGCCGTCCTTTTCGAGGAAAGAGGAACCGGGCAAAAAGACGTGGGCGAACTTGGCGGTCTCGTTGAGGAAGATGTCCTGCACCACGACGCATTCGAGGGCCGAGAGCGCCGCGGTCACGTGCTGGGTGTTGGGGTCGGATTGGGCGATGTCTTCGCCCTGGCAGTAGAGGGCCTTGAAACTGCCGTCGAGCGCCGCGTCGAACATGTTGGGAATGCGCAGCCCCGGCTCGGGACGCAGCGTCACGCCCCAGTCGGCTTCGAAGCTCGCGCGCGTCGCCGCATCCGAGATGTGGCGATAGCCGGGCAGCTCGTGCGGGAAGGAGCCCATGTCGCAAGAGCCCTGGACGTTGTTCTGGCCGCGCAGCGGATTGACGCCGACGCCCTCGCGGCCGAGGTTGCCGGTGAGCATGGCGAGATTGGCGATGGCCATCACGGCGGTCGAGCCCTGGGCATGTTCGGAGACGGCGAGACCGTAGTAGATCGCGGCATTGCCGCCGCTGGCGTAGAGCCGCGCCGCGGCGCGCACGAGAGCGGCCGGCACGCCGGTGGCGGCGGCCAGGGCTTCGGGCGAGTTCTCGGGCCGGGCGATGAAGTCGCG
>JACRPB010000271.1 GCA_016214175.1 Rhodocyclales bacterium
CCGTTATGCCCGCTTCGAAAGTTTCGCCTTCGGTCCCGGCGCCGTCGTCGACTATCTCCTGGGCATGCTGCGTCTGCGGCCGCCCCACTACACGGGGCATAACCCGGCCGGCAGCTATGCAATCTTCGTGCTGCTGGCGCTGACCCTGCTGGCCGGCGTTTCGGGCTGGCTCAACTACAACGAAGTCGGCGGCCATGCGCTGGAGGAAGTGCACGAGGCCATGGCCGGCGCCATGCTCGCCGTCGTCGCCTTGCATCTGTGCGGCGTCGTCGTCGGCGGCGTGCTTCACGGCGAGAATCTGGCGCTCGCCATGCTCACCGGACGCAAGCTGGGTCACACCGGCGAAGCCATTTCCAGCGCCCGCTGGGGTGGAGCCATCATGCTCGGCGCCTGGGCTTACGCCGCGGTCTGGTTCTCGCGCTATCTCTGATCTGAACCACTCAGTTTCCGGTCATCTTCTCGACGTCCGGGCCTTCGCGGCGGTCCGGGCAAGCCTGCCCGGCCGCCTCCGCGGATAGCGTCGCCTACTACTTGCTGAAGGCCTTCCGGATGTAGGCAATCACGCTCCAAATGTCATCTTTGGCGAGGCCGGCCTCGCTGCCCGGGCCAAAGGCATCCATGTCCGTGTCGGGACTGCCCTTCTCGGTCGTGAAATAGAGCTGTCCATCCTGTTTTCCCTTCAGGAATCCGGGCGCGTTGAATGCGGATGGCGGGAACTCCATGCCGCCCGCGGAGTTGCCTTTGCCGTCGCCCTTGGTGCCATGGCATTTCTTGCACTTCCTTTCATAGATCTGCTGGCCCTTTTCCACGACATCCGCCGTTTCCTTCAAAGGACTCTTCATGGCGAGGTAGTCCTTGGGTGCGGTCGGTACGCTATGGGGTGCCGCCAGCACGGGGACGGATGCCATAACACCGATGCCGACAGCAATTGCCAATACTCTTGTCTTCATGTTCGCTTCTCCCTAAAAAGTGGAATGACCGTCTACTGCTTGTCCTTGTCCGGCCACGGAACCTCGCCGTGAACCAGGTTGAAATGGCACTTGATGCAGGTTTTCCCGCTCTGTACCGCCTGTTTGTGAGCCTTGATGTCGGCCCGCCAGGTCTTGGCGGCCTCGCTGTGACAGCCGTGGCAGGCTCCGCTATTCGACTTCGCGAACTTCGTCCGCGCCTTGGCGGCGAGGTCCGGCCTGACTTCCTGTTCCCAGACGACATCGTCGTGGGCTGCCAATTGCACCTTGGTCCAGGCCGCCGGCTGCCAATACATGTAGGCATACCAGTCCCGTATGCTGTGGGGCTCGTTATGGCAGTTCGGGCAGCCCGGTCGCCGGGCCGCCTTCTGGGTTGCGAAGTGAGCCGAGCGTTTGAACTCGGCATAGGGTTGCGGGTGGCATTCGGCGCAACCGGTCAGGATCCCGGCAGGCTTCTTCATTCCCACCTTGTCGTTGAAGGCATATTCGCCGCTGTCGTAGTAGGCGGTATGGCAGGTATTGCAGAAGCCGCGGGCCTCGATCGTGCCATGGCTGACGAAAAGCACGCTCCCCGACAGCAAAATCATCCCGACGATGAGGAGGATTCCCAAGGGAGACAATATCCTTCCCTTGAGCCTTGCCCATACCGGTGGTCGTGAATTGAGCCCGTCCTGCCCCATGCTTTCTCCCAAGTCATGCATCAGAGCCACTCCACGGCGTTCTTGAAGAAGGCTTCGTGGACGGCGACGTCGGTCTTGATGTCGCCGTACTTGTCGCCCGTCCTGGCCTTTTCGACCGTTACCACGAACGACATGGCCGTGCTACCGCTTGCCGTGTCGGCAAAGAGCGGCATGATCTCGTTCGGGTTCACCCCCTTGTCTTCCCACCAGAGATTGAAACGGATATCCGGATCCTCGGCGGCCGCCACCCATTCCGGACGCTTGCGCGACTCCATGCGGGCGACCCGGCCGACGGCGTTGTGGCCGTGTCCACCGGCCATGGCGACCACCTGCGGATGGATGCTCTGGGTGACCCGCGCCTTGGTGACGAGGTAGCCCACCGAACTCGCGATCCTGATCAAATCGCCGTCCCTGATGTCCATTGCGGTTGCGCTCTTCTTGTTGATGAAGCAGTGGTTATGGTGGTCCTTTTCGACCAGATACTTGTTGTTTTCTGTGGTGAAACCGGCCTGATAGGCCGTCTTGAAGGTAATGAAGGCGAACGATCCCTTTTCCTTCCCTTGGGCGACGGCGAGATTCTTTGCCTTGCGCCAGACGGGGAGGGGAGGCAGGCCCAGTTGCCGCAACGACTCGCAGTGGATTTCGATCTTCTTCGATGCCGTCGCAAACCCCGCCTTCCTGTGTTTTCCGTACTCCGCTTTGAGCGGCTTACCGTCCCCGTCGAGCACTTTTCCCGTCTTGCCGTCGAGGGCGCCGTAATGGGGCCATGGGCCGTTGGCCCTGATGGCATCGAGGCCCCCGTCCGCCTTGAGGCGGGGGATACTATCGACGCACTTGCTCAGCCATTCCACGGGATCCTGGAAGTCCCAGTATCGTTTCATGCCCGGGCTGCCCTCCTTGTCCAGGGTATGCACGATGTCCCGGAGGATGACCTTCAGTTCCCTGACCTCGCCGGGTGCCGTCGCGACCACGGTCCGTACACCCAGCCAGGGGAAGAGGGAGGACGGACTGCTCACCGGTTCGTTGCTTTCCAGGTAGGTCGCATCCGGCAGGACAATGTCGGCGAGGGCCGCGGTTTCGCTCATGTGGGTGGCGATGGCGACCATGAACGGCACGGCCTTCTCATCCTTCAGCACTTCGCGCCAGTAGGGCGCTGCGGCGGCGCTGTGGGCCGGGTTGGTGTTGTAGTTGAAGAGCACGCCGACTTTCACCTTGCCAGTCTTCGCGGCGTGGGGAAACAGGGCGCCCCCGATGCCTTCCTTCCTCGTTGCCGGGATCGGTGGAACGGGCTTGACGTCGTCCCATCGTATCCGGCGCGGCAGGCAATAGCCGCCCTTGACTTCGACGTTACCCGTGACGATGGGCAGCAGCATCAGGGCGCGTTCCGTGTCCGTGCCATTGGTATGGGACGAGGCGCCGCGATAGCTGAACACGGTGGCCGGCTTTTCGGTCGCGAACTCGATGGCGATGCGTTTGATGACCGCGGCCTTGATGCCGCTTTCCTTTTCCGCCGCCTCAAGCGTGAACTGACTCAGATGCGCGCGCAGCTTCTCCGCCGAGACGTTTGTCCATGTGTTGATAAAGGCGGTGTCGGCCAGTCCTTCCTGCATGATGACGTTCGCCATGGCCAAGGCCACGAGACCATCGCTGCCCGGCAGCACCGGCACCCATTCGTCCGAAAGCCCGGCCGTCATGGACATGCGCGGATCGAAGGTCACCAGCTTGGCATGCCGTTCGGCACGTCCGTCCGCAACGGCGGCGGCGTGGGCCGGGAAGGTTTCGTACAGGTTGGAGCCGAAGTTGAGGATGTAGCGGGCATTGGCAAAATCGGGGACCTCAATCTCCTCGCCCCATGTCAGCTTCTGGCCCGTCTTCTTGCCACCGTCGTTGGCCAGGCTGACGATCGACGGCGAACCAAGGGTGTGCATGTAACGCTTCCATGCGCCGTCCGCCGTGTCCTCACCCCTGACCAGCCAGACGGATGCCGCACCGCTTTGGGCGGTGGCAACCTCGACCGCCTTGGCGATCTCGGCGAGGGCCTCCTGCCAGGAAATCCTCTTCCAGCGGTTCTCGCCGCGGTTTCCCTCCCGCTTCAGCGGATGGAGCACCCGGTCGGGATCGCCGGCGGTCAGATGGGCGACCGCATCGATCGCCGCCGACCTGCCCCTGGTGGCGGGGTGGTTCAGGAAACCGGCGGCGCTGACCACTTGACCGTTTTCGAGAAACACCTGTTGCGGCGTCTTCAGCTTGGCAAAGGGACTCACCGTGAATGCCGTCTTCTTGCGATCCTCCGCCACGCGGGCGTAGTTGTACGAGCGTCCGCCCGCCTCCAGTTCCATGGCATCGGCGATGCCTTTGGGTACGGCACCGGCGGCCAGGGCCGCGCCACCGATCTGCAGAAACCGTCTGCGGGTAACTCGCGGCATGGCACTTATCCTAGAAAATGGTCTGCGAAAACTGGCTGATCAGCACCCAGCCCAGCCGCATGCCGAATATTCCCGTGGCGATCAGCGCCGACGCCAACAGGACGCCGCCATTCCTCTTGCCGTAAGGGCTCACCAATATCGCCAGAGGTAGCGCGAGGCCGAGGCCGAGGTACAGTTCCAGCACCGGCGCCCTGAATACCGTCGACACCAGTTCGAGGACGTGGAATTCCTCCTCGGTGCCGTAGGTCATGTGGATGAACTCGGAAAAGACCAGGAAGATGTCGACGCATAGCCCCAATAGCATCAGGCGGCCGAGGCCGACGATCATGGTCGGATCGAGCTTGTCCGCCGCCTTGACGAAGTAGTCGCGGATCTTGAGGATGACGATCAGCAGCCCGATCCCCGAAATGAAAGCGCCGATCAGGAACAGCAAAGCCGCCAGCGCCGTGTGATTCGGATGCCGGGATGGATTCAGTGCCATGGTGATGCCGGTGTACCAGTGGGTCGAAATGGCCTGGATCACGGCGATGAACCCGAACACCCTGGCCCACTTTTCGTTGTGCTTGTAGATCAGGTAGCTGTAGATGGCCATGCCGATCGGGTAAGTCGCCACCAGCGCGGTACCCCAGGCCAGTGATGCGGTCGCGTGCCAGAAGCCTGTGACGAGCGGAAAGAGGTGGGAGGCGCGCATCACGCGTCCGAGGTCGAACACCAGCAGTGCCGGCACGATCAGCAACTGAACGATCGCCAGATTGGAGGCGAAGAACGAGATTGGCTTGAACTTCTTGATGCCGAACACCCATCCCAGGCTGCTGATGACGAACGAGCCCGCGCTCGATCCCACTAGCCAGAAATAAACGGCAATCGGAATTCCCCAGTTCACATGGTGAAAGGCGTTTGAGACTATTTCCCGTTCCAAGTGGAGCTCCCCGAGTTCGTTGCCGCCGGCGAAAGGGAATTCATGCCTTGCATGCCGCGAGCTCCTCCACCAGCAGCGCGTGGTTCAGGGCCAGCGTGAGAATCGGCGAGAACTCCCTCATCGCATCCAGATCCTTCTTCAGGAAGCCGCCGGGCTTGTTCATGGCCTGGAGCACGCCAATGATTTCTCCGTGCATCTTCAGCGGCACCGACAGCACCTCCTTGGTCTTGAACAAGGTCATCGCGTCCCGGTCGGGCGAATAGCACAGATTCTTGTCGATCTGTTTCAACTCGCTATCGTCATAGGCGTCGTCGACCAAAATCTCGCGGCCCGTGAGGGCGACGAAACTGGACAGACTCTGGTTAGGGTCGATCGGGATCCTGAAGTTGCCGATGCGGCACTTTTGAGCAACCTTCGTATAGAGTTCGTTGGTCTTCTTGTCGACGACGTAAACCGTGCAGCGATCGCAGCCGAAGAGGTCGCTCAACTCGTCGACGACGCGGGTCATGATGTCATCCACGCTCAGCGACGACACCGTCAATCCGAGTATCTTGCAGAAGGCATCGGGATTTCTCAGCAGCTCTTTCACGCGCGTTTCCTTTCTCTATCCGTGGTGCGCCGCTCAATGGCGGCTGACCCAGCCGATCTTTTCGAAAATGTCCACAATGAAATCCTTCAGGTGTCCGGCAACCTGGCGGGTGAACCCCAGCGCCGAAGTCTCGTTCTCGCCTTCGACGATGTCGCCGAACGAAAGACCGTTGTGGTTCCTCTTGAAGGCGTTGAAGTCGTCTTTGAGGGCAACGCTTCTGTCTGTGTAGCAAGCGATCGGGTCGGTGACGCCGCCATGATCCAAACCGATGTAATAGACCTGGGGCGCCGTGCCCATGTCCGGCCTCAGTACTGAAACGTTTTCCTTCAGCAGAAGGGTTGCCACCTCGCTCTCCGGATCGTTCAGGTCGCCGAATATCATGGCTCGTGCCGTGCATGACGCGACACAGGCGGGAGCGAGCCCACGCGATACGCGGTGGATGCAGAAACTGCATTTGTCGGTGATGCTGGTCGGCTTTTGCGCGTCCGTTCTGGCAGCGGGAAGCAAATGGCGGGCGTTATAGGGACACGCCACGATGCAGGCCCGGCAACCGATGCAGCGGTTCGGTCTTATCAGGACAAAGCCGTCGGCATGCTTGTAGGTAGACTCGGTCGGGCAGTTGCGAACGCAGATGGGATAGTCGCAGTGGTTGCAAAGCGTCGGCACGACGACCTTCCTGACGTTCGGAAACTCGCCCCGGTTCTCTTCCTTGAGCCATATCCTCCAGACGCCGAGAGGCAAATCGAATTCGACCTTGCATGCCATCGCGCAGGCGCCGCAACCGGTGCAGCGCCGTAGATCGACCACCATCGCGTACCTCTTGCGGCCCGCCACGCCAAGACTGGGCGGTTCCTGCAGGCCGTAGCTTCTACTCGACATAAGACTCCCTGAGCGTCGCTGTCATTTCACTTGCCTTTCTCGGCGGCGAGGGATTGACGATAGTCGGGCAGACGCGACAAATAGTCGGCCACGGCCGCGATATCTCGATGCGTGAAGGATCTTATGGCCATGACCATCTCGGGATGGGAGTTGCCGCGAACGCCACTCTGGACGTAATCCATTTCCCGCATCAGGTAGCCGTAATGCTGGGCGGCTAGCGCCGGATAGGCCTTTTCGGCGTCGCCCTCGCCGCTGCGCCCATGGCATTTCATGCACTTGCCTTCCTCGTAGAGGCGCTTGCCCTTGGCGACGAAGTCTCCTTCGCCCTTGCCGTTTTCCCGTGTCGTTTCCGCGGCCGCCAGAAACACCGCGATGTCGGCGATTTCCTGGGGCGAAACCGCGTGGTCCGCCGAAAACGGTTCCATCTTCGGATTGATGCGGACGTCAGCGCGTACTTCGGTGACCTGCTTGATGACTACGCTGGCGTGCTGCCCGGTCAAGCGCGGATAGGTGCCATCGACCGCGCCTGCAGCGTCCGCCTTGTGGCAGCCGCGGCAAACGCGAAAAGCCTCCTTGCCACGCACGGCATCGCCGCTCAACTTCAGCACCTCGGCCCTTTCGGGAACCAGTTCGCCCCAGACGTATTCCTTGTTGCCGTAGCCCCTGGGGTTATGGCCGGCGCTGGCCGCATCCGCCCAGGCGGCCTGCCACGGCAACAGCAAGAGAATCAAAAAAAGCGCGAGGGCATTCTTCATTCTTGTGCTCCCTTCCCGGTCACCGCATACTCCGCCGTCCTGCGCATCGCCGCTTGCCGCCGGAGAACCGGAGCGCGACGAGCCTTTCCGTTGTTTCTACTGGTCACTGGAGCCGGACGATAACAAGCGCGCCTGAGCAACGGCTTAAGGAATGCGCCTAATACTTAAGCTGTGTTAACGCAAGGTAACGACGGCTCGGAATTTGCGCCGGCGCGGAGTTTTCGCCGTGGCCGGCCGTCGCGAAACGGGGCCACGCCAATCGCATGCGATAGGTGAGACGCGGCTCTCCGGCTGAGGTATTCTTTGCGCGACGGAAGGCGATCGGGGACCAGGGACCAGGGATCATGAAACTTCTGCTTGTCGAGGACGACCCCCTGCTCGGGGATGGCTTGCGTGCCGCGCTCGGCAAGATGGGTTTTGCCGTCACTTGGGTCAGGAACGGCAAGGCCGCGCTCGACGTTGCGGCGGCGGGCGAGTTTGCCGCCATGGTGCTGGACATCGGCTTACCCGACATCAGCGGCATGGATGTATTGCGCGAGTTGCGCAGCTCCGATGCCGACATGCCCGTCCTCATTCTGACGGCGCGCGACACGACGCGCGACAAGGTGCAAAGCCTGGATCGCGGCGCCGACGACTACCTGGTCAAGACCGCCGACATGGAGGAGTTGATTGCGCGCCTGCGCGCCCTTATCCGGCGCGCCGGACGCGGCGGAGGTACTCTCAGCGTCGGCGAACTGACGCTGGACATGGTCGGTCACGCCGTCACCACGAAGGGGCAGACGGTCGCGGTTTCCAGCCGCGAATTCGCCGTGCTGCGCACGCTCATGGAAGGCGCCGGACGCGTCCTTACGCGCGGCCAGATCGAGACCGCACTCTACGGCTGGAACCGCAACGTGGATAGCAACGCCGTCGAGGTGCATATCCACAACCTGCGCCTCAAGCTCGGAGCGGACGTCATCAAGACCGTGCGCGGCGTCGGCTACACGGTAGCCAAGTCCGCATCGTGATCGAGCATCGTCGCCTGTCGCTGAGCCAGCGTTTGCTGGTGGCGCTGCTGATCGTCAGCTTCGCCTATTGGGCGGTCATCGCCTGGCTCACCGTCCGCGACACCATCAACGACGTCTATGAACTGTTCGACGCCCATCTGGCACAGACCGGGCTGGCGCTGCTGCGCGTCACCGATCCGGACGACACCGATCCGACCGTCATTCCGAGCAGCATCGAATCGCTGGCGCTGCTGGAGATTTTCGCCCCCTGGCTGGACTTGTCGGCACGCCCGGACAAGGCGCGATCCGCCGACGCGGCGCAGGACGGCCACAGCGCCCGCCCGGCGCCGATCGCTGCCGGGGCGACCGGGCTCGGCGCGATTCATTCGCTGCACGAGGAATACGAGAGGCGGCTGCGCTACCAGATCTGGAACAGCGAAGGCAACTTGCTGCTGCGCTCCGCCAACGCACCGGCAGTAGCGATGACGATGCAAGACGGTTTCTCGGAAATGACGGACGGCGAAGGCCAGGTCTGGCGTCTCTATGGCGTTTGGGATCAGCATCGCAATTTCCGCATCCTGGTCGCCGAGGCGCATGACCTGCGTACCCGGCTGGTGCGCAACATCGCCTTGCACCTGGCCAGTCCGTTGGCGCTGGGCATGCCGGTGCTGATCTTCCTGCTCTGGTTTTCGGTCAGCCACGGTCTCGATCCCTTGGGCGTGCTGACGCGCGAGATCGCGACCCGCAAGCCCGAGAGCCTGACGCCGCTCGATGCCGCAAGCGCGCCAGGAGAAGTGCGGCCCATGGTCATGGCCTTGAACGACCTGCTGCTGCGCATGACCTCCACTCTGGAGAGCGAACGGCGTTTCACCGCCAACGCCGCCCACGAATTGCGCACGCCCCTGGCTGCCATCCAGGCCCAGTTGCATGCGGCGCGGGCGGCCGAGGGCGAGGCCGAAAGGCTGCGCGCCATGGACCAGTTGCAGCGCGGCGTCGAAAGGGGCATGCGGCTGGTGGGGCAGTTGCTCACCCTGGCGCGGATCGATCCCGAGCAGGCCTTGCCCGAAGTGCGGGCGGTCGATCTGGGCGCCGTGGCGGAAACCGTGTGCGCGGAACTGGCGCCCTTGGCTCTGCAGCGCGACCAGGCGCTGGAACTTGCGGTCGCGCCCGGCCTGCCGCCGTTGCCGGGCAACGCCGACATGCTGGCGATGCTGCTCGCCAACCTGGTCGACAATGCGATCCGCTATACGCAGCGCGGCGGCCATATCGCCATCGACGTGCGCCGCTGCGACGTCGCCGACGGTCTTCGCATCGACGTCGGCGACGACGGTCCCGGCGTTCCCGCGGCGCAGCGCGAAAGGGTGTTCGACCGCTTCTATCGGCTGGCTGCGCAGGATCAGCCGGGCACCGGCCTCGGACTGGCGATCTGCCGGCGGATCGCGGAGCTCCACGGCGCCCGCGTCGAACTCGCCGACGGTCCCGGCGGAAGGGGCCTGACCGCCAGCGTCTGCCTGCCCGCAGCGACACCCGCTGCGGCGCCGGCTTCCTGAAGCCTATTTCCCGGTACGGACGGCCGCGCCGTCGGCGCCCGCCGCCGGGCGTGTCGATGCGCCCTGGCCGAGCGCGAGCAGCACCGCCTCGGTGCGCGTGCGCACCTGCAATTTCTGCAAAATGCTCGTCATGTGATGCTTGATGGTCTTTTCGGCGAGGCTCAGGCGGTCGCCGATTTCGCGGTTGGTCAGGCCGTGGCTGAGAAGGTCGAGCACTTCGGTCTCGCGCGGCGTGAGGTCGGCGATGACGTTCGGCGTGCTGCGCGGCCGCGTGAATTCCATGAGCATTTCTGCGGCCAGTTGCGGTGTGACGTAGGCCTCGCCTTCCGCGACGCGGCGCAGGATGGTGCGCATCTCGACGACCGACACGCCCTTGAGCACGTAGCCGTGCGCCCCGGCCTTGAGCGCGGCGAGCAGACTGTCCTGGTTCTCGGCGACGGTGAGCACGACGATGCGGACGGCCGGCTGGCTGGCAGCGATCTGCGCGGCTGCGGCGATGCCGCCGATGCCGGGCATGCTGACGTCGATCAGCACGACGTCGGGCCGCAGGCGCTGCGCCAGCTCGACCGCCTCCTCGCCGCTGCCGGCCTCGCCGACGACCTGGAAATCCGGATCCCTGGTCAGGGAATGGGCGACGCCGTGGCGGAACATTGGATGGTCGTCGGCGAGCAGGATGCGGATCGGCTTGGGCATGGGCGGTCTATTCCTGAGTAAGGGGCAAGTGGGCACGGATGACGCTGCCGCGTCCGGGAGCGGAGTCGATCTCAAAAGTGCCGCCGGCGAGCCGCACGCGCTCGCGCATGAACAGCAGGCCGAGGCGACCCGTCGCCAGCGCCGCTGCCGGATCGAAACCGCCGCCGCCGTCGCTGACTTCCAGCGCCACGACGTCGCCGCGGCGCTGTACGCGCACTTCCGGCAGCGCCGGCCTGGCGTGACGGAAGCAATTGGCCAGGGCTTCGCAGACGACGCGATAGACGGTGATCTTCAGCGCCAGCGGCGCCTGCCCCAGCGTTGCGTCGATCTCCGCCTTGGCCGGGCATCCCGAGCGACGCTCGGCATCGCGCACCGCCCGCTTTGCGGTCTCGGTCAGCGAAAGCTCGACCACGCCCGGCACACCGAGTCCGCCCGCGATCGCGCGCAACTCGTCGAGCGAGGTCCGCAACGTTTGCTGGATCGCGCTCAGTTCCTCGGTGCCGCCTTTGACCGCGCAGGCGCCGCAAACCTGCTCCAGTTCCTCCATACCCAATAGCGCGCAGGCCAGTTCCTGGGCCGGACCGTCGTGCAGATCGGCGGCGACGCGGTGCAGAAACTGTTCGTTGAGCGCCGTCGTCTGCGCCCCGGCCGCAGCAAGCCGCTCGCGCATGCGCTCGTTCTCGTCGAGCGCCGAACGCAATTTCTGCAACTGCTCGCTCAGCACGCGCTGTTGGTCGAGGATGGTGTCGCTGGCGCGGCGCACGCGGTCGTACATCAGGGCGTAAATGCCCAGGGCCGCCAGCGCCGTCATGGCCCACCCGCTCAGTTGGGAAGTGCGGATGTCGTCGTCGAGCGCGTCCATCGAATGGTCGAACTCCGCGACGACAGCCACCTTGGCGTCGACGCCGGAGTGCACGGGGACGTAGATTTCCATTTGTCGCGCGCCGGAAATCGACACCGTATCGGGCTCGCGCACGTCTTCGGGGCGGACGATGCGGGATTGCACGGCGCCGGCGAAAGCCGCGGCGAGCATGCCCTGAACCGGATAGCGCCGCCCGACCTGGGTGTGATCGCCGCTATAGACGATGCGGCCGTCGGGCGTCCATAGCTTGAAGCCGACCACCTTGCTGCGCAAGGTGCCGTCGACGAATACGCGGTCGAGAGCGTCGTGGATTTCCCGCGGCAGCGTTCCGCTCACCGGCCGGTTGCGCAATTGCGCCGCGAGCATGCTCTCGACATAGATCGCCGCGATTTGCGCCGTGCGGGTGACCACTCCGTTCTCGATCTGGCGCCCGAGCCAGATCCCGAACACCGCCATCGCGGCAAGCACCACCGCCGTGCCGACCAACAGGAACTCGCGCGAGAAGCTGACGTTCCGGAACGGCCAATTGAGGGCGGTTTTCATGCGCGGATCAGGTCGGGGTCGCGGTCGCAGGAAGCGTCGAAAGTGGCTGGATGCGAAAAAGTCTAGCACGCGGGGTCTGGGGCGACGACGGACCTTGGTCCGTGGCTGTCCCCGGCACTAATCCCCAGTCGATTGCAGTCGCAAGACCGTAGCGGCACCGGGGGGATTACCGCTAACGTAGGAAAAGTCCCACAGCATGCCCAGCCTTCGCATGTCGCTGGGTCGAACGTCAAGTCGGACCGAAGAGACGCCGCCCGGCAAGAGGCGGCGCACAGGAGGATAGTCCATGGGAATGCTGCTGACCACCGCGGCAGTCGATGCCGGCGATCGCGTCGATTTCTGGCGCGAGTCTCTGCATACGATGTTCCGCGCCGAATGCCAGGTCGAGCCGCGGCGCGAGTCGCCGTTCCGCGCCGGCATGTCGGCGGACAACTTCGGCGCCCTGAACCTGGTGGACATCTTCGGCAGTGCCTTCAACATCCGTCGCCACGGCATGGGCGACGACGGCAAGGCGTTCGTCCTGCTGCAACTCGAAGGCAGTTGCATCGTCCGCCAGGACGGCGGCGAAGCCTGGCTGACGCCGGGCGACATGTGCGTCCTGCCGGTGGCCGAGGAAATGGAAATCGAACGCCGCGACAGCTTCCGGCAGATTTCCCTCAACCTGCCGGCAGAAAAGCTGAGCGAGCTGTGCTCCGGCTGGGAACGCCTGGCGGCCAAGACCCTGACCGGCAACATCCATTGCGCCGGCATTCTGGCGGCGACGGTGAAGGCGATGCTGGACGGCCGCGGCAAAATCGAAGAGGCCGGCCGCAGCGGCCTTGGCGACGCGGCGATCTGCATGCTCGGCGCCGTCCTCAATACCGTGTCCGGGCGCGAACCGCTGCCGCCTGCCGCGCGCGAAGAACTGCCGTCGCGCCTCGAATCCTTCCATCGCGAGCGCATCAAGCGCTTCATTCGCGACCACCTGTGCCGGCCGGACCTCGACGCCGCCATGATTGCCGCCGGCGTCGGCCTTTCCCTCCGTTACATCCACCGCCTGTTCGAAAAGCAGACCCTGCGCCTGATGCAATGGGTTTGGGAACAGCGCCTGACGAACTGCCACCAGGACCTGCTGCGACGCAAGGAAAGCGGCCGTTCCATCAGCGAAATCGCCTACGCCTGGGGCTTCAACGACCAGGCCCATTTCAGCCGTTCCTTCCGCAAGCGCTTCGGCGTATCGCCGCGTAGTGTCTAGGGCGGATGCCCATAACTTTCGTAGGGCAGTCTGAGTCAATAAACGCAGCAGCCCTGGACAAGTTTGCCTCCTGCCGCCCGGCTAGACTCGGCGGAAATTGATGTAGAGCAATTTACGAGTGCTAGCTCGGCGTGGTGCCGGAAACGGCGGAGACATAGCACCGAAGTCACAGGAGGAGAGGCAGCGGACCGGAGCGGGGGTTTTTCCTCGGCCGTGCGCTTGCCCCGGCGCTATCCCTCTCGTGTCACGACGTCGTTGCAGTGAATTCGTACGTGATCGTGTAAGCCAACATAAAGGGGTAACGACCGCATGAACATCAAGACTCCGCTCTCGCTCCTGCGAACCGGCGCTCTCGCCGGCATGATGCTGATCGGCCTGCTCTTCGGCCGCTCGGCGCTCGCCGTTCCGCCCGAAGCCAAGTACGTCGGCGAAAAGGCCTGCGTCAATTGCCACCAGGTCGAGAACAAGCACTTCGGCCATACCACGCATGCCAAGGTGTTCCGCCAGAACCCGAAGAACGATACGGAAAAGCAGGTCTGCGAGGCCTGTCATGGTCCCGGTTCCCTGCACGTGCCCGAGAAGGACAACAAGAATCGCGACTACCTGATCGGCTTCACCAAGGAGTGGGGCACGCCGATCGAGGCGCAGAACGGCCAGTGCCTGAATTGCCATAATGGCGGCCAGCGCCTGCACTGGCCCGGCTCGACCCACGACAGCAACAAGATCGCGTGCAGCGACTGCCACAACCCGATGGCGCGTTTCTCGGCCAGCGGCCTCCTGAAGAAGCCGAGCATCACGGAAACCTGCCAGACCTGCCACCAGCAGCAGCGCGCCGAGTTCCAGAAGCGCTCGCACATGCCGGTGCCGGAAGGCAAGATGACTTGCGAGGACTGCCACAATCCGCACGGTTCGGTGACGCGGCCCCTGCTCAAGGCCGATTCGGTGAACGAGGTGTGCTACGCCTGCCACGCCGAGAAGCGCGGCCCGCTGCTCTGGGAGCATGCCCCGGTGCGCGAGAACTGCGTCAATTGCCACCATCCGCACGGCTCCAACCACGACAAGCTGCTGCAGGCGGCGCGCCCGCATCTGTGCCAGCAATGCCACTCGCCATCGGTCGGCCATCCGGGCACGTTCTACAACGCCAGCGGCACTGCTGCAGCGGCACTCGTAGGAGGCACCGCCGGCCAGCGCGTCATCGGCCGCTCCTGCCAGAACTGCCACTCGCAGATACACGGCAGCAACCATCCCGCCGGCGCCCGCTTCCAGCGCTAAGACCTGAGGAGCCGACACCATGGAAAAGAACAGCAGCAGGAGGAACACAATGCAGACCCGCTCCCGCATCAAAATTCTGGCCGCCAGCGTGGCTGCCGCCCTGGCCCAGATGGCCTACGCCGATTCGGGCGTCGGCGTCGACACCGTCATGGGCAATGCGATGAACCCGCGTCCCATCAACACCACGACCCGCGGCGGCGCGATAGACGCCGAGGGCATGGGCACACGCGAACCGGCGGCGCGCACGCCGACCGGGCAGATGTACAACATGCCGCTGGCGCCGACCGAGGAGATCAACACCAGCGCCGGTGGCTGGGAATACTTCGGCCACGTCGAAGCCGGCTTGCTCGGCGTCTCCGGCGACAAGGGTGCGCGCGACTTCAAGCGCTACAAGGATGTCGACGGCGGCTTGTACGTCGATAGCTTCGGCGTCACGGCGAACGACAAGAAGTCCGCCAATTTCTTCGAGGCCTCCGGCGGCGGCGTCGGCAAGGACGACCAGTTCTACAGCGTCCAGTTCGGCCGTTACAACGATTGGCGGGTGCGCGGCTTTTACAACGAGACGCCGCACGTGTTCACCTCGACCTACCGCAATCTGTGGAACGGCACCGGCACCAGCAGCCTGACCCTGAACAACGCCAGCGGCCTGATCCCGGCCGGCGGCGGCGTCAGCGCGGCGGCGACCGATACCAACATCGGCACGGTGGCGCTGGCCACGCCCTACTCGGAGCTCGGCCTGGTGCGCAAGAAGGGCGGTGCGCGTTTCGACATGGACTTGACGGGCGAATGGAAAATGTTTGCCAGCTATTCCGATGAAAAGCGCAAGGGCGCGCGACCCTTCGGTATGGTCAGCGGCGGCGGCGGCGGCACCGGCGGCGTCGAGATTCCCGAATCCATCGATTACAACACCCACGACTTTCTGGCCGGGCTGCAGTTCGCCGATCGGCTGACCAGCGTGAACCTCAGTATTTCCGCCTCGCTGTTCCGCAACAACGTCAGCACCATGAGCGTGCAAAACCCGATGTTCCTGGCGGCGAGCGCGGCGACGGGAACGACCACCGATCCGCTGGCGAGATACGACCTCTATCCCGACAACAACTTCTACAACCTGAAGGGCGAGTTCGCGCGGTCGTTGCCGGACTTCTACAAGGGCCGGCTGACCGGCGTCGTTTCGCTCAGCCGCATGAGTCAGAACGATGCCCTGCTCGCGTCGACACCGGTGGCCGGGACGGCCTTCGGCGGCGTGGCGGCTGCGGCTGCCGTCGCGGCGGGGGCGTTCACCGCCGCCGTGCCCGCGGTCGGAGCAATTCCCACCGTGGCGGGCGGCCAGTGGGATACCACCGCCTCGCTCAGCAAGCAGAATGCCGGTGCGCGCATCAATACCAAGCTCATCGACCTTGGCATTTCGCTGCAACCGCTCGACAAGCTCGACGTCAAGGGCAAGGTCCGCCACTACGAGACCGACAACGCGACCGAGTACTGGGCCTGTAACCCGCTCACCGGGCAGTGGGGACGGGTGATCAACGAGGGCAGCGGCGCGGCCTTGCTGAACGCCAACAACAACAACAACAACAACCCGGCCTACGCTTCGTCGGCGGCGGCCACAACGGCGATCAATGCGGCAGCCTGCAACGTCGCCGCCGTGAAGGCCCTGGGCATCGTCGGCTCCGCGGGCAACGTCAACATCCGCAACATTCCCTACGAGTACAAGCAGACCAACTACACCTTGGGGGCGGACTACCGGCTCAGCCGCACAGTCAGCGTGAACGCGAACTACGAACGCGAAGCCTACGAGCGCAAGCATCGTGAGCGCACCGATACCTGGGAAGACAAGTTCAAGTTCGGCTACGTCAACCGCGGGCTGGAGGATGCGACGCTGCGCCTTTCCGCCGAACACGACCGGCGCCGCGGCAGCACCTACAACCCGGATCCCTACGACGAGTTCTACAGCGCGTCGCTCACCGCTGCGCCGACGGCCGCCGGAACCAACGTCACCAGTTGGATACACATCAACAGCCTGCAGCGGAAGTTCGACCTCGCCGACCGCGACCAGAACATTTTCAACGCCCGCCTCAACTACATGTTGCAGCAGAACCTGGATGCGGGCGTGTCGCTGCAGATCAAGGACGCCAAGTATCCCGATTCCGCTTACGGCCGCAACGACCACCAGAAGCAGAACTCCCTCAACTTCGACCTCAACTGGCAGCCTTCGAACGAGATGAGCGTGTACGGCTACTACTCGTTCCAGGACGGCAGGATGAAGCAGAAGGGCTTGCAGCAGAATGCCTGCGTCATCGGCAACACCTACAACTTCTGGAGCGACGGTTCCGTCAGCACCGCCGCCCAGACGGCGGCCCAGGCGCTGGCGGGCGTCACGCTGGTCGGCGCCAGTACCGTGACGGCCGCAAACTTCGCCAGCCTGTGCGGTACGGCGGCGGACTTGAGCCCGCTCTATCCGAGCAGCCGTTCCTGGACCATGACGCAGACGGACCACAACGACGTGTTCGGTCTCGGCCTCAAGTACGACCTGGGTCACTCGAAATTGGACCTGGACTACACCTTCACCGCAGGCACGACGGGCATCAGCTACACCTACAATGCCGCGGCGCTCGGTCTGGCCACCAGTGGCGCGCCGACGGCGGCCCAACTGACGACGCTCGGGCTCATCGGCAGCGGTTTTTCGAACCTGAAGTTTACACAGCACGTCTTCAGCGCCGGCCTGTCGATCCCGATGAACAAGACCACGGCGCTGCGCCTGTTGTATCGCTATGAAGGCGGCAAGATCCGCGATTGGCACTACGACGGCGTGGCGGGCAACCCGACGCCGGCGGCCAACCAACAGACCTATCTGGATTCGGGTCCGCAGGACTACAAGGTCAACGCCGTCGGCGTGCTCTTGCACTTCAAGATCTGATCCCGCAGCGGCGCAACGGGCGCCGGCTTCTCCAACCCGGGCCCGTCGGCTAGCCACCGGCGGGCCTTATAACGACAGGCCACAGGAGACACGGTGAAGGTATACGGAAAACTCGCGGGCGCGGGCCTCGCGCTGTTCGCCGCCGCGGCGCAAGCTGAGGTCGCCGGCAACCCGGCGCTGGCGGCACCTATCGTCAATGCGGTCTGCGTCGCCTGCCACGGTGCCGACGGCAACGGGCCAGTGCCCATCTTTCCGCGGCTGGCCGGACAGACTGCGGAGTACCTGCTGAAACAGTTGCAGGACTTCAAGAAGAACAAGCGGCCGAGCGAGGTCATGGGACCCAACGTCGCCAACCTGTCGGATGCCGACATGGCCAATCTGGCGCTCTTCTTCGCCGGCCAGAAGGCGGTGCCGGCGCCGGCGGGCGATCCGGAACTGCTGGCGAAGGGCAAGAAGCTGTTCGAGGAAGGCAACACGGCGAGCGGCGTGCCGGCCTGTTCGGGTTGCCACGGCCCCACCGGCGCCGGCTCTCCGCTCTCTCCGCGTATTGCCGCCCAGCACGCC
>JACRPB010000280.1 GCA_016214175.1 Rhodocyclales bacterium
CATGCACGGCGTCGGGCTTGTTGTCCTCGATGCCGATCACGGTGCGCCCGGCGCCGGTGGCGCGCATGGCGTAGCGGATGCCGCCGATCAGGTCCGGCGCGTGTTCGACCATCAGGCGATGGTCGCAGGTGAGGTAGGGCTCGCACTCGCAGCCGTTCACCACCAGGGTATGCACCTTGGCGCCCTCGGGCACGGCGAGCTTGGCGTGGCTGGGGAAGGCGGCGCCGCCCAGGCCGACCATGCCGGTGTCCTGCACCGCCTTGACGATGTCGGCCGCTGCCAGCGCCGCCATGTCGCGCGGCTCGCTCCACAGCACTTCCTGCGTCGACGCTTCATGGACGCGGATGACGATGGCCGGCGCCCAGGGGCCGCGCGCGGTCGGCCGCAACTCGATGGCCTCTACCACGCCCGTCGCCGGCGCATGGTGGGGCACCGACAGCCAGCCGTCGGCGGCGGCGATCGGCTGGCCGCGCAGCACTTCCTGCCCCGGCCGCACGAGGGCGCGCGCCGGCTTGCCGATGTGCTGGGACAGCGGCACGATCAGGCGCTTGGCGAAGGGCAGGCGCTTGATCGCATTGCCGGCCGTGACCTTGCAGGACGGCGGATGCACGCCGCGCTGGAAGGCTTCGCCGCGGAAGTAGGAGAGCAGTTTCACGCGTGCGTCCCGATCAGTTGAACTTAGCCGCGCGGGCCTTCAGTTTCTCAAGACCCGGCTCCGACGCATTCCACGGCGTGCCCGGATGGATGCAGCCGGCCGTGCATTTCTCGGCGGCCTTCACCAGGTCGGCGTACTTGGCGCCCTTGGGATTGACGACGGTGGCTTTCTTGTCGGCGTTGTAGGCGAAGACCTTGGGCGCGATGCCGGTGCATTCGTCGCAAGCCGTGCATTCAGGCGTTTCCAGCCAGACCGGCTCGTAGCCGTCGGCCGCCGTTGCGCTGTCGGCGCTCGTCGCAGCGGCGCCGGCCGGGGCCAGATCGCTGCCGCCGAGGCCTAGGCTCGCCGCCACTTTCTGCACCAGTTCGGCGCGCACTTGCGCGGCGATGGCGTCGGCGTCGCCGCTGCCCTTGCCGATGCCGGCCACGTCCTTCAACTGATGCCAGAAGTTCAGGCGCTCCTCGCTGGCGCGCGCCAGTTCGGCGCTGACCAGAAGGCGCGTCAGGCGGTTCTTGCCGTCCACCGCCCAGATGAAGGGGAACTTGCCGTCGCGCTCGTCCGGGTCGAGCTGCAGGAACTCGGCCAGCAGGACCATGTCGTCGTTCCAGGTTTCCGGCGGCGCCTTCTTGAACTGCTTGCCGAAGCGCGCCTCGGTGGCGGCGAAGTCGGCGAAGGTCATCGGCAGTTGCATG
The DNA here is from genome assembly GCA_016214175.1 of Rhodocyclales bacterium. Classification (GTDB taxonomy): domain Bacteria; phylum Pseudomonadota; class Gammaproteobacteria; order Burkholderiales; family Rhodocyclaceae; genus Nitricoxidireducens. The sequence goes on from JACRPB010000280.1 coordinate 1,348, forward strand.
GTCTGCGCGCTGCCGTTGGCGTCCTGGTAGCGCAGGCTGTAGGTCGGCCAGTCGCCGTCGATGTCCGGGTTGCCGTCGAGGTTCGAGCACTCGCTGAACGTGACGCCGAGGCTGGGATCGAACTTGAACAGCGGATAGGCGCGGGCTTCGACCGCCAGCTTGCTTTGCTCCACGCTGCGGTCGTCGCCGACGCCGTGTTCGGGCGGGCACACCGCATAGACGTTGAACAGCGCGGGGCGGCGGCTGTTGAGGCCGTCGATGAAGCCCTCGATCAGGTGGCCGGTGTGGGAGATCGCGCTTTGCATGACGTAGGCGGTGCGGTGGGCCATGCCGATGACGCTGATCTCCTTGCGGATCTCCTGCTTGCCCTTGCGCGCCGAACCGAAGGGCGCCATGTCGGACACCTGGCTGGTGAAGCCCGAGGTGCAGGCCTGGCCTCCGGTGTTCGAATAGACCTGGGTGTCCACCACCAGCACTTTGATCGGCACGCCGGACATCAGGGCGCGCGAGAGGTTCTGGAAGCCGATGTCGTACATGGCGCCGTCACCGCCGAGGCTGACCACGGGCGGGCAGAGCAGCCATTCGTCGTCGGAGAACTGGCGCCAGTCGAAGCGGCGGAAAAAGTCTTCGTGCTTCTCGGGGTTGTACTCGCCCTTGAGTTCGAGCTCGGCCATGCGGATAGCCTTGAAGCCTTCGGCCATCTTGGACATGTGGCCTTCGAAGATGCCCATCGCCACCGGCGGCGAATCCTGGAACAGATGCGACGTCCAGGGGAAGGGATAGGGGTGGTAGGGGAAGGTGGCGCCCCAGACCGAGGTGCAACCGGTGGAGTTCACCATGCCCATTTCGGCGCGGCCGCGGCCGGTCGGGCCCTCGACGTAGCGCCACTTGAGGTCCTTCAGCTTTTCGAGCAACTGCGCGGCGAACTTGACCCAGGCCGGGTCGAGCGGCTGCGAAGGCTTGCCGGCGGTCAGCGTGTCGGCCAGGCGCGACAGCGTCAGGTCGGCGTTCTTCGCCGCGTCGACGGCCTTGACCACGGCGCCGGCGTCGGAAAGATCGACGGCGGCGGCGAGCTTGACGCGCATGTGCTGTTCGAGGCCGGCGATCATGGCGTCGAGCTTCTCGACCTGGGCCTTGACGCGCGGCTGGATCAGCGCCGTGGCGGTGGCGACGAACAAGTGGATGGTCGTCTTCTCGCCGCAGCCGAGGCAGGCGCCGTCGCCGCAATTCATGGCGCTGTAGTTGTGCTTGTCGAGCAGCAGGGTTTCGAGGGCGCCGATCTTTTCGTCGAGGCTGTCGATGCGGCTGAATTCCTTCGGCGTCGTCGGCAGCGCGCGCCAGAAGTCCCAGTCCTGACGCAGCTTGGCGACGCTGGCGTCGGTTTGCGTCACCATCTTCAGCGCGTCGTCCTCGCAGGCGGTCACGCACAGGGCGCAGGCCTTGCAGGTGAGCGGGTTGACGGTGATGGCGAAGAGGCCGCCCGTGCCCTTGGCCTTCTTCTCCTTGTTGCTCCAATAAGGCTTGGTGGCGGCGAACTTGAAGTCGCCGAGGATGGCGGTGAGCAGCTTGAACTCTTCGCCCATGCCGGCGCGGTCGGCTTCGGGCGCCTCGGCGACGGTGGCGGCGATGGCCTGGTCGACCAGCGGCCGCACCGCCACGCCGTCGCCCGCGATCAAGGCGCGCAGCTTCTTCTCGACGGTGCGCGCGGCGCGGCGCAGATGGCGCGTCGGCGTGCCGCCGGTTTCGATCTTGCGGATCGCGCTATCGAAAACGTCGGCGACGTTGCTGACCAGGCCGGGGATCGCGCTGTCCGGGCAGACCGTGTAGCAATTGCCGCAGGCCGTGCAATTGGCGGCGTTCCATTCCGGATGCTCGAAGCGGATGTCGGTCATGTCGCGGAAGACGCCGGTGGCGGCCGGGATGATCGAGGTGCCGATGAAGGGATCGACCAGATTGTCGTTGCCCTTGCCGGTGGCGTAGAAGCTGCCGGTCTGTTCCCAGAAACGGTGCAGGTCGTAGACGCGGCCTTCGGCGGCCGGCAGGTCGTGGAGCATGATCGGCAGGCCGGCGTCCTTCTTCGCCGCCGGCTTGCTGGAGACGCCGACCTGCTTGTCGGTGATTTCGTGCATTTCGGCATAGCCGCGGCGCACCACGCGCAGGTTGTTGGCGACCACGCTGCCGCCCTTGCCGCCGAACTTGTACTGCAACTGCGCCTCGATGGCCTTGAACAGCTTCTCGTCGGTGAGGCCGGCATTCTTCATCACCGGGCTGGCGGCGAAGAAGGCGCCCTGGAAGGCGTTGCCCTGCATGCGCAGTTGCAGTTCGGGACTGCCGGCCTCTTCGCGGGCGATCTGGAAGGCGTCGAGGTAGAAGACGCGGATGTCGTTGTCGACGATCTGCTTTTGCGCCCAGGCCGGGAAGTTGGCCCAGGTGCCGGCGCCGAGGTTGGACTGGATGATGAAGACGCCGCCGCGCTTCAAGCCGGAGAGCGGGTTGGAATGCGAGAACACCGCCGGGTCGGGCGAGAGCACGACGTCGACGAACAGGTATTCGCAATTGACGCGGATGGGTTCCGGCGCCGCCGACAGGTAGTAGGTGGTCGGCTGGCCTTTCTTTTCGGAACCGTATTTCGGGTTGGCCTTGATGTCGTAGCCGAGCAGTTCGAACAGCGTCACCGCCAGGTTCTTGCCGGTGGTGATGGCGCCCCAGCCGCCGACCGAGTGCATGCGCACGGTGATGGCGCCCTTGGGCAGCAGGTTGGGGTTCTCGGAACCGCGCACGGCCAGCGCCGCGATCTGCGGATAGCCGGCCTTGATTTCCTGCTGATGGATTTCGTCCTTCGGGCTCGTCGGCGTGCGCACGAAGTCCACCGACAGGTAGTAGAACTTGCGGCGGGCAGCCTCCGGCATCATGTTTTCGTAGGCGCCGATGAGGGCCTCGGGCTGCATGTCGCGGGAACCGAGACCGTAACAGCCCGAGTAGAGGCGCGGCATGTCGCCGGGCCCGTAGGCGGCGTAGCCCTCGTAGGGCCGGTCGCCATCCCTCGCGGCACCATTCTCCAGACACTTTGTCAGCGCGGCGCGGATTTCGCGGATCAGCGGCAGGTCTTCGGCCAGCGGCTGGTCGGTGCGCTCAAGCACGGCGACGCCGGTCTTGCCCCGCAGGATGTGGCCGATCAGGTCGCCGGGGAAGGGACGGTACATGGTGACGTTCACCACGCCGACCTTGAGCTTGCGCGTTTCGCGCAGGTAGTCGGCCACCGCCTCGGCCTGGACGATCATCGAGCCCATGCCGACGATCAGGTACTCGGCGTCCTCGGCCTTGTAGGTCGACACGCGGTTGTAGCGGCGGCCGGTGAGTTGCGCATACTCGGCCATGCAGGCGTCGGCGATGCCGTCGACGTGATCGAAGAAATAGGGGCGCTGGCCGGCGACGGCCTGCATGTAGGCGTCCTGGTTCTGCACCACGCCCGACACCATCGGCGCGTCGACGTCCCAGATCGCCGGCACGCGGCGGCGCTTCGGCCCGTAGAGCATCTGCTGCGCCGGCGTCGGCGTGTCGATGAGATCGTCGGGCTTGCCGAGGAACTCCTCGACCAGTTCGCGTTCCGGCAGGTAGGCCGATTCGATCAGGTGGGTGGTGAGGAAGCCGTCCTGGCCGACGATGGCCGGCGTCAGCGACAACTCGGCCGTCTTGCGCGCGATCAGGTTGAGGTCGGCGGCTTCCTGGGCGTTCTTGCCCAGCACCTGGATGAAGCCGGTGTCGTCGATGCAGTGGTAGTCGTCGTGGCCGCAATGGACGTTGAGGCTGGCCTTGGTGATGGCGCGGCAGCCCATGTTGAGCACGTAGGGCAGGCGCTTGCCGACCGTGGCGTAGAGCGACTCGTGCATGAAGGCGATGCCCTGGCACGAGGAGAAGTTCACCGCGCGCAGGCCGGTCATGGCCATGCCGGCGGTGACGCCGGCGGCGGCGTGCTCGGACTCGGGCTCGACGAAAATCAGCGGCCGCTCGGAGACGTTGAGATGGCCCTTGGCCACTTCCTCGGCCCAGTATTCGCCCATCTGCGTCGACGGCGTGATCGGGTAGGCGCCGGCCGCGTCCGAGGCCTCGCGCTCGACGTGGATCACCGCCGTGTTGCCGTCGACGGCGTCGCGCACGCCGGGGTATTTGACGGTCTTGGTGTCCTTGGCGGCGCTGGTTTCGATCAGGGAGAATTGGAAGAGGTTCTTGAGCATGATGGGCTCCTAGGGGACTTATTTCAGGATGGGCAGGGGTTCCTGCCGCAGGATTCGTTTGGCGTCGTGGCCGCGTACCGCCCGCGCGGGGGTCTCGAACCAGACGATGGCGCCGGTGGGGCAGCGGTCGATGGCCTCGCGCGCCGCCTTGTCGTTGGCGGCGTAATCGATGACGGCCAGGTTGTTGCTGAGCTTCATCAGGCCCGGCGCCGCATCGGCGACGCAGCGGCCGCAGGCGGTGCAGGCCAGTTCGCAGGCGGCTTCGGCGGTTTCGCCCTCCGCCTGGTTCTTGCAGGCGACCCACAGCTTGCGGCTGACCGGCTCCAGGCTGAACAAGCCCTTGGGGCAGACTTCGACGCAGTCGCTGCACGCCGTGCATTTCTCGGCATCGACGGCAGGCAGGCCGTGCATGTCCATGGTGATGGCGCCGAAGCTGCAAACCGTGGCGCAGTCGGCCAGTCCGAGGCAGCCCCAGGCGCATTCCTTGCCGCCGCCGGAGACCACCGCCGCGGCGCGGCAGGAGACGTGACCCGCGTAGCGGGCGCGCAGATAGGCGACGTGGCGGCCGCCGGCGCAGGCCAGTCGCGCCACCTTCTTTTCGACGGCGCCGGCATCGACGCCGAGCAGGCTGGCGATGACCTGCTTCTGTTCCGGAGAGCTGACGGTGCATTGGGCCGGCACCACGGCGCCTTCGACCACCTTCTCGGCGAAGTTGCGGCAGCCGGCCTGGCCGCAGGCGCCGCAGTTGGATTTGGGCAGGAGATCCTCCACCGCGCCGATGCGAGGGTCTTCAAAGACGTAGAGCCGCTTGTCGGCCAAAGCGAGCATCGCCGCCAGGCCGACGCCGAGCACGGCCATGAACACGCCCGCAATCGCCAGACTCGAAAAACCGTCCATCTCCGCCTTTCGCCAAATCGACCGGAAACCTTTTCCGGCACGAGGGTTTTACTTTATTGCCCAAATGACTCACACCCCTCAGGCGTGACGGCACGAGGACAGGACTGACTATCTGAATGGGCGGAATTGCCTGCCCGGCGCCTTGCGGGCGCGGCTCAGACATTCCTCACGGCGCGGCCGACGGTTGGTTCCGGCCTACTGACGGGTGGGCGGTTTGGCGCTCACCCGGATGGACGTGTGGGAAGTTGCGCCTCCCACACGTTCGTGATGGCTTGAGTATATAGTCTTGCCGCATTGCAGCAAGCAAATTATTACCGTTAAAAAACATTGTGTTACGCAATATATTTCACTTAATGAAACAATGTTGCATCACACAAAAACCGCTCCCGCGATGTGGGGGCGCGCCGAATCGGGCAGAATCCGGCCATGCATTTGCGAATACGTCCCGTCGTTGCCGTGTCGATCCTTGCCGCCTTCGCGGTTCTCGGAATTGCGATATCGAGCGCCGTACTGCTTTGGAACCTTCGCGTCAAGGACCTCAGCCATGCCCGCGGCGAGACGATCAGCCTGAGCGGGATACTCGCCGAGCAGACGACGCGGATCATCCAGAACGTCGATCTCGCCGTGCAGCACACCCAGGTCGTGCTCGCCGAACAGGAAAAGGCCGGCATGCCGCTGGCGGGGCGGGCGGTGCACGAACTGCTGCGCAACCGGCTGGTGGACATGCCGCAGATGTGGAGCATCTTCGTCATGGACGACCAGGGCAAGGTCATCAACACGGCGCGCGTATTCCCGGTGACCGGGCTCGTGGCGCCCGACCGCGAATACTTTACGGCGCATCGGGACGATCCGCGGCTCGGCCTGTTCATCGGTGCGCCGACCCATAACCGCATCAACGGGGCGTGGACCCTGTATCTGAGCCGCCGGCTGGACGGCCCCAATGGCGAATTCCGCGGCGTGGTCGGCGTCGCGCTCAGCATCAAGTATTTCGAAGACTTTTATCATTCGATCACCTTCGACGGCATCAGCCCGATTTCGCTCTATCTCGCCGACGGGACCCTGGTGGCGCGCCAGCCGCGCGACGAAGCGGTTCAAGGCAAGCGTCCGGACGAATTGCAGACGCTCGCCATCCCTGCCGGCAGCGATACGCACACGCAACAGGAATCAACCGAGGAGGGCGATCCGCGCATCGTCACCTACCACAAGGTCGATCAGTTTCCGCTGCTCGTCAGCGTCGCCATCGACGAGGCGGAAGCGCTGGCGGTCTGGCGCGAAAAGGCGCGCCTGATCATCGCCAACGCCATCGGCATCGCGGTCATCGTCATGCTGGCGGCCTGGGCGCTGGCGCGCGAGTTGACCAAGGAAGAGTCGCTGAGCCAGGAATTGTGGGAAAGCGGCCAGCGCCTGGAAGCCACCATCAACTCCGCCATGGATGCGATCGTCATCGTCGATGGCGCGCAGCGCGTCGTGCTCTTCAATGCCGCGGCGGAAGCCATGTTCGGCTGCGCCATGGCGGAAGCCATCGGCTCGCCGCTGGAGCGTTTCATGCCGGAACGCTTCCGTGCCGCCCACCGGCAGCATGTGCTGGGCTTCGCCGCCTCCGAAACGCGGTCGCGCGACATGGCGCCGCAGATGGCGATCGTCGGCCAGCGCGCCGACGGCCGTGAGTTCCCGATCGAGGCGACCATCTCCCAGGTGCAGTTGAGCGGCGAGAAGCTGTATACGGCGATCCTGCGCGACGTCACCGAGCGCCGCCGCGCCGAGCGGCAACTACACGAATCCAACCGCCAACTACGCGAGTTGTCGGGCTCTCTGCAGAACGTGCGCGAAGAGGAGCGCACGCGCATCTCGCGCGAACTGCACGACGAACTCGGGCAGCAATTGACCGGCCTGAAAATGGATCTGTCCTGGCTGGCCAAACACGCGCACGAACCGAAGAGCGTCGACGAAAAGATCGAAAGCATGAAGCGGCAGGTCGATGCCACGATCAAGTCGGTGCGCCGCATTTCCACCGACCTGCGGCCGACGCTGCTCGACGAGCTCGGCCTTGGCGCCGCCATCGAATGGCTGGCCGACGACTTCAAGCGCAAGACCGGCGTCGCCGTCAGTCTCGACCTCGCCGCGGAGGAATTGGCCCGCGGCGAAGCCCTGGTCACATCGCTGTTCCGCATCGTCCAGGAATGCCTGACCAACGTCGCCCGCCATTCCGGCGCGACGGAGGTCGGCGTCAGCTTGCTGCAAGTCGACGCCGGGCTCGAACTCAAGATCGTCGATAATGGCAAGGGCATGACCGCGGCGGCGCGCAACGGCCCCGGCGGCAACGGCCTGGTCGGCATCCGCGAGCGCGCGCTGATGCTCGGGGCGACCGCCATGGTCGCCAGTTGGCCGGGCGAGGGCACCGAGGTCAAGGTCGTCGTTCCCCTGGATGGGGAGGCTGTGATGGAACAAGAGGCCTAAATGAAGAAAATCGAAATCCTCATCGCCGACGACCACGCCATCATCCGCGACGGCCTGAAGCAGATCTTTTCCGATACCGACGACATCGTCGTCGCCGGCGAAGCGGCGAACGGCCACGAGACGATGGCCAAAGTGCGCGAACGGGACTGGGACGTGCTGGTGCTGGACATGACCATGCCGGGCAGGAACGGCCTCGACCTGATCCGCCAGATCAAGAGCGAAAAACCCGACACGCCGGTCCTGGTGCTGAGCATGCACGGCGAGGAGCAATACGCTCTGCGTGCGCTGCGCGTCGGCGCCGCCGGCGACCTGACGAAGGAATGCGACAGCGAACTGCTGACGGCGGTGATCCGCAAGGTCGCCGGCGGCGGCGTCTATGTCAGCGCCGAACTCGCCGAACAAATGGCGCGCGAACGTATGCCGCAATCCGAGCAACCGCCGCATACGCTGCTCTCCGAGCGCGAATACCAGGTCTTCCTGATGATCGTCGCCGGCCAGGGGTTGACCCAGATCGCCGATCTGCTGTCGCTGAGCGTAAAGACCGTCAGCACCCACAAGACCCGCATCCTGCAGAAGATGGGCATGACCAATCAGACCGAGTTGGTGCGTTACGCCATCGCCCACAAGCTGGCCGAATAGGCCGCCGCCGGCGCCGCCGCTGAGGCTGCGCGCCGCAATCGCCCTACAAGACGGGTCTCAGCCTGGCGGCGGCGCGCGCTCGTAGCGCCGCTTTCCGCGCCGTCCACTCCCCTCGCAGCAACCGAGCGCTTAGGAAAGTTCCTACGCGCAGTTTAATCCCGCGCCGATTTTGCTGCGGCGCACGCAGCGGCAGAATCCAGCCTGAGTCCCTGCTAAGAGAAATGTTAGTGGACTGAAGCACTTTGTTAAGCAACGTTGGCAACGTCCGAAAAGAAAGGCGAAACATGAAACTCCTCACTCTGGTTTCCGCAACGGTTCTGGCGCTCTCCCTGTCTTCCGGCGCCTATGCCTTCGACGAAGATGCCGCGAAGAAGCTGGCGAAGTCGAACGACTGCTTCAAGTGCCACGCCATCGACAAGACCAAGAAGGGGCCCTCCTACAAGAAGATCGCCGCCAAGTACAAGGGCAAGGCCGCCGAGGGCGAGACCAAGATGATGAAGAACATTACCACCGGCCCGACCGTCAAGCTGGAGGACGGCACCGAAGAAGAGCACAAGGTTATCGACACCAAGGATCAGAAGGAACTCAAGAATTTGATCGATTGGATTCTTGCGCAGTAGGCGATTTTCGCGCGCCCGCTTTCGGGCGCATCACAGTGTTGGGGATGGGAAAGGGAAAATCATGAAGCTCTCGCGATATGCGGCATTCCTCTGGTGCGTGCTGGTTGGTGCGGCCGGAATCGGTTCCGTTGCGCAGGCTGCCGGCGTGACGCCCGGCGTCGCAAAGCCGGCGGCATCGGACAAGGACTTGATCCTGAAAGGCGACGCCAAGTGCACGGGTTGCCACGACGAGGCCGATGAACCCACGGGCCGGGCGACCATGCTCGAATTGAATCCCGGCGTGCTCGCCATCGCCACCACGCGCCACGGCGTCAAGGGCGACTCGCGCACCCCGTCCTGCGTCAATTGCCACGGCGACAGCGAAAAGCACGTCGGCCACAAGGGCAAAGGCAAGCCGCCGGCGCCCGACCGCAGTTTCCGCAAGGCCACCGAAACGCCGGCAGTCGAACGCAATGACGCTTGCCTCACTTGTCACAAGGGCGATCAGCGCACGCATTGGGAGGGCAGCCAGCACGCCAACAACGATGTGGCCTGCAACTCCTGCCACAAGATTCATGGCGAGCACGACAAGGTGCGCAACAAGAAGACGCAGGCCGAGGTGTGCTTCACCTGTCACAAGGCCGAGCGCACCCAGACGCACCGCGTGTCGACCCACCCGCTGGCGGCCGGCAAGATGGCGTGCTCGGATTGCCACAACCTGCACGGCTCCGCCGGGCCGAAGATGCTGAAGAAGAACACCTTGAACGAGACCTGCTTCACTTGTCACGCCGAAAAGCGTGGGCCGTTCCTTTGGGAGCATCAGCCGGTCGCCGAAGACTGTTCGAGCTGTCACACACCGCACGGCTCCAACATCTCGCCGCTGCTGAAGTCCCGCGCACCCTTCATGTGCTCGGAATGCCACGACGGTCCGCATAACAGCAAGGCTCCGTATGGGCCGGTTGCGGCAGGCAATCAGGCCGGGTTCACCGGCACGAATCCGACCGAGAACGCCGGCGGTCGCGGCTGCATGAACTGCCATTCCATGATTCATGGATCGAACCATCCGGCCGGCGCGCTCCTGCACCGCTAATATCGAGAATTGGAGATTGCCATGAGCATTCGTAACGAAACCATGAAACTTAGCGTGCTGAGCGTGGCCGTGCAAGGCGCCTTGGCTGTGATGTTCGCCATGCCGATGGTGGCTCAAGCGGCGGAACCGACGGCCGACGATGTCGCTGCCATCCGGCGCCCCACCAACTTTGTCGAAATCGGTGCCGAGAATGTGTCGCAAAAGTCGGCCAAATTCGGCGAATACAGCGGGCTCAACAAGGCCGGAGGGGAGTTTGTCGGCAACTTCAGCCTACGTGGCGGCGACGCCTACGAAGGTGGGAACGGCGTCACGCGCTGGGCCATTAGCGGCCGCGATCTCGGCACCACCTCCCGCGAGCTCGGCGCCACGCTCGACCAGCAAGGGCAATGGGCCCTGAGTCTCGGCTACGACGAATTGCGCCACAACATCACCGATACCTATCAAACGCCGCAGCAGGGCAGCATGGGCGGCAACACATTTACGCTTCCTGCTACGTTCGGCTCTTTCAACGCGGCGGTAGCGCCGAGTGCAAGAACGCTCACCGCCGTTCAATTGGGCGCCTTCCACACCGAAGACGTGGGTACGACACGCAAGAACACTTCCTTCGGTGCCGGCTTCAACTTCAGCCCGCAATTGAGCTTGAAGTTCGACTACAACCATCTCGCCCAATCGGGCGCCAAGCTGATTGCTGGCGCGGCGATGGGCGGGGTTGCGGCGACGACCGGAACTTGGCGGGCCGAGGCGGTGGCGATATTGATGAATCCGACAAACTACAAAACGGACACGTTCAATCTCGCGCTGAATTGGGTGGGCGACAAGGGGCATCTGACGGGGGCCTACTATGGCTCTACCTTCCGCGACGGCTATGATCGCTTGTCGTGGCAGAACCCCATGCTCAGCGCTGCCAGTACCGCGGCGGCCGGCGTCTATCAAACGCAGACGCTGAGTACGGCCCCTGACAACCAGTTGCATCAGTTCAACCTGTCCGGTGGGTATGCCTTTTCTTCAGCCACCAAGCTGGTCGGCGGGCTATCTTATGGTCGGAACAGGCAGAACTCCAGCTTCCTGACCGGCATGCCGGAGATCGTGCTTGCGCCTCAGACATCGCTCAACGGTCTCGTCATCACCAAGCATGCCGACCTGAAGCTCACGCACCAGGCGACGCGGGAATTGGCGTTGAGTGCGATCTACAAGCATAACGAGCGCGACAACCGTTCGTCGTCCAGCTTGTACCAATACTATGCTCTCAATAATGTCACCGCCATCGACGCCGCTGCAAACGCGCCGTACAGCAACAAGAAGACGCAACTCGAGCTTGCCGGCGACTATCGGTTCGACAAACGGCAAACGCTCCGCCTTGCTTACGACCATGAGAAGATCAGCCGCTGGTGCAACAATTACGCACTTGCCGCCAGCAATTGTCTGGTCAGTCCTTCGAGCAGCGAGGACAAGCTCGGCCTCAAGTACAAGTTGAAGGCGACCGATGACGTCAGCGTGAGCGCCGGCTATTCATACGCCAAACGCAAGTCGACGTTCGACCATAACGCCGTTACGCCGCTCGCCGGGCTCGATGCGCTTGTCCCGACCGACGTCAATGCTCAGGACTACCCGGGGTTCCTCGCCGTCAGCTACGCGCCGCGCAAGCAGGACATGTTGAAGGCCGGCGTCAACTGGCAAGCGAGCGACAAGCTGGAGTTCGGTGTCGATGGCCGCTACGCCAACGACAAGTATGACGCCACGCTCGGCGTGCAGGGTAGCCGCACCACCGGCATCAACCTCGATGCCACCTATAGCTATGCGGAAGACGCCAGTGTTTCTGCTTACGTCAGTTGGCGGAGCAGCAAGAAGGACATGCGCATAGGCAACTCCGCCACGGCCACGGACAATACGCAGCCCAATTACGCCTTGCTGGTAGCGCCGACCAGGATCTGGACGAACCAGCTCGACGAAGGCGGCAACGCGTTCGGCATCAGCACCAAGCACAAGCTGATGGGCGGCAAGCTGGAACTGACCGGCGATTTGTCATACACGTTCGACAAGTCGCGCTACTCGACTCAGGCTCCTTATCTCGGGGCGGCCTGTAGCGCGGCGGCAACCCTGACTTGCGGCGACCTGCCCGACATCAGCAACAAGCTCGTCTCGCTGAAGATCATCGGTAGCTATGCGCTCGACAAGGCATCCAAAATTTCCGTCGGGTACCTGTATCAGCAGTTGAAGAGCGACGATTACTTCTACAACTGGTACCAGTATGGCTACACGGGGCTGCGCGGCATGCCGACCAATCAGCAGTCCGGCAGTTATTCCCAGAATGTCGTCTCTGCAAGCTATATCTACAGCTTCAAGTAATTGACGGCATGGCGAGAAACGCGGGGGCGGAAGGTTCGCCCCCGTTTTTTCGCCTGCGCCCATTCGCCCTATCCGAGTCGAAGATCATGAACCCACAAAGACTTTCGGTCGCCGTCATGGCGTTTCTCGTTAGCAGTGCCGCCATGATCTGGCCGGCCCAGGCCAGCGCCCAAGCCATCAAGTTCGACAATGCCTCCTGCCAAGCCTGTCACGACGGCAAGAAGGGCAAGCTGGAAGTCCCGGGCAAGGACGGCGGGAAACGCGCGCTCGCCGCGGTGAATACGACCAAGTTCTCGAAGAGCACGCACGGCGACATGCTGTGCGTCGACTGCCACACGGAGATCAACGACGCCGTCGCATCGCACAAGAAGGATGCCGCTGCGGCAAAACCGAATTGCATCACGTGTCACGAGACGCTGTGGGAGACCGTCAAGAAGGAGAATCTGACCGCAGAGAAATCCCGCCTCGGCCTGGTGGTCGAGAACATCGCCGCCTACAAGAATTCCTACCATGCGCGCGCCGATAAGGACGATCCCTCGCGCGCCAAGGCATCCTGCGAGGACTGCCACAGCTCGCACGAATTCAACGTCCCGCCGCAGGGCAGCGTCAAGCGCACCGCATGGCACAAGGCCATCCCCGCCACCTGCGGCGAGAAGTGCCACGAAGACCAGTTGGAGTCCTACGCCGCTTCCACCCACGGCGAAGAGGTTCTCGACAACGGCAACATCAAGGCGGCGGTCTGCACCGACTGCCATTCCGCGCACGCCGTCAAGAACACCTCGTCCGACGCCTTCAAGCTCGCCAACGTCAACGCCTGCGGCAACTGCCACAAGAAAGAACTCAAGAGCTACACCGACACCTATCACGGCCAGGTCAATCGCCTCGGCTACACCTATACCGCGCGCTGCGTCGATTGCCACGGCAGCCACGACATCCTCGGCGTCGACAATTCCAAGTCCAAGGTCAGTTCCAAGAACCGCCTCAAGACCTGCCAGAAGTGCCATAGCGACAAGAAGCCGGGCATGCACGACGCGACGCCGGGCTTCATGTCCTTCGGCCCGCACGCCAACAGCCACGACTTGGAGAAGTATCCGCAGATGTACATCGCGACCAAGTTCATGGTCGGTCTCTTGATCTTCGTCTTAGCCTTCTTCTGGGCGCATTCGGCGCTCTGGTACTACCGGGAATCGCAAGAGCGCAAGGCCGGCAAGCCGGCGCCCTACATCGACCTCCGGGGGCTGAAGCTCGACGAGACGAAGTATTTCAAGCGCTTCCCCTGGGGCTGGCGCCTGGCGCACCTGGCGTTCGCGCTCATCACCATGACCCTGGTGCTGACCGGCATGACCGCGCTCTTCGCCGAAAGCGCCTGGGCGCCGGTCGTGGCGCAAGCGCTGGGCGGCCCGCGCATCGCCGGCCTGATCCACCGTATCGCCGCGGCGAGCTTCGTCGCCATCTTCCTCATCCACTTCCTCTATGTGATGCAGGGCCTGCTGCGCAGCAAGAGCTTCCGCTGGTTCGGCCCGGATTCCTTCATCCCGAACTGGAAGGACTTCAGGGATTGCTGGGGCATGTTCAAGTGGTTCTTCGGCCGTGGCGAGAAGCCGCGCTTCGACCGCTGGACCTATTTCGAGAAGTTCGATTACTGGGCGGTGTTCTGGGGCGTGAACATCATCGACTGGAGCGGCCTCATGCTGGCCTTCCCGCACATCACGGCGCAGTATCTGCCGGGCTGGGTGTTCAACGTCGGCACCCTGGTGCATGGCGAGGAGGGCTTCCTTGCGGCGGTGTTCCTCTTCACGGTGCATTTCTTC
>JACRPB010000281.1 GCA_016214175.1 Rhodocyclales bacterium
TCGCCCTCGGCGCTGTGGTAATCGAGCTTGAGCTCGCCGACCTCGGCGTACCAATCGCGATTGCCGGCCGGACAGGTGCTGTAGGTGGCTCGCTTGAGCCGGTACTGTCCTTCGCCTTCGAATTCGATGCGCTCGGCGTCGCCGCGGCCGGTGACCGGCACGCTGATCGATGCGCCATCGCCCGCCGCCGGCGCCGCCACCGACTTCATGCGCGTCAGCGCAAAAGTCGGCTGCTCGAAATAGCCGGTATTCTCGCCGACCCGCAAGCGCGCCTTCGGGCCGGTGAACAAATCCTTGTCGCGCTCCAGGCGGACATGGCCGAGCGCCTCGACTTCGTCGTCCAGATGCCAGTAGCTGAGCCGGTCGGCGCGCAGGACCGTCCCCGGCCGACGCAGCTCGACCGCGCCTTCGGCGACGGTTTCGACCTCGTTGCGGCCATGAATGCGGTCGGCCGAGATGATCGTGGCGTTTTCCGCGATCGGCGCCGCCGGCAGCAGCCCGGCGGCCGCGTGGGCCGAATAGAGCGGGGGGAGCGCCGGCCGTTCGCTGACCTCCGGCGGCTCTTGGCCTTGCGCCGTCGGCGCCGCCGCAGGTGCCGCAGGTGCCGCAGGTGCCGCAACGGCAGGAGTGGCGGCGGGAGCGGCGACAACGCGCGGCACCGGAGTCGCAGCGGGCGCCTTGGCGGCGGCAGGCGGCGCCGCCTCGACGCGCGGCACGGCGGCCGCAGCCGGTGCGCGCGGCACCGCCGGCGCCGCTTCTACGACCGGCAGTCGCGGCGGCGGCGGTTCGGGCTTGACGTGGGGTAGCGGGTTGAGCAGCGCGGGATCGACGCGCAACGGCGGGAGACCTTGTGCGGCGGCCACGCCGCCCAGGCCGAAAACCATGATGCCGGAAAGAGAATTGCGTACCTGCATTCTTTTCGTTCTTGATCGCACGCCGCCAGGACGCCCGAATTGCCGATGATAGAATCGCGGATTCTAGCATTCTCAAGGGTTTATCGAGGTGGAACGGCAGCGCAAAATCGAGGACTGGCTGGGCGGACTCTATCCCGGCCGCAGTTTCAACCTGACCCCCGCTTCGGCCGACGCCAGTTTCCGCCGCTACTTTCGCGCCGGCTTCGACGACGGCACCAGCCGCGTCGTCATGGACGCGCCGCCGCAACGCGAAGACTGCCGTCCCTGGCTGCATGTGCAGCGCCTGTTCCACGATGCCGGCGTGCATGTGCCCGAAGTGCTGGCGACCGATCTCGCCCAGGGCTTTCAGCTGCTCTCCGACCTCGGTGCGGCGACTTATCTCGCCGCCTTCAACGCCGACAATACGGTAGGCCTCTACCGGGACGCCGTCGACGCCCTTATCCGCATCCAGCTCGCCAGCCGGCCGCAACAGTTGCCGCCTTACGACCGCGCCCTGCTCCAGCGCGAACTCGACCTGTTTCCCGACTGGTATGTCGCGCAGCACCTCAAGCTGACGCTGACCGACACGCAGCGCACCACGCTCGCCACGGCCTTCGAAAAAATACTCGCCGTCAATCTCGCCGAACCGCAGGTCTATGTCCATCGCGACTACCATTCGCGCAACCTGATGGTGACGGCGCCGAATCCGGGCATCATCGATTTCCAGGACGCCGTCTACGGCCCGCTCAGCTACGACCTGGTCTCGCTGTTCAAGGACGCCTACGTCGAGTGGCCCGAAGAGCTCGTCCTCGACTGGATCGTGCGCTACTGGGAAAAGGCGCGCCAGGCCGGCCTGCCGGTGCGCGCCGACTTCGCCGACTTCTACCGCGACTACGAATGGATGGGCGTGCAGCGCCACATCAAGGTCCTCGGCATCTTCGCCCGCCTTTGTCACCGCGACGGCAAGGACGGCTATCTCAAGGACATGCCGCTGGTCGCCAAGCACTTGCGCGCCGCCTGCGAACGCTACCGCGACCTCGGACCGCTGCTGAAGCTGCTCGACGAACTCGACGGCCGTCAGGCGCAGGTGGGATACACGTTTTGAAAGCGATGATCTTGGCGGCGGGCCGGGGCGAGCGCATGCGCCCGCTCACCGACCGCACACCCAAGCCGCTGTTGCCGGTGGCCGGCAAGCCGCTGATCGTCTGGCACATCGAACGCCTGGCGCGCGCCGGCCTGCACGAAATCGTCATCAACCACGCCCATCTCGGCGACCAGATCGAGGCCCTGCTCGCAGACGGCCGCGCCTGGGGCGTCTCGATCCGCTATTCGGCCGAGCCGCCGGGCGCGCTGGAAACCGCCGGCGGACGATCCCTTCCTGGTGGTGAACGGCGACATCTATTGCGAGTGGGATTGCGTCCGCGCCCACGGCGCCCTGGCCGACGGCGATCTCGCCCACTTGGTGCTGGTGCCGAACCCGGCGCATCACCCGCAAGGCGATTTCGCGCTCGCCGCCGCGCGCGTGGCGGCGGCCGGCGCATCGCTGCTGACCTTCGCCGGCATCGGCGTCTATCGTCCGCAATTGTTCGCCGCCGTCGAACGCGGCCGGCCCGCCAAGCTCGCGCCGCTGTTACACCAGGCCATGGCCGAGCAGCGCGTCAGCGGGGAATTGCATGGCGGCCGCTGGATCGACGTCGGCACTCCGGAACGCCTGGCGGCGCTGGACGACCTGCTGCGCCGGGATTGATCCCGGCGCAGGATTGCCGCACGCCTACTCTTCGTCCGGCTCCTCGTACTCCTTGGGCAACTGGTGGGCGATGCCCTTGTGGCAATCGATGCAGCTCTTGCCGTCGGCCTTCGCCTTCATGTGCTTCTTGTAGGGCGTCTGTTTCTGCAACTCGGCGCTCATGGCGTCGAAGTCGTGGCAGTTGCGGCACTCGATCGAGTCGCGCGCCTTCATGCGCTCCCACTCGTGAGTCGCCAGCTCCATGCGCTTGGCCTCGAACTTTTCCTTGGTATCGATGCTGCCGGTGAGCTTGCCCCAGATTTCGAAGCTGGCCTTGGCCTTGCGCAGCAGCTTGTGCGTCCAGTCCTTCGGCACGTGGCAGTCGGAGCAGATCGCGCGCACGCCGGTGCGATTGCTGTAGTGGATGGTCTCCTTGTACTCCTGGTACACCGTGTCGCGCATCTCATGGCAGCCGATGCAGAACTCCAGGGTGTTGGTGGCCTCCATGGCGGTGTTGAAGCCGCCCCAGAAGACGATCCCCGACACGAAGCCGATGAACAGCAGGGACAGCAGCGAGTATTTGGCGCTCGGCCGCGAGAGGGAGGTCCAGCAGCGGCTGACGGCGCCGGGATTATTGTTCGTCATGGGTCGCTCTGCTTTCGCGCAAAAAGCCGGCAGGATAGCCTGGAATCACTGCGCCAGTATCCACTGCACCAAATTGCGGATCTGCTCCATGTCTTTCGGCGGCGAAGTCTTGACGATCTTGTGCTCCTCTTCGTGACCGTCGGCAAACTTGGCCTTCTCGCCCGAGGTGATGTGCTCGATCAGCCGCTTCTCGGCCTCCGCCTTGCCCTTGTACTTTTCCGCGACCTTCTTGTAGGCCGGGCCGTCCCTTTCCTTGTCGATGGAGTGGCACTTGAGGCAGTTGTTCTGCTTCGCCAGCGCCTTCGCGGCATCGACATCCACGGCCAGGGCCGCGCCGGACAAGGTCCAGGCGGCGACGGCGATCGCGGCGACGGTCGTTTTCATGCAGTTGCGGTGGATCATTTTCTTTCTCTCCGAGTG
>JACRPB010000282.1 GCA_016214175.1 Rhodocyclales bacterium
GATCCTCGAGATGATCCGGGAAGTGCAGAAATACGTGCCCGGCTACCGCCTGGTCAACGGCCCGGACTACGACGGCAGGCGCGTCACCGTGTTCATGGAAGTGGCCGGCCTGGGCGACTACCTGCCGACCTATGCCGGCAATCTCGACATCATGACGGCCGCCGCGACGCGGACGGCGGAACTGTTCGCCGCGGAAATCCTGGCCGGCAAGATCGAACTGCAAGCGACTCAAGCGGAGACCGTCTGATGGAAGCCAAGCCACCCAAGGTCATCCTGCATGACATGTGCCTGCGCGACGGCATGCACGCCAAGAAGGAGCAGATGTCCATCGAGCAGATGGTCAGCGTGGCCACCGCGCTCGACGCGGCCGGCGTGGCCTTGCTCCAGGTGACGCACGGCGCCGGCCTCGGCGGCAATTCGCTGCAGCACGGCTTCGCGCCTCACAGCAACGAGGAATACCTGCGCGCCGTGGTGCCCAAGCTCAAGCAGGCCAAGGTGTCGGTGTTGCTGATTCCGGGGCTGGGCACCATGCGCGAACTGCAATCGGCCTACGATTGCGGCGCCCGCAGCGTGCATGTGGCGACGCATTGCACCGAGGCCGATACGGCGCCGCAGCACATCGCCTGCGCGCGCAAGCTGGGCATGGACACTAGCGGCTTCCTGATGATGGCGCACCTGAATACGCCCGAAGGCCTGGCGCAGCAGGGCGCGCTGATGGAATCCTATGGCGCTCAGACCGTCTACATCACCGACTCGGCCGGCTTCATGCTGACCGAGGATGTGCGCCGTGCCGTCGATGCCATGCGCGCGGCGTTGCAGCCGGAAACCGCAATCGGCTTCCACGGCCACAACAACATGGGCATGGGCGTCGCCAATTCGCTTGCCGCCATCGAGGCCGGCGCGACCCGCATCGATGCCTCCGTCGCCGGTCTCGGCTCGGGCGCCGGCAACACGCCGCTCGAAGTTCTCGCCGCCGCGTGCGAGCGCATGGGGATCCCAACCGGCGTCGATCTCTTCAAGCTGATGGACATGGCCGAAGACCTCATCGTGCCGCTGATGGATCACCTGGTGCGTGTCGACCGCGAATCCCTGACGCTGGGCTTTGCCGGCGTCTATTCCACCTTCTTGCTGCACGCCAAGCGCGCTGCCCAGCGCTACGGCGTGCCGGCCCGCGACATTCTGGTCGAGCTCGGGCGCAAGAAGATGATCGGCGGCCAAGAGGACATGATTCTCGACACCGCGATGACCCTGGCCAAGGCGCGCGGTTTGCTGAAGACCTGAGCACGAGATTGCGGCACTCTGGTCGCAGGGTTCATGGTGACAGCCGGGGTGGCTGCGCCGGCTGCGTTCGTACTCCGGGTTGGGTTCCGATCGCCGTGCCGCTGCCCGTCGCGGCCGGCGCTGCAGCGCATCGAAAAATTACCCAATGACCGCTAGCCAAGATACCGGGTCCTGCACGCGAGAATAGTTCTCTCCGGGTATTTCGCGGCGCCGCTGGCGGCTCTAGGCTGAAGCGCGAATCGGGTCGGCTGGAGCGGCGGCCGAAAGCTCATCCTTGCGTCGAGGAGTGTCAGTATGACGATACAGCTCAAAGCCGTCGACGGCGGCACAGTCCAGCTTCCCACGGAAACCATGCAGGCCTTCATGGCCGGATTTCGCGGCACCGCGATCGGGCCGGACGATGCGGAATACGAGGCGGGGCGCAAGGTCTGGAACGCGATGATCGATCGCCGCCCAGGAGTGATCTTGCGCTGCACCGGCACGGCGGACGTGGTGGCCGCGCTACGCTTCGTGCGCCAATACAACGTCCTTTTCTCCGTGCGCGGCGGCGCTCACAACATCGCCGGGCTGGCGGTCTGCGAGGGCGGCGTGGTGATCGATCTCGGGCCGATGAAGGGCGTCTGGGTCGATGCCAAGGGGCGCATGGCGCGCGCCCAGGCCGGCTGCACGCTGGGTGACGTCGATCGCGAAACCCAAGTCCATGGTCTCGCGGCCGTGCTCGGCTTCGTCTCGGCGACGGGCATCGCCGGACTCACGGTCGGCGGCGGCTTCGGCTATTTGACGCGGCGGCACGGCTGGACCTGCGATACGTTGCTGTCGATGGAGGTCGTCACGGCGGAGGCCAAGGTGCTGCGGGCGTCCGCCAGCGAGAACCCGGACTTGTTCTGGGCTTTGCGCGGCGGCAGCGGCAACTTCGGCATCGTCACCTCCTTCGAGTACCGACTGTTTCCCGTCGGGCCCGACATTCTCGGCGGCGCGATTGCCTGGCGCGCAGAAGATTCGAAAGAGGTGCTCGACTTCCTGCGCGAGTTCGCGACGCGCACGCCGCTCGATACGACCGTGGTCGCTGTCCTGCGCCTGGCGCCGCCGGCGCCGTGGTTGCCGCCGGAGATACACGGCAAGCCCATCGTCGCCGTCTTCGTCTGCCACAGCGGCAGCATCGAGGAGGGCAATTTGATCGTCGCACCGTTGCGCGCCTGCGGCCAACCGGTGGCCGACATCCTGACGCGCCGGCCCTATGCGCAGATGCAGACGCTGCTGGATGCGACCCAGCCCAAGGGACGCCGCTACTACTGGAAGTCGCACTACCTGCCGGGCATCGACGCCAATGCGGTCGACGTCCTGATCGATCACGCCGCGAAGCTGCCGTCGCCGCATTCCGCGATCGTGCTGTTCCAGATCGACGGCGCCCTGAACGAAATGCCGGCGGACCACTCGCCGGCGGGCAATCGCGATGCGGGCTTCGTGCTCAACGTCACCGGTTCATGGGAAAACGCCGCGGACGATGCGCGGGCGACGCAATGGGTGCGCGCCTGCTTCGAGGCGATGCGGCCGTTTTCGACCGGCGGTACCTACATCAACTTCCTCACCGAGGAGGAAGGCAAAGATCGGATCGAGGCGGCCTACGGCAAATCCAATCTCGCACGGCTGGCCGCGCTGAAGAAGAAGTACGATCCCGATAACCTGTTCCGGCACACCAAGAACATAGCGGGCTAGTCCTCGGCGGATTGAGCAACGCTGGGCTTGCCGGTGCACAGCCCCGACGTGCAAGCGAATGTGGTCAGACATACGGGCGCCGACGGCTTTTCCCGTTCGGTGCGTCAGGCCGCCTTTGCAGGGGATTACATGTACGAAGCCGATCACGTACCCGCCGCAGGTCAAGGGCCGGTGCGTCGCCTCATACGCTCCCGCCCTACGGGTTCCCGCGTCGCCGGAACGCCGGCCGGCCGGGCTCTCGAACTCGCGCTGCGCGCTCAGACAATCGAGCCCGGACACCCCCGTCCGTCGCCCCGTCGCCACGGCGGTCGCAAAATCGGCGACACCCCGTCCCTTGACCTGCTCGACCGAACGGACCCTTAGCCACCGGCAATAACTTGGTAGCTTGAACGCACGAGGGTTGTCGGCCAACTGCTGTCGCCCGTCGTCTCAATGAAGCAGCCATTCCAACGACCGCTGTGCTTCGAGACCTGCCAAAGAGTCAATTCAAACTGATCGGCCGGAGCGGCCGTTGACGGCTTGCCGTTTGACCGACCGCAATGCAGCTTTGCGGTCGGTGTAATATGCCACCCGGCAGTCGTCGGCCAGAAGGGGACAGCCGAAGATCGCCTTTTATGGTGGTCATTGATGCCGCCATACCACCATCGCAGGCGTAGGACTCTGAATGCCCGACAACAAGGAAGCCACAGCCCGCATCAAGATCAATAAGCTGCTCGAAGCGGCTGGCTGGCGTTTCTTTGCGGAGGGTACTGCGCCCGCCAACATTCGACTTGAACCCAGCGTCACGATCAAATCCACCGACCTGGACGCGCTCGGCGCCAACTTCGAGAAGAGCACAAGAGGCTTCGTCGACTTTCTCCTGCTCGATGCCAAAGGCTTTCCACTGCTCGTTCTCGAAGCCAAAGCCGAAGACAAAAATCCACTCGTCGGCAAAGAGCAGGCGCGC
>JACRPB010000283.1 GCA_016214175.1 Rhodocyclales bacterium
CCGCCCGCCGCGCCCCGGCCCCAGGCGCCGCCCGACGGCGCGCCGCACGCCGCGCCGGCCGCAACGGCGGCACCGGCGCCGCCGCTGCGCGACACCACCGCCGCGCCCGCGCCGCCCTACTTCCCGTCGAAGGCGCTGTCGCGCCTGCCCGAGGCGCTGACCGAATTCGTGCCTATCCTGCCGGACGGCGCGGCCGCCCACGTCGGCGGCCGCCTCGAACTGCGCCTGTGGCTCGACCGCGACGGCCGCATCGACCGCGTCGTCCTGCTCCGCACGCAACTGCCGGACGCCGTCGACGCGGCGGCGCTGGCGGCTTTTGCACGCATGCGCTTCCGCCCGGCGGAAATCCAGGGCGTGCCGGTGGCGGCCTGGCTCGACACCGTCGTCGAGTTCGCGGCCGCCGAATTCTGACGCCGCTGCCGCCGCCGCGGGCTTGGGCTAACATGGCGCAAGGATGAAAACGAATTCAGGAAAACTCGACCAGATCGTCGCTGCGGCGCGCCGCGACGCCGAGAAGCGCGAACAGGGCTACCGCGAGCGGGCGCTGAAGATTTACCCCTGGGTCTGCGGCCGCTGCGCACGCACGTTCACGCACGCCAACCTGCGCGAGCTCACGGTGCATCACCGCGACCACAACCACGACAACAATCCGCCCGACGGCAGCAATTGGGAGCTGCTGTGCCTCTACTGCCACGACAACGAGCACATGCGCGAGCTGGAGGCGGCCGGGCAGAACGGCAGCGCGCAGAAGCACGCCGGCGCCACCCACAACCCCTTCGCCGACCTCAAGTCATTGCTGAAATCCCCGCCACGATGAGCATCTCCGCCTCGTGGGCGGCCACCGGGCGCGAGTAGAGGAAGCCCTGGCTGTATTCGGCGCCCATGGCGGCGAGGACTTCGGCTTGCACTTCCAGCTCGACGCCTTCGCAAATCACGTCGCGGTCGAGCTTGTGCGCCAGATGCACGATGGTTTCGACGAAATGGCGGGCGGTTTCGCTCTGGTCCAGGTTCATGACGAAGGAGCGGTCCACCTTGATGGTGTCGATGGGCAGGCGATGCAGGTAGCTCAAGGACGAGTAGCCGGTGCCGAAGTCGTCGAGCAGCAACTTCAAGTGCATGGCCTTGAGGTCTTCAAGCAGGGCGATGGCGCCTTCCGGATCGGCCACCATGACGCTCTCGGTGATTTCCAGCTTGAGCAACTGCGGCGGCAGTCCCGTATCCGCCAGCGCCGCGGCGACGTCGGCGAGCAGGTCGGGGTGGAGCAGTTGCCGCGCCGACAGGTTGACGCTGACCGACAGCGCCTTGCCGCCCGGCAGGCGCTGCTGCCAGTCGCGCGCCTGGCGGCAGGCCTCGCGCAGCATCCAGCGCCCGATCGGGACGATGGGCCCGGTCTCCTCCGCCACCGGAATGAACTCGGCCGGCGAGATCAGGCCCTTGGTCGGATGCTGCCAGCGCACCAGGGCCTCGAAGCCGGCCAAGCTGCGGTCGGCGAGGGCGACGATGGGCTGGTAGTAGGCCTGGAATTCGCCGCGCTCGACGGCATGGCGCAGACTCAGTTCCAGATCCATGCGGCGCACGGCGCGATCATGCATCTCCTGGTTGAACACGACGTAGCTGCCGCCCCCCTGCGTCTTGGCGCGCACCATGGCCGTGTTGGCGTCGCGCAGCATTTCCTCGGCCGTCTGGCGCTTGGTCCCGCTCACCGCGATGCCGAAGGAGACGCTGGAGAAGACTTCGTGCTTGTTGAGGGTGAACGGCACGATCAGCTTCTGCTGGATGCGGCTCACCACCAGCAGCGTCGAGCTGACGTCGGTGACGTCTTCAAGCAGCAGGCAGAATTCGTCGCCCGACAGCCGCGCCGCCATGTCGGTGGGGCGGATGGCGGCGCGCAGCACGTCGGCCATGCTCATCAGCAGCAAGTCGCCCATGCGGTGGCCGAGGCTGTGGTTCACCACCTTGAAGCGGTCGATGCCGCAATAGAGCACCGCGTACTGCAAGTCCTGCCGGCGTTCGCTGCGGCGCTGGGTATGTTCGAGGCGATCGAGGAACAGGCTGCGGTTCGGCAGGCCGGTGAGCCCATCCACGTACATGGCCGGCAGGTGGGCGTCGTCCGTGCCCAGATTGACGGCGGTCTCGTGGGCCGAAGCGTAGTACAGCTCCGATTCGGCATCGAAGCTGACGTTCCAGGCGACGCCGATGTAGCTGCCGTCGCGGCGGCGGCAGCGCGCCGAGAAGCGCAGCGTCGCGTTGTCCTGGCGCAGCGCCGCCAGCTTGGCGGTGCACTCGGCGCGGTCGTCCTCGTGCAGCAGTTCGGGAAAGCTGGCAGGCAGCGCGTCGCCGGCGGCAAACCCCAGCGTCTCGGACCAGGCCGCGCTGATCACGCTCAGCTTCCAGTCCGGGTCGAACACGAGCAGCAGCGTTCCCGGCAGCTTAAAAAAAGAACTTTCGAGGAGGGCGGTGGCCGGTCGGCTGCGGTACATGGATGAGGGGGCAATAGAGGCCATCGGATTGACAACCGCGGATTATCGCCCAAGCCCCAAGGGCCGACCACACGTACTTATGGCCAGTATTTGCAGCGTTGACCCTTGTGCGTCACGGTTGCGCGCACGTTCCGACGACGGCGTCGCCCGCCTTGCCGCAGGGCGTCGCCTCGCCCGGCAGCGGATGCGGCGTGCCGTCGGCGTCGATCTGCGCCGCCAGCGTGTTCCAGGAGACGACGCCGCTGCGGTCCAGGTTCAGGCGCAGCAGCCAGCCGCGCCGGGCGGCGGCCTGGGTGAAGCCGTCGAAGACGAAGTTGCCGAGGCTGTAGATGATGGGCTTGCCGCGGTAGATCTCGGCGCCCTGGGTGACGTGGGCATGACCGCCGACGACGGCGGCGGCACCGGCGTCTATCATCAGCCGCGCCTGTTCGCGCTGGCGCCCGCTCGGGTCCGGCTCGTGCTCCCAGCCCCAGTGCATGAAGGGAATCACCAGGTCGGCGCCGGCTGCGCGTGCGGCGCGGATGTCGGCAACGACGTGCTCGTCTTCGCTCCAGGCGATGCCGGGCGTCGCGACGCCGGCTTCGAAGCTGCGCGGCTTGAATTCGTTGTAGGCGAGCACGGCGACGCGCAGGCCCGCGCGCTCGATCCAGAGCGGCGCATGGGCCGCGGCGAGGTCGCGGCCGCCGCCGAAGTGGCGGATGCCGGCGCCGTCGAGCCGGCTCAGGGTTTCGAGGAAGGATTCCTTGCCGTAGTCGCCCGAGTGATTGTTGGCGACGGCGAGGGCGTCGAAGCGGCCGCGGAGCACGCGCAGCACGCGCGGATCGGCGCGGAACGAATACACCTTGCGCGCGGCAGCCTCGCCGCCGGTGGCGATCGGACATTCGAGATTGACGATGCGGAAGTCGGCGGCGGCCAGGTGCGCGGCGAAGGGCGCCAGCGGGTCGCCGCCGGCGGCGATCAGGCGTCCCGGCCCGTCGTCGAGCAGCAGGTCGCCGACGAAGAGCAGGCGCAGCGGTTCGGCCTGCGCACCGCCCAGCGCCGGCAGCGACGCCGCCACGAAGATCAACGCCATGCGCAGCGCGCGCCTCATCGCCCAGCCGGCTCCATGCGGCACCAGTACTGGAGTTCGCTGTCGCGCAGCGGCTCGTAGACGAAGTGGAGCCCGGTGAAGCCGTAGCGCGCGTCGGCCGCCGCCGGCGGCGGGTAGGCGTAGGTGGCTTGGTGGATGATCACCGGCCCCTCGTCGCGGTCGGCATAGGTGTAGACCTTGATCGAGGCGAGATCGGCCGGTTCGCTGCGGAACACGACGCGGAACTGGAAAAAGGAGCCGACGGCGAGCGCCGGCACGGCATAGGGAGAGGCCACCGGCGCCGCCACGAGCACGCGGGTTTCGCCGCCGTAGCTGTAGCGGCAGGCGACCTGCTCGGCGGCGACTGCCGCCAGCGGCAACCAAAGCGCTGCCGCCGGGATCAGGCGCCGCAACTGCGCAGCGATCGGCACTAGGTCTTGCCGGGCTCCGGCCCGGCTTCCTTTTCCGCCTTGCGCAACATCATGGCGTAAGGCGGCCAGGCCAGCCACGAGAAGGTGCCCATGAGCACGACCCAGAGCAGCTTCCGGCCGCCGTGGATGCGCTTGGAGAACATCACCAGAAACAGCGGCAGCACCAGCACGATCAGGACCACGATCAAAATCAGGATGCCCATCCCGCCCAGTGCCGTGATTTGCGCGACCATTTCGTCATTCGTCATCGTCGTCTCCTCCACAAGAGATTTACCAAGGATAATACGAGCTTCGCCGGTCGTATTCCAACGGCCTCATCAACCCGCGGCATCGCAATTTCCAGGAGCTTATGGAGGCTTTTCTCGTATCGACCGGCATCGTCGCCCTGGCTGAAATCGGCGACAAGACGCAATTGCTCTCCCTGCTGCTGGCGGCGCGCTTTCGCAAGCCCTGGCCCATCATTCTCGGCATCCTGGTGGCGACGCTGGCCAACCACGCGCTGGCCGGCGCCGTCGGCGCCTGGATCACGACGCTGATCGGCAAGGACGCCCTGCGCTGGATCCTCGGTCTCTCCTTCCTCGCCATGGCGGCGTGGATACTCGTGCCCGACAAGCTCGACGAGGACGAGGCGGCGACGGAACGCTACGGCGTCTTCGGCACCACGCTGATCGCCTTTTTTCTCGCCGAGATGGGCGATAAAACGCAGGTGGCGACGGTGGCGCTGGCGGCGCAATACCAGGCGCTGGCGGCGGTGGTGATGGGCACGACCTTCGGCATGATGATCGCCAACGTGCCGGCCGTGCTGCTCGGCGACAAGGCCGCCAAGAGCCTGCCGCTGAAGCTGGTGCATGGGGTGGCGGCGGCCCTCTTCGCCGTTCTCGGCATCCTGGCGCTGCTCAACGTCGGCGAGGTCATGTGAGCGACTTGTCGCACTTCAGCCACAGCCACGTCTTCGCCGAGAGCAGCGGCGCCGCCGAGCGCGGCACGCGCCGCGTCATGCTGATCACGGCGGCGATGATGGTGGTCGAGATCCTCGCCGGCTGGTGGTACAACTCGATGGCCCTGCTCGCCGACGGCTGGCACATGAGCTCCCATGCGCTGGCGATCGGGCTCTCGGCCGTCGCCTACGTCGCGGCGCGGCGCCATGCCCACAATCCGCGCTTCGCCTTCGGCACCTGGAAGATCGAGGTGCTGGCCGGCTTCAGCAGCGCCCTGTTCCTGCTCGGCATCGCCGCCTGGATGGTCGCCGGCTCGATCGAGCGTCTGGTCGCGCCGCAGCCGATCCACTATGCCGAGGCTATCGTCGTCGCCATCGTCGGCCTCGGCGTCAACGTCGCCTGCGCGATGATTCTCGCCGGGGCCCAGGATCACGGCCACGACCACCACGGCCACGACCACCACGGTCACGACGCGCATGGGCACCACGACCTCAACCTGAAGGCGGCCTACCTCCACGTCGTCGCCGACGCCGCGACGTCGGTGTTCGCCATCGTCGCCCTCAGCGGCGGCATGCTCTTCGGCTGGAGCCGGCTCGACCCGATCATGGGCATCGTCGGCGCCATGCTCATCGCCATCTGGGCGCGCGGCCTGATCCGCGAAACCGGCCAGGCGCTGCTCGACAGCGAGATGGACCGCCCGGTCGTCGACGAAGTGCGCCAGGCCATCGCCCAACGCTGGGGCGACGCGGTGCACATCGCCGACCTCCACGTCTGGCGCGTTGGGCGCGCGCATTATGCGTGCATCGTCGTCCTCGTCACGCACGACGCCACGGTCACGCCGCAGGCGGTGAAGGCGGCGCTGAGCGTACACGAGGAACTCGTGCATGTGACGGTGGAAATCAACCGACCATAAGGACGCTGAAGTCCTATAGTGTGATATCGGTCCGCTTTCGCCCATAAGTTTGGATGGCGGCGGTTTCTATCTGGGATAATTCCGCTGTTATGGCGCGGCCATTGAATCTGCCCGCCTCCCGGAGAAAACAATGAAGCGTCCCAAGACCACTCTGCGCAAGCTTGCCCTTGCCGTCTCCGCATGTTTCGCCAGCAATGCCTTCGCGCTGCCCAGCGGCCCGGTCGTCGTCAATGGCAGCGCCAGCATCAGCCAGAGCGGCAACGTCCTCAGCGTCGCCAACAGCAACGGCGCCATCCTCAATTGGCAGAAGTTCGGCATCGCCGCCAACGAGATCGTCCGCTTCAACCAGGCTTCCGCCAGCAGCAGCGTCCTCAACCGCGTCGTCGGCGCCGACCCCAGCGTCATCGCGGGGCAGATGCAGTCGAACGGCCGCGTCTGGCTCATCAATCCGGCCGGCATCATGGTCGGGCCCGGCGGACGCATCGATACCGCCGGCTTCGTCGCCTCGACGCTCAACGTCTCCAACCAGGACTTCCTTGCCGGCCGCCTCAACTTCCAGGCCGCCGCCGGCGCCGGCGAGGTCGTGAACCAGGGCCGCATCGCCACGCCGTCGGGCGGCACGGTCTATCTGATCGGCGCCCATGTCGCCAACGAAGGCAGCGTCAGTACGCCGGGCGGCGAGACGCTGCTCGCCGCAGGCCAGACCGTCAGCCTGATCGACACCGCCACTCCCGGCGTGAAAATCGAAATCACGGGGACGGCAGGCCGCGTCACCAACCTCGGCGACATCGCCGCCACGGCCGGCCGCATCGGCATGGCCGGGGTGCTGGTGAAGAACGCCGGAACGCTCAACGCGTCGAGCGTCGAAGCCGCGGGCGGACGGATTTTCCTGCGGGCGTCCAAGCGCATCGAGCTCGACGCCGCCGGCCGCATCGTCGCCGACGGCACTCAAGGCGGCAGCGTTACCGCCATCACCGCAGCGGACGGCAAAGTCGCCGGAGAACTCGTCGCCCGCGGCGCAATCTCGGCGCGAGGCGACGGCAGCCGCGGTAGCGGCGGCTTTGTCGAGACCTCGGCGGCCCACGTCGATCTGAACGACCTCGTCGTCAATACCCGCGGCGGGCGCTGGCTGATCGACCGGAACGACTTCACCATCGGCACCGACATCAGCGGCGCCACGCTGGCCGCCAACCTCGGCAGCGGCGACGTCGAAATCCTCTCCAGCAGCGGCGCAACGGTGGGCAACGGCGACATCTTCGTCAATGAGGCCATCGCCAAGACCGGCGCCACCGCGAGCACGCTAACGCTGAAGGCCGAGCGCAGCATCGTCGTCAATCAGGCCATCACGTCAACGAACAGCGCGCTCGGCGTCACGCTGAACGCCCACTATCTGGCCGACGCCGCGCCCGGCAACGTCGCCATCAACGCCAACATCACCACCAACGGCGGCAACCTGACGGTCGGCGGCGGACTCAATCCGACCCAGACGGCGGCGATCGGTTACGGTTCGGCGAGCGTCCAGGAACGCTACGGCATCTATATCGCGAATTCGGTCATCGACACCGGTTCCGGCCATATTGCGATGCGCGGCCAGGGATTCGACAATCCGACGTCCGGCGATACCGACGGCATCGACTTGTGGGATACCACCGCCTGGCTGAAGACGACCGGCGGCAACATCGCGCTGATCGGCACCGCGGGCAACAATGCCACTGGCGGCAGTTCCGGCGTCTATGTCGGAGGCAGGATCGATGCCGGCGGCAGCGGCACGCTCACCATTTCCGGCAGCGGCGGCGCGACGACGGCAGCGGCGTCCCTGCGCGGCGTGCAAGTCGATGGCGGCACCCTCAGCGTCGTCAACGGCAACCTCGCGATCACCGGTCATGGCGGCAACGCCACGTCGAGCACCAACAGAGGCGTCTGGATCTGGAACGGCTCGCTGATCGAGAGTACCGGCTCCGGCAATATCGACATCGCCGGCGACGCCTGCCTGACCGGCTGCTTCACGGCAACCAGCACCAGTTATGGCAACTACGGCCTTAACATCGACACCTCGACCGTCCGCGCCACCGGCAGCGGCGCCATCATACTGACCGGGCAGGGCGGGCGCGGGACCTATCAGAACTACGGCGTAAACATCTTTACCGGAACCATCGCCGTCAACACCGGCAGCCTGACGGTCACCGGCCACGGCGGCGACGGCACTACATACACCAACAAAGGCGTACGCATCTATGCCAGCACCCTGGGCAGCACCGGCGCCGGCAACATCACGATCAGCGGCGACGCCAGTGCCACGACCACCAGCATCTACGGTAGCGGCGGAATATACGTCGACACGTCGACCATCAGCACCACGGCCGGAGGCACGGTTGCGCTGACCGGACGCGGCGGACTCGCCACCACCGGCGACACCGAGGGCGTCTATCTCTGGGGCTCGACCGTGCAGGTCGTTGACGGCGCACTGACCATCACCGGCTACGGCGGCAACGCGACCGGCACGTGGAACACGGGCGTGCTGATCGAGGAAGGGTCGATCATCGACAGCGTCGGCACCGGCGGCATCGCCATCACCGGCATCGCCTGCTACGGCGGCTGCACCACGGCGCCGACCTACCACAACGAAGGCATCTACCTGCTCGCGGGTACGGCAACTCCGACCATCAGCAGCAACGGCGGCACCATCACCCTGACCGGCCAGGGCGCAGGCAGTGGAACCGGCTTCAGCGGCAGCGCCAAGAACGCCAACCCCGGCGTCTATCTGGAGGGGATCGTCACCGCCAACGCGGTCAACGGCGGCGGCGCCGTCACCGTCACCGGTACCGGCGGCGGCGCCACGGGCGGCGGCGACAGCTACGGCGTGTCCTACAACTACTTCGACGCCAACACCAGCATTGCGGCATCCGGGGCGCGCACGGTCACCCTTTCATCTTTCGGCGACATCTACATCGGCGCCGCGCTGAGCGCCGCCGCAGTCATCCTGCGCGCCGACAACACCGGCACCGGCAGCGGCAGCGTCGTCTTCGCGACGCCGAGTACCAATTACATTTCCGCCGACAGAACCGACCTCTACTACAACCCGTCTAGCTACGCCAGCCCGACCGACTACAGCCTCAACTTCAGTGCCGGCGACGCCTGGATGCTGGTCAACAACGCCACCAACCTCGGGAACATGTACACCTACCCGACTGGCAACTATGCGCTGAGCAAGAACATCGATGCCTCGGGAATTGCCAACTTCAATCCCGTCGGCGGCACGCTCGCGGCTCCGTTCAGCGGAAAATTCGACGGCTTCGGCCATACCATTTCCGGCCTCACCATCAGCCAGGCAACGACCGACTACGTCGGGCTGTTCGGCGTCATCGGCACGGGCGGCGTCGTCAAGAACGCCGGTGTCATCGACGCTAGCATCGTCGGCCAGCAGTTCGTCGGCATTCTTGCCGGCAAGAACAATGGCGGCAGCATCAGCAGCAGCTATAGCTCGGGCACGGTCACCGGAACCGATCATGTCGGCGGTTTGGTCGGCAACAACGCCGTCGGCGGCACGATCACCGACACCTACAGCATGGCCGCCGTTAACGGAACCGGCGACGGCGCGGGCGGCCTGGTCGGCGGTAACGACGGCAGCATCACAACGTCTTACGCGACGGGCGCGGTAACGGGAAACACAAACGTCGCGGGGCTGATCGGCATCAACCAAGCCAACGGCACGATTACCAACAGTTTCTGGGACAAGGACACGACAGGGCAACCCGCCGGCTACGCAAGCAACGTTGGCGCAGCAATCACAAGCTTGGCCGAAGTTCGCAGCTCGACCTCCACAGTCAACGCCTACACTCAGGCCACGTACGGCACCTATAGTCAATCCTGGACCGGGTTCGATTTCGACAACGTCTGGTGGATGAGCGAAGACAACACCCGCCCCATCCTGCGCAGCGAATACAGCACCACCGTCACCAACGCCCACCAGTTGCAGTTGATGGCAAGCAACCTGGCCGCCAGCTACACCCTGGCCAACGACATCGCCATGAGCGAGCTGACGCAAGCGCCCGGCGTCTGGAATGCCGCCACCGGCTTCGTTCCCGTCGGCAACAACGCGACCGCCTTCACCGGCACGTTCGACGGCGGCAACCACACGATTAGCGGGCTCACCATCCTGCGACCCACCGAGAACTACATCGGCCTGTTCGGGGTAACCAACGGCAGTTCGATTAGCAATGTCGCCCTGACCGGCGTCAACGTTTCAGGCGCCAGCTACGTCGGCGGCCTCGTCGGCATGAATGGCAAAACGAATAACAGTACGCTTGACAACGCATCATCCAGCGGCACCGTCAGCGGCGGCGACAACAGCTTCTACATTGGCGGACTGGTGGGCTTAGGCAATGACGGCAGCGTCAATAACAGCCACGCTTCGGGCACCGTCAGCGGTGGCACGTCCAGTGACGCGATCGGCGGCATGATGGGCGCGAACAATTCCGAGACCGGGACGGTCAGCGGCAGCTATTTCAGCAGCGGCGCCGTCAACGCCGGCGCCGGCAGCTACAACCTCGGCGGCCTCATCGGCGGCGATGCGATCTCCGGCGTCAGCAACAGTCATTACGACATCGACAACGTCACCGTCACCATGAATGGCGTCGGCGGCCACATCGTCACGCCACGGGGTCTTTACGGCACCCAGTTCGCGGCCTGGCTCCCCAACAAGACACTGGCGATAGGCGACTATTTTTCGCAGAACCTCGACGGCTATTACACCGTGGGCACGGTTCAGGGCATGAAGGACCTGCTCGGCTTCGCCCACGCCCCGGCCTACAGCTTCGTACTGAGTGCCGACATCGACCTCAGCGCCATCCCCGGCTTCTACATCCCGTATCTCGCGGCGACCGAGTTCGACGGTGGTGGCCATGTGATATCGAATCTGAACGTCAATCAACCCTTCAATACCCAGATTGGACTGTTCGGCGAAACCAAGTCCACCAGCACCGTCATGAACCTGGGCGTCGCCAAGCTCAGCGTGACGGGCAGGGATACGGTCGGCGGTCTGGTGGGCATGAACGGCGGCTATCTGACCAACACCTGGGCCAGCGGCAGCGTGAGCGGCGAATCGACGGTCGGCGGGCTGGCCGGGTACAACAGCATTTCGACTTCGATCACCAACTCCTGGGCCGGCGGCACAGTGACCGGCGCCACGGACAACATCGGCGGCTTGATCGGCAGCAACGCCGGTACAGTCGATAGCGTCTACGCCAGCGCCAACGTGACCGTGACCGGCGGCAACACCGAATTCGGCGGAACCGGCGGGCTGATCGGATACAACGCTTATGGAACTATCAACAACGCCTACGCCACGGGCAACGTCAGCGGCAGCGGCAAGATCGGCGGCCTGGTCGGCTACACCTGGGGCGGCAGCGTTTCCCAGACCTATGCCACCGGCCACGTCAGCGGCACGGGCAATCTCGGCGGCCTGGTCGGCTATCAGCGCAGCACGACCACCAACGGCTACTGGGACAGCGCGACGACGGGCCTGTCCGCCGGCGTCGGGTTCACGTACGCCGGCAGCGTCGGCACGCCTGCGGAACTGACCGCCGCCGGCGCCTACAACGAAGCCAGCTATACCGGCTTCGATTTCGTTTCGGCCACGCCGGTCTGGTGGATCAGCGAAGGCAACACCCGCCCCATTCTGCGCGGCGAATACAGCACCACCATCACCAACGCCCACCAGTTGCAGTTGATGGCAAGCAACCTCGGCGCCAGCTACACCCTGGCGAACGACATCGACATGCGCGAGCTGGCACGTGCTTCCGGCGTCTGGAAAACCACCACGGGCTTCGTGCCGGTAGGCGACATCAACACGGCATTTACCGGTAGTCTCGCCGGCGGCGGCCACAGCATCACCGGCTTGACCATCAATCGGCCGAGCGACAACTATGTCGGCCTGTTCGGCAATATCGACGGCGGCAACATCGCCAACGTCGGCCTCGTCGGCGGCAGCGTAACCGGTGGCGCAGTCGTCGGTGGGCTAGCGGGATCGTTGAGCAACGGCAGCGTTAGCGGCAGCTACAACACCGGCAACGTCACGAGCAGCATCGCCAGCTATACCGGAGGCCTGATCGGCTACAGCGAAAGCAGCACGATCACCAACAGCTACGCCACCGGCACTGTCAGCGGCGTGTCGAATGTCGGCGGCCTGGTCGGCGGGAGTATCGGTACCGTTAGCAATAGCTACGCCCTAGGTAACGTCTTGGGGTACAGCTACGTCGGCGGCCTCGCCGGCTCTAGCCAGGGCGCCATCGAAAACAGCTACGGCAGCGGCGACGTCAGCGGTACCGACTACGTTGGCGGCCTCGTGGGCACGAGCACCGGCGGCACGATCACGACGAGCTACGCCTCCGGCGCGGTCAGCGGCCATCTCGATGTCGGCGGCCTGGTCGGATATAACAGCATCGCCATCAGCGACAGCTATGCCCTCGGCGCGGTGACCGGAACGGGAGCGTACAACAACGACATTGGCGGCCTCGTCGGCTCAAACCACGGCAGCATCAGCAGAACCTACGCCAGCGGCCTGGTCAGCGGCGAATTGAATACCGCCGGCCTGGTCGGAACCAACACCAGTTCCGGCTCCATCGCCGACAGCTACTGGGACACCGACACGACGGGCCGCTACGCCGGCTATGCCGTCAACGAGTCCGGCGGTGTCGTCACAAACCTGGCCGACGTTCGCAGTTCGACCATCACCGTCAATGCCTTCACCGAGGGCACTTATAGCGGATTCAATTTTGGCTCCACCTGGTGGCTTTCCGCCGGCAACACCCGCCCCCTCTTGCGCAGCGAATACAGCACCACGATCCAGAACGGGCACCAGCTCCAGTTGATGACGCTCGCGCCCGGCGCGAGCTACACCCTCGCCAAGGACATCGACCTGGCCGAAACAGGCCGGGCCGCCGGAGTCTGGAATGCCGCCACCGGCTTCCTGCCCATCGGCGACGCCACGACGCCGTTCACCGGCAACTTCAACGGCGGCGGCCACACGGTTTCCAATCTCTTCATCGCTCGCTCAGCAGACGACGTCGGCCTCTTCGGCAATATCGGCGCGGCGGGCGTCGTCCAGAAATTCGGCGTCGTCGATGCCGATATCGTCGGCGCTACCAACGTCGGCGTGCTGGCCGGCACGAACAGAGGCAGCATCGGCAGCAGCTATGTCTCGGGCAGCGCCAGCGGCGCCGGCAACGTCGGCGGCCTCGTCGGCAGCAACGCCTACGGCGGCAC
>JACRPB010000284.1 GCA_016214175.1 Rhodocyclales bacterium
CGACGTCGTTCCTGACGATGAGGTCGGTCACCACCATGTCTTCGGCGCCGAGGCTGGTGGAGAACGCGGCCGGGCTGAAATCGCGCGCGGCATGGCGCAGCAGGCGCACCGCGGCCACGGACTTTTCGGCGACCGCGGCGACCAGGGACTCGTCGGTGATGTCGTCGCGGACGCGGGCGGAATAGGCGCTCATGTCGGTCGTGCCTCCTCAGGCGCGGCGGCGGAACAGCGGCAGCGGCTGATCGACGGCGCCCTGATAGACCTCGGGGAATTCGCCGAAGGCCGCCAGCGCGTCGGTCGCATCGCGGCCGGTGCCGACCATGAAGCTGTCGAAGCCGACGCGGTTCAGGTAGAAGATCTGGTCGCGGCCGACGTCGCCGAAGGCGCGCAGTTCGCTGCGGTAGCCGTAGCGCTCGCGCAGCAGGCGCGCCGTCGAATAGCCGCGGCCGTCGGCGAACTTCGGGAAATGGACGGCGACGACGGTGAAGTCGTCGAGATCGTCGAGCAGGGTCTCGGGGCCTTCGTCGGGGGCGAGCCAGACGCCGAGCGGTTCGCCGTGTTCGTATTCGCGGGCGATGAGTTCGGCGCGGCGCGCGCGCCATACCGCCAGCGGCACCAGCAGCGGCCCGACCGGCAGGCGCACGCTTGCCGCGGTTTCGCCGGCGGCGAGGGTGACGACTTTCCAGGCGTCGTCCTGCACCCGGCGTTCCTTGATGATCTTAGGCATAGATTTTCTCCTGTTCGGTTTGCTGGTAAGCGGCGCTGCGGAAGGGTGCAAGGCCGATGCGGTCGAAGGTGTCGATGAAGCGTTCATGGCCGAGGCGGTGTTCGAGATAGACGCCGACGATGCGCTCGACGGCGTCGCCCACCTCGTCTGCGGCGAAGGCCGGGCCGACGACTTCGCCGAAGGCGAGGCCGTGTCCCTGGCGGCCGCCGAGGGCCACCTGGTAGAACTCGGCGCCGTGCTTGTCCACGCCGAGGATGCCGATGTGGCCGATGTGATGGTGGCCGCAGGCGTTCATGCAGCCGGAGATGTTGATGTCCAGTTCGCCGATCTCGTGCTGCAAGTGCAGGTTCTCGAAGCGCTCCTGGAGCTCGGCGACGACGTTCAGTGAGCGCGCGTTGGCGAGTTCGCAGAAGTCGCCGCCGGGGCAGGCGATGATGTCGCCGACGAGGCCGGTGACCGGGCTCGCCAGCCGGACCGCCTTGGCCAGGTGCCAGACCGTGTACAGCTCGCGCAGCGGCACGTGCGGCAGCACCAGGTTCTGCTCGTGGGAGACGCGCACTTCGTTGAAGCTGAAATGCTCGGCGATGTCGGCGGCGGCTTCCAGTTGCTCCGCCGTGGCGTCGCCGGGCGCAGCGCGCAGGCCCTTCAGCGACAGCGTCACCGCGGCGTAGCCGGGCACCTTGTGCGCGTGCACGCTGCGTGCGGCCCAGCGCGCGAAGGCGGCGTCTTCGCGCAGGAAGCCGACGTAGCAGAGGTCTTCGGCCGGCAGATTCTCGTAGGCAGGCGGCGCGAAATGGGCGGCGACGCGGTCCACTTCGGCCTGGGTCAGCGTCGCCGGGCCGTCCTTGAGGTGGCTCCACTCCTCTTCCACCTGACGCGCGAACTCGACGGCGCCGAGCGACTTGACCAGGATCTTGATGCGCGCCTTGGTCGTGTTGTCGCGGCGGCCGTAGCGGTTATAGACGCGCAGCACGGCTTCCAGGTAGGTGACGAGATGCGGCCAGGGCAGAAAGTCGCGGATCGCCTGACCCACCAGCGGCGTGCGCCCGAGCCCGCCGCCGACGAAGACGCGAAAGCCGGTTGCGCCGTTCGCATCCTGCCGCAGTTCGAGGCCGACGTCGTTCACGCGGATCGCGGCGCGGTCTTCGCGGGCGGCGGTGATGCCGATCTTGAACTTCTTGGGCAGGTAGGCGAACTCGGGGTGCAGGGTGGACCACTGGCGCAGCAGTTCGGCCCAGGGGCGCGTGTCGGCGAGCTCGTCGTCGGCAACGCCGGCGAAATGGTCGGTGACGATGTTGCGGATGTCGTTGCCCGAGGTCTGGATCGCGTGCATGTCGACTTCCGCCAGCTCGGCCAGAATGTCGGGCACTTCCTCGATCTTCACCCAGTTGAGCTGCAGGTTGTGGCGCGTCGTGAAGTGGCCGACGCCGCGGTCGTAGCGGCGCGTGACGGCAGCCAGCTTGCGCAACTGCTGGGCGGAAAGCACGCCGTAAGGCACGGCGATGCGCAGCATGGGACCGTTCTTTTCGACGTAGAGGCCGTTTTGCAGGCGCAGCGGCCGGAACTCGTCCGCCGGCAGCGTCCCCGCGAGGAAACGCCGCGTCTGGTCGCGAAACTGGGCGACGCGGGCGGTGACTATGGCGCGGTCGTAATCGTCGTAGCGGTACATGGCGGCTCTCTCGTTCGTTGGTGGAACGGATGCTAGGGGAGGCCGCCAAGCCGGGGAAATACTCCTTGGGAAGATGCATATAGCTCGCGGTTATTAAAACGGCGCCCGGCATCGCCAATTTGGTGATTGACGCCGACTCAAGGCACAATGGCGCGGCTCCGATATCCCGCGTTCATTCATGAAACTCCAGCAGCTCCGTTACCTGGTCGAAGTCGCCAAGCGCGGCCTCAACGTTTCCGACGCCGCTGCGGCGCTGCATACGTCGCAGCCGGGCATTTCCAAGCAGATCAAACTGCTGGAGGACGAGCTGGGCGTGGTGGTGTTCGAGCGCAACGGCAAGCGGCTCACCGGCGTCACCGAGCCGGGGCAGCGCGTGCTCGACTACGCCCAGCGCGTGCTGCGCGAGACACAGAACCTGAAGCGGGTCGGCGAGGAATACGCGGCCGGCGACAGCGGCACCCTGGCCGTGGCGACCACGCACACCCAGGCGCGCTACGTGCTGCCGGCCGTGGTCAAGCAATTCGTCGAGCGCTATCCGAAGGTGCGCCTGCAACTGCACCAGGGCAGCCCGACCCAGGTGGCCGACTGGGTGGCCGGCGGCGAGGCGTCGCTGGGCATCGCCACCGAAGCCCTCGACCTGCAAGGGCAGTTGGTGACCCTGCCCTGCTACCAGTGGTCGCACATGGTGGTGGCGCCCAAGGGCCACCCGATCCTCGCACGCTCGCCGGTGACGGTGGCGATGCTGGCCGACTACCCGCTGATCACCTACGACGCCACCTTTACCGGCCGCTCGCACATCAACCGCGCTTTCGAGCGCGCGCGCGTCGCGCCCAACGTCGTGCTCACCGCCATCGACGCCGACGTCATCAAGACTTACGTCGAGCTCGGCCTCGGCCTCGGCATCATCGCCGAAATGGCCTTCGACCCGCTGCGCGATGCCGGCCTGCAAGCGGTGGCCGTCGGCCACTTGTTCGAATCCAACGTCACCCGCCTCGGTGTGCGGCACGACGCCTATCTGCGCCAGTTCGAGTTCGACTTCATCGAATTGCTGGCGCCGCGCCTGACGCGCAAGACCGTGCTGGCGACGCTGGCCGGCGCCGGCGGCGAGGGCGATGCGGGCTTGTAGCTAGACTTCGATGGCGTCGAAATCGCAGCCGCGGGCGGCGGCGATGCGATGGGCGAACCACTTTGCCGCCGGCCCGTTCCAGCGCCGCGGCAGCCAGCGCACATAGGCTTGCGGCCGCACGACCATGCCGCAGCGATAGCGCGTGCCTGCCCATTCCAGCGCCGGGCAGGCGCCGGCGGCGCGCGGCAGGAACAGCCAGGCCACCGGGCAGCGCGCCGCGGCGCAGCACAGTCCGCAGCCGTTGCAGGGTTCGCCCAGAGCCGGCTTGGCCGGCGCCGCGGCATGGATGCTCAGGGTTTGGTACATGGCGTCGGCGCCGCCTTGCCGCTGCGGCCGGCGTCCATCGCTAAACCAGTTCCGGCAGCAGGTAGCCCTGCCACAGCGAGCGCTCGAAGCGCGCGTTGAAAAAACCGAAATGGCCGATGCGCTTGGCGCCGACGTCCTGCGGCGCGATGCGCTTCATGGTCTTCGCGGCATTGACGTAGAAGCCGTGCAGCGATTCCGTGTTGCGCGCCGACATCAGTTCGTCGTCGGTGAAGGAAAGCGAAGTGATCGGCGCCCGCACGGCGGCGAATTGCGCCTGCACCGCCGCGCCTTCGGCGCCGACCGCATAGTCGGGATGCAGGCACCAGCGCCGCCATTGCGCGATGACGCCGCGCGGCAGGTCGCCGACCTTGCGCAACCGTCGGCCCGGAAAGTAGCCGCACAGCCGCGTCGCCAGCGGCGCGACGACGAACCACAGCCACCACACCTTCCATTTCAGGGCGGGTGCGTTTTCGAGCCAGTAGCCGCTGCCGCAGGCGATGGTGACGGCCTTGGCGACGCGCTCGCGGTTGGGCACGAGGGGAAGGATTTGTCCGCCGAGGCTGTGGCCCAGCCAATAGAGCGGCTTGCCGGGCGCTGCCGCGGCGGCGGCGTCGACCATGGCGCGACAATCGAAGCGCGCCCAGTCGAAGATGTCCACATCGAGCCGGCGCAGATCGGCGGCGCGCGACAAGCCGGTGCCGACGTAGTCGAAGGTGGCGACGACGAAGCCCCGCGCCGCCAGCCAGGCGGCGAACGGCGCGTAGTAGCGCTGACCGGTGCCCATCGCCGGCACGATCAGGACCGCTGCCTTCGCCTCGCCCGGCGGCCGGAAGAAGCTGGCGGCGATCGCCTGACCGTTTCCGGCGGCGACGGTTTGCAAGTCGGTGGCGGTCATGTCGTCTCCTGTGTGCAAGGGGGACGCCGCGGCGCGGCGGCAGCCGCTACTTTATTACAGCCAGCGCCGAACCGTCTGCCGGTAGGCCGCAAACCCGGCGCCGAATTTCGCCGCCAGCGCCCGCTCCTCAGGGCCGATCTGGAAGCGGTTCATATAGGCGACGAAAGCCGGCAGGAACGGGAAGGCGAGCGGGTGGGCGAGAAAAATCGCCCAGGCCGCCAGCGCCAGCAGCATGCCGAGGTACATCGGATTGCGGCTGTGGCGGTAGATGCCCGTCGTCACCATGCTCGACGCCGTGCCCGGTCGCGTCGGGTTGACCGTCGTCGCCGCCTTGCGGAACTGGGCGCCGCCGGCGAGCACGCAGGCGACGCCGGCCGCCGCCAGCGCCGCCGCCAGCGCCACGCGCCACGGCAGGACGAAGGCAAGCGCGGGCTGCCAGGTGGCGGCGAGCCACATGGCGGCGGCATAGACGAGCAGCAGGACCAGCGGCGGAATTCTGAGTTCGAGGGCGTTCATGCGGCGGCGCGCCGCTTCATCCGGCGACGTCGTGTACCGTCGACGGGCGCGTCATCGGCGGCGCGTCGCTGCGGCGCAGCGCCGGTTGCTCCACCGCGCGGTACAGCAGCGTTCCGGCGCCCAGGCTCAACAGCCAGGTGGCGACCATGCCGATGGCGTGAATGGTGGGGTCGTCGGGCCAGAACTTGAAGACGACGGCGCCGACCGCCAGGTACACCGGGTAGTGCAGCAGAAACACCGGGAAGGAAATGCGGGCAAGGAAGGCGATCGTGGCGCTGCGCATCCACTGCGGCGCCCCGTCGCCGCGCCAGGTCAGCAGCAGGGCGGTGAGGCCGGCGACGAGAATGCGCTCGCGCCATTCGATGGCCAGGGCGGCGAGCACGACCAGGGTCAGCGCGGCACCCCAGCCGGCTTGGCGCGGCTGCGTCGACAGCCATTGCGCCAGAATGCCGAGGCCGTAGGCACCGAAGAAGTAGGGCGCCCAGGCGTCGAGGGCGGGATTGCGGTTGAGCCAGAACAGCGAGGCGCCGGTGAGTGCGCCGCACAGGATCAGTGCCGCGCGCCCCGCATCGCCGCCGCCCAGCGCCGCGAGCCGCCGCGCGACCCACAGCGTCAGCAGCAGCAGCGCGTAGAGCTGGAAGTCGATGGCCAGGTACCAGACGCCGGCGGAGAGGCCCTCCATGCCAAGGACATCCTGCAACAGGAAGACATGGGCAAACAGTTGGGCCAAGGTGGGCGCGGGCGGAGTGGTCGGATGCACGACCAGCACGCGTGCGAGCCAGGCCAGCGCAATCGCCGCCGCCAGGGCAACGGCATAAGGCCGCATCAGGCGGACATAGCGCCGCCAAAGCTGCTGCGGCACGGCCGCTGTCGCTACGGCGATGCGTGTCGCGTCGAGTCGTGGCGCCAGCGATCGCGCCGCGAGGAAGCCGCCGACGACGAGGAAGGCCTGCACCGCAAACAGGCCGTAGTCGTACAGCCAGTCCAGGACGGCGGGAGCGAGTGGGTAGGCGACGTCCGACATCGGCCCGTAGCAGGCCATGTGATGCCAGACGATGATTTGGGAGGCGAGTGCCTTGACGGCATCGACGACCGGGAGTTGGCGGCGCAGGCTGTTCATGATCGGGGCCGCAATGTTACAGTGATGCGCGCCGGAAGGCGAGCGAGGGGGAGAGGGCGAGTTGATGAAAACGACAAACGGATGCGGCGATCCGGGGCAGGGCGGCATTCTGATCCACGGCGCGAACGCAGCGGACGTGGAGGCGGCGCAAGACCGCTGGCAGGGCCGCTTCGATGCGCTGGGTCTCGGCCGCGGCGTGGTGGCGACGCGCGGAACGGCGGCCGGCGACCGCGGCTTCGTGCGCTTTCGGCTGAGCGCGGAGGCGGCGCAGACGTGGACGCCCGGCGGCGACACGCTCGACCTGTGCGGGCGGCTGGCGCTGGACACGCTGGCGCGGCGCGACGACCTGGAGCGCGAGATTCTCGTCGCCATGCTCGCCGGGCCGGTCGCCTTCGAGCATCCGAGCGGCGAGGAACTGGCGGCGGCGGTGCGCATCCGCCAGCACATCGTCGAGGCCGCGCGCAAGACGGCGCTCGACTTCAAGACCACCGAGGCCGAACGGCCCGAAGAGTACTGGACCTATGCCAAGGGCCGCAGCTTCACCGTGCGTCCCGGCAAGTCGCTGATCGACGCCCTGGTCAAGGCGACGCAGCCCGAGGCTTCGGGGCAGCTCTATTCGTTCTCGTGCTACCGCGCCACCGAGTACGTGATCCTGCTCGGCATCGCGCGCGAACTCGCGCAGTCGAATCCGGAACTGTTCCGCCGGTTGCAGGCGCAGTGGGAAACCCGCGCCATCATGTCGGGCCAGTTCCACGACGTCTTTCTGCGCGAATACGGTTCGCAGGAGGCGCCGCTGCCGCCGAAGTACTACGTCCCCGGCGACCGGCTCTGGTTCCGCAATCCCGACGAGCCCTCGTCGGACGCCACCGGTTACGAAGGCTCCTGGGTCTTCTATCTCGGCGGCGGCTTGTTCACCAATTTCTGGAAGCGCGACCAGCGCTTCACCATGACCTCGAAATGCGTCGAGATCTACCACTGGCGCCACGGCGCCTACCGTGACGCGGCGGGAGAAATGCAGATCGACGAGGCCGTCGTCGAAGCGCGCGTGGCGGCGACGCTGGCCGACGCCGGCGAGGTGGCGCGCATCCTCGGCCTGATGCTGCGGCTGCGCGAACCCAAGGGCGTCTATGTCGATGGCGGCTGCATCGACACCTCGCGCGAATATCCGCGCTGGGTGTGTCCGGGCACGGCCGACCTGGTGCTGCCCGGCAACTGAACGGCGCGCGTCCGGCGCTCAGGCGGGAGTTCCCGCGGCAGCGAGCGGCAGGGCTTCGATGCGTTCGGCGATCGGGAAACGATCGCGGCCGGCATGCACGACGTAGAGGGCGTCCAGGCGCAGATGCTCCAGCGCCGAATGCATGGAGGGCGTCGCCCGCGGCACGTCGCTGAACTTGAACTCGAAGCCGAGCCGGCGGCCGCCGCTCTGCACGAACAGATCGAGTTCGGCGCCGGTGTGCAGCTTCCAATAATGGCAGGCCTCCCAAGCGACGCCGAGACGCCCTACCACTTGATGCAGGGCGTAGCCTTCCCAGGAGGCGCCGACCTTGGGGTGGCCGAACAGCGCCGCGGCGTCGCCGATGTCGAGCAGGCTGTGCAGGATGCCGCTGTCGGCGAGATAGACCTTCGGCGCCTTGACCTGGCGCTTGCCGAGGTTTTCATGCCACGGCGGGAGGACGCGTACCATGAACGTGGCGGCGAGGACGTCAAGATAGTGGCGCACGGTGCGCTCGGTGACGCCGAAGGCGCGTGCCAGCTCGGAGCCGTTCCAGGTCTGGCCGTGGTAATGGGCGAGCATGTTCCAGAAGCGGCGCAAAGTGGCCGGCGGCAGACGGAAGCCCAGCGCCGGGATGTCGCGTTCCAGGTAGCTGCGGATGAATTCGCGGCGCCAGCGGACCGAGGCGGAGTCGGTGGCGGCGAGCAGCGCCTTCGGAAAGCCGCCGCGCAGCCAGAGCGCTTCCATGGCGGCGGCGCCGGTCTCGGCCAGGTCGAGGCCGGGCAGCTCGTGGTAGGCGATGCGGCCGGCCAGGCTTTCGGCGGACTGCTGCATCAGTTCGGGCGAGGCCGAGCCGAGAATGAGGAAGCGGGCCGGCGTGCCGGGGCGGTCGGCCAGCACCCGCAGAATCGGAAACAGATC
Organism: Rhodocyclales bacterium; assembly: GCA_016214175.1. Taxonomy (GTDB): domain Bacteria; phylum Pseudomonadota; class Gammaproteobacteria; order Burkholderiales; family Rhodocyclaceae; genus Nitricoxidireducens. The sequence continues at coordinate 8,494 of JACRPB010000284.1, forward strand.
CGGACGCAACTGGACTTCGTCGAGGATCACCAGTCCGGCAAGCGGCTCCAGCGCCAGCGTCGGCGACGCCAGGCGCGCTGCGGTGCGCGGATCCTCGAGGTCGAAGCGGTGGCAGGGCCCGGCGTGCCGTGCGGCGAGGGTGAGCGCAAGCGTGGTCTTGCCGACCTGGCGGGCGCCGATGAGGGCGACGACCGGAAACTCCTGCAACAGGCGGGAGACTTCGGCAAGATGGCGGGGGCGCTCGATCACGCCAAAAAATTACCATGAAAATGGATAGGCTGTCTATCAATTTTCATGGTGTTTAGCGCCTCAGTGGTGCAGGATCTTGGCCAAAAACTGCTGCGCCCGCTCGGAGCGCGGGGCACCGAAGAAGGCTTCCGTCGGCGCGTCCTCGACGATGCGGCCGTGGTCCATGAAGACGACGCGATGGGCGACCTGGCGCGCGAAGCCCATCTCGTGGGTGACGCACATCATGGTCATGCCCTCGCGCGCCAGTTCGACCATGACGTCGAGCACCTCGTTGATCATCTCGGGATCGAGCGCCGAGGTCGGCTCGTCGAAGAGCATGCAGATCGGGTCCATGGCCAGCGCGCGGGCGATGGCGACGCGCTGCTGCTGGCCGCCCGAGAGTTCGCCCGGATACTTGGCGGCCTGCGCCCTGAGGCCGACGCGGTCGAGCAGGGCGGGGCCCTTGGCGCGCGCCTCCTCGTGCGGGCGGCCGAGCACCTTTTCCTGGGCCAGGGTGAGGTTGGCCATGATGCTCATGTGGGGGAACAGCTCGAAGTGCTGGAAGACCATGCCGACGTGGGCGCGCAGCTTCGGCAGGTCGGTCTTCGGCGCGCCGACGGAGACGCCATTGACGACGATCTCGCCCTGCTGGAAGGGTTCGAGGCCGTTCACGCATTTGATCAGCGTCGATTTGCCCGAGCCCGAGGGGCCGCAGACGACGATGACCTCGCCTTTGTTGACCTCGGTCGAGCAGTCGGCGAGGACCTGGAAGCTGCCGTAGTGCTTGCCGACGTTGCGGATCGAAATCATGCCGCCGTTCCTTTCCTGCTCAAGCGTTTGACCAGCAGGGATGCCGCATAGCACATGACGAAATAGACGGCGCCGGCGAACAGCAGCAGTTCGACCAGGCGGCCGTCGCGGTCGCCGACCTTGTAGGCGGCGCCGAAGAAATCGGCCAGCGCGCTCACGTACACGAGCGAGGTGTCCTGAAACAGGATGATGGCCTGGGTCAGCAGCAGCGGCACCATGTTGCGGAAGGCCTGCGGCAGCACGACGAGACGCATCGCCTGGCCGTAGCTCATGCCCAGCGCGTAGGCGGCGGCGACCTGGCCTTGGGGCACGCTCTGGATGCCGGCGCGGATGATCTCGGCGTAATAGGCCGACTCGAACAGGGCAAAGCCGACCATGGCCGAGGTCAGGCGCATGTCGCTGCCGGGCGGAAAGCCGAGCAGGCTTTCGAGCAGCCGCGGCACGATGAGGAAAAACCAGAGCAGCACCATCAGCAGCGGTATCGAGCGGAACAGGTTCACGTAGCCTGCGGCGAACCACGCCAGCAGCGGCATCGCGGAAAGCCGCATCATCGCCAGCAGCGTGCCCCAGACGATGCCGACGACGACGGCGGTCGCCGTGAGTTCCAGCGTCACCGTCATGCCCTGCCAGAGGAAGGGCAGGGCGCCGGGGATCGAGGACCAGTCGAATTCGTACATCACTTGGCTCCGATGTAGCCAGGCACCTGGGCCTTGCGCTCGACCCAGCGCATGCCGCTCATGACGACGACGTTGAGCGCCATGTACATCACCGTGACGGCGATGAAGGATTCGTAGGGCTGGGCGGTGTAATCGACGAGCTGGCGGCTTTGCGCGGCCAGTTCGAGCAGGCCGATGGTCGAGGCGACGGCGGAATTCTTGAAGACGTTGAGAAACTCCGAGGTCAGCGGCGGCACGATCAGGCGGAAGGCCATCGGCAGCATGACGTGGCGGTAGGTCTGCGCCAGCGTCAGGCCCAGCGCCAGGCTGGCGTTCCTCTGGCCGCGCGGCAGCGATTCGATGCCGGCGCGCACATGTTCGCAGACGCGCGCGCTGGTGAAGAAGCCGAGGCAGACGACGGCGGCGGCGAACTGCTGCGTTACCGGATTGAGTTGCTTGAAGGCGTCGCCCCAGGCCGGCGGCAACAGTTCGGGCAGCACGAAATACCAGATGAAGAGCTGCACCAGCAGCGGGATGTTGCGAAAGACTTCGACATAGGCTGCCGCCAGTCCCGACCAGAGGCGGTTCGGCACCGTGCGCAGCACGCCGGCCAGCGTTCCGCACACGAGGGCCATGAGCCAGGCGGCGAGCGAAAGCGCGACGGTCATCGCCAAGCCGGCGCCCATCCAGCCGAGGTAAGTGGCGTCGCCCGAAGCGGCGGGCTGGAGGAAGACTTCCCAGTGCCAGGCGTAGCTCAAGACGCGAGGGTCAGTCGAAGGCTTTGTCGTTCGGCGCCTTGTAGAGCGCCTTGACGTCTTCCGAGAGCGGGAAGTTGAGGTTGAGGCCCTTGGGCGGGATCGGGTTCATGAACCACTTGGCGTAGATCTTCTCGGCCTCGCCCGACGTCATGAGCCTGGCGATGGCGGCGTCGACGACCTTCTTGAAAGCCGCGTCGTCCTTCGGCAGCATGCAGCCGTAGGCTTCGCGCGACTGCGGCGTGCCGACGACGGCCCAGTCGCCGGGCCGCTTCGCCTTGGCGAGTTCGCCGTAGAGCAGGGCGTCGTCCATCATGAAGGCGACGGCGCGGCCGGTCTCCAGGGTCAGGAAGGCTTCGCCGTGATCCTTGGCCGAGATGATGGCCATGCCCATCTTGCGGTCGTCGTTCATCTTGCGCAGCAGGCGCTCGGACGTCGTGCCGGCGGTGGTGACGACGTTCTTGCCGGCGAGGTCGGCGAAGTCCTGGATGCCGGAGTTCTTTTTCGTCAGCAGGCGCGTGCCGATGACGAAAATGCTGTTGGAGAAGGCGACCTGTCTTTGGCGCTCCAGGTTGTTGGTGGTGGAGCCGCACTCGATGTCGATGGTGCCGTTCTGGATCAGCGGGATGCGATTCTGCGACGTGACCGGCACCAGCTTGACGGCGAGGCTTGGCAGCTTGAGTTCGGCCTTGATCGCGTCGACGGCCTTCTGCATGATTTCGTGCGAGTAGCCGATCACCTGCTGCTTGTCGTCGTAGTAGGAAAAGGGGATCGAGGATTCGCGGTGGCCCAGCGTGATGGCGCCGGCATCCTTGATCTTGTTCAGCGTGCCGCCGGCCGCGAAAACCGGTGCGGCGAACAGACAGCAGGCAAGCGCGGCGGCGTGAAAAGCTCGGCGGGACATGGGCGACCTCCTTGTCGATTGTTGTTGCGCCTGCTCGAACCATAGCATACCGGCCGGCGCCGGCAAATGCGTGGCGCCGCCGCCGCTTCAACTGCGCCGGCGCGGCGCGGTCAGCACGTCGGGACTGAGTATCCGGGCGAGGGCCGCCTGGTCGAGCAGTCCCATTTCGAGCACCAGTTCGGCGACGCTGCGTCCGCTGCGCAGCGATTCGCGGGCGACCAGGGTGGCATTCTCGTAGCCGATGTAGGGATTCAGCGCCGTCGCCAGTCCGGCCGACTTGCGCACGCGCTCGGCCAGCAGATCGCGGTTGGCGGTGATGCCGGCGACGCAGTTGCGGGCCAGCGTCAGGCAGCCGGCCTTCAGGTGCTCGATGCTCTTGAACAGGCTGTGGCCGATGATGGGTTCGAAGGCGTTCAACTGCAACTGGCCGGACTCCGAGGCGAGGGTGATGGTGACGTCGTTGCCGATGACTTCGAAGGCGATCTGGTTTATCACTTCGGGGATGATCGGGTTGACCTTGCCCGGCATGATCGAGGAGCCGGCCGCGCGCGCCGGCAGGTTGATCTCGTTGAAGCCGCCCTGCGGGCCGGACGACAGCAGGCGCAGGTCGGAGCAGGTCTTCGAGAGCTTGGCGGCGACGCGCTTCAGCACGCCCGAGAGCTGGACGAAGGCGCCGGTGTCCTGGGTCGCCTCGACCATGTTCGGCGCCGGCTCCAGCGGCAGGCCGGACAGCGAAGACAAATGCGCGATGGCGAGCCGCGCGTAGTCGACGTCGGTGTTGATGCCGGTGCCGATGGCGGTGGCGCCGAGGTTCACTTCGCGGATCAGCGCCATCGCCTCGGCCAGGCGCTGCTCGTCTTCGCCCAGCATCACGCCGTAGGCCGAGAACTCCTGGCCCAGGGTCATCGGCACGGCGTCCTGCAACTGGGTGCGGCCGATCTTGAGGATGTCGCGGAACTCCTCGGCCTTGGCGGCGAAGGCCAGGCGCAGCTCGGCCATGGCGCCGATCAGCGCCTGGATGCCGAAGCAGGCGGCCACGCGCAGGGCGGTCGGATAGACGTCATTGGTGCTCTGGGACATGTTGACGTGGTTGATCGGGTGCAACTCCGCATAGTCGCCCTTGGCCCGGCCCATGAGTTCGAGGGCGCGATTGGCGATGACCTCGTTGGCGTTCATGTTGGTCGAGGTGCCGGCGCCGCCCTGGATCACGTCGACGACGAACTGCTCGTGCCACTGGCCGCCAAGGATTTCCTGGCAGGCGGCGGCGATGGCGTCGTGGCGCGCGGCGTCGAGATCGCCGAGATCGAGGTTGGCGTGGGCGGCGGCGAGCTTGACCAGGGCCAGGGCTTTCACCAGGTCCGGATAGCTGCCGATGGCTTTGCCGCTGATCGGGAAATTCTCCAGCGCGCGCAGCGTGTGGATGCCCCAATAGGCGTCGGCCGGCACCTGGCGTTCGCCGAGCAGATCGTGCTCGATGCGGGTGGCAGACATGGCGTTCTCCGCGTCAATGCGATGGGGCCAACTATACCCGTCGGCTGCCCGCCGTCGCCAAGCCAAGAGATGCGCAAGCAGCTACCCCCCGCACCTGGTCCGGGCGCCATGTAGCACCGATGTGCTACAGTGGCGAAAACGCACTGCCAAGGAGACCGCCATGTCCACCACCACCATACGGATGCCGGAAGCGTTGCGCGCGCGCGTTGCGGCGGCGGCAAAGCGCGCCGGCACCACGGCGCACGGCTTCATTCTCGAAGCGATTGCGGAAAAGGCCGCGCAGGAAGAACTGCGCGCCGAATTCGACGCGGTGGCGGAGGCGCGCTTCGCCGGCATCGTGGCGTCCGGAAAGACGGTGCCCTGGGCGGAGATGCGCGGCTATCTGGAAGCGCGTCTTGCCGGCAAGTCGACCAAGCGCCCGCAGGCGCGCAAGACGGCACGCTGAGCGTGTCGCGCATCGAGCTGGCGGCGGACGTCGGGGCGGATTTCGACCGCATCCTCGATCATCTGGCGCAGTATCGGGTTGCAGATCCGGCGGCACGCATTCGGGAGACCATCGCGGCGCTGGACGTGCTGGAACACAACCCGCTGATCGGTCGCCCGGTCGCCAACGGCAAGCGCGAACTGGTGATCGGCCGCCGTGCGCACGGCTATCTGGCCTTGTACCGCTACATTGCCGAGGTCGATACCGTTTTTGTCCTCGCGCTGCGCAGCCAGCGCGAGGCCGGCTATGCGGGCGAAAGTCCGCCTCGCTAGCGGAGCAGGCTTCAGGCGTAGGCGACGCCCTGCACTTCTTCCTGCTGCTGTTGCAGCGCCCACATCTGCGCGTAGGCGCCGCTGCGTTCCAACAGTTCGCGGTGGCTGCCGCGCTCGACGATGCGGCCGGCGTCGAGCACCAGGATTTCGTCGGCGTTCATGACCGTGGACAGGCGGTGGGCGATGATCAGCGTCGTGCGGCCGACGGCGGCCTGTTCGAGCTCGGCCTGGATCGCCTGCTCGGTCTTCGAGTCGAGCGCCGAGGTCGCTTCGTCGAAAATCAGGATCGGTGGGTTCTTCAGCAGCGCGCGGGCGATGGCGACGCGCTGCTTTTCGCCGCCCGAGAGCTTGAGGCCGCGCTCGCCGACCTTCGTCTCGTATTTGTCGGGCAG
>JACRPB010000293.1 GCA_016214175.1 Rhodocyclales bacterium
CGCCTGACGCTCAGATTTTCGTCGCCGCGCGCAGGCAGTCGGCCAGCGCGCCGCCGTAGCCGGGACGGAAGATGCAGGTCTTTTTCGACAAGTCGGCGCGGACCTTGACCAACTGCGGCGGCGGCACGGCGCGCGGCCGTTGCGGGACCGCCGCCGGCGGCGGCGCGGATGTCGCGCCGGCTGCGGCGCCGGCGTCGGCGGGCGGCGGCAGCGTCTTGAGCTGCTCCTCGATGGCGGCGATCTCTTCGCGCAGGGCTTGCCGCGCCTGCGTCGATTGCTTGATCTTGGCTTCCAGCGCCGCGGCGTCGCCGCGCAGGGCCGCGAGCGAGCCCAGCATGCCCACGCTGCCGGCCAGCAGCAGCACCAGCAACACGGTTTGGGCGACCCGCAGCGGGCGGCCGTAGGCGTCGGCAATCGAGGCGACGAGTGACAAAGCGGAATTCTCTGGCGGCATGTTCGTTCGCGACATGTTGGGCTTTGCGTGCACGGCGGGCTTGGGGTCGAACAAGCCCGCCGCATCGGGTCCGCGCATTCTACCCCAGACGCTACGGCGCGGTGCTCCACGTCGGCGTGGCGATGCCCTGGCCCAGGTCGGCCTCGACCAGGCGGCGGCGCACTTCGAGCAATTGCGCGATCAGCGCCGGCTCGGCGCGGCCGTAGGCCTCGGCGTCGGGGACGCGCTTGACGACGACGCCGAGCAGTTCGGTGATGGCGTTGCCGATCGAGTTCTGGCTGATGGTGACGACGAGGCGGCCGGCGTCGTCGCGGTAGATGATCTGCTTGAAGGCCGGCTGCCAGCGGATGGCGTTGGCGTACCGGGCATCGGTGAGGCAGCGGTCGCGCACCATTTTCGCCGTCTTCAGGAAGTCGTTGTCGAACAGCAGCTTGTTTTCCACCAGCGCCGGGAAGTGGATGTCGCGCGGCATGGCGGCGTTGCGCGTCGACACCTGGCTGAAGAAGCTGCGGTAGAAGTCGATGAAGCCCTGGAGGATGACGTCGTATTCCTGCCAGAAGCGCACTTCCTTCAGCGCCGCGGCGCCGCCCTGAATTTCCCAGCTCGGCAGGCCCTGCGGATAGCCGGTGAGTGCGAGGCGGCCGGCGCCTTCGCGGCAGGGCGTGAGGATCTGCAAGTCGAGGCCGGCGAAGAAGTTGCGATAGACGTCGCGCATGTGGGCCTGGAACAGCGAGTGCTGGCCGCCGTCGGTGAGATTCGGGTTGTCGGGGTCGGCCAACGGTGCCGCGCGCAAGGCCTGCTTGTCGAAGACGATGAAGTGGTTGTGCAGCATGCGGATGCTCGGTACGCCGGGCGCGGTCAGCGGCCAGGTGGCGTCGAGGCTGGCTTCGCCGGCCAGCACCAGGTGCGCGTCGGGATCGGGATAGCGTTCGAGCATGGCCGCGACGACGATCTGGTTCATGCGGTTCCAGACGTTCTTCACCGGCGCCGGCACCTGGGTGCGGCGCACCGGGCGGCCGAGCGGATCGAGGATGCTCTGGGACGTGTTGTAGATGATCGAGGCGTCGAACAGATTGCTGTGGCCGAGCGCCTTGCGGTAGAGCAGCAGGCCTTCGGGGTTTTGCAGCAGGCCGTTGTTGTGCACGAGATCGGCGAGATTCTCGGCGCTGTTGAAGAACTCGTTCGGCTTCATGCCTTCCGGCACGGCAAGCGGTATCGGGCGGAACGGGGTGACGATCTCTCGCGGTCCGGATTGCATGGCAGGCATCCTGGGTTGTCGGTTCGGCGCAGGCAGGATAGACGTGTGCCGGCGGCCCGGCCAATCAGGATTCGTTAATCGGGCTTCAATTCCGTCTATGTTTGCGCTAACGTAGCCACCTTTGCGCATATCCAGGGAGAATCGAAAATGACCGTAACGCGCGTGACGCTTGAGGAAAACGAGATTCCGACGCATTGGTACAACGTCGTCGCCGACATGCCCAATCCGCCCTCGCCGCCGCTGGGGCCCGACGGCAAGCCGGTGGGGCCGGAGCAGATGCTGGCGATCTTTCCCGGCAACCTGCTCGAACAGGAAATGTCGGGCGAGCGCTGGATTCCGATTCCCGATGCCGTGCGCGACGCCTACCGCATCTGGCGGCCGACGCCGTTGATCCGCGCCACGCGCCTCGAAGCGGCGCTCGGCACACCGGCCAAGATCTTCTACAAGTACGAAGGCGTATCGCCCTCCGGTTCGCACAAGCCCAACACCGCGATTCCGCAGGCCTACTACAACAAGCAGGCCGGCATCAACCGCCTCACCACCGAAACCGGCGCCGGCCAGTGGGGCAGCTCGATCGCCTTCGCCGGCCAGATGTTCGGCGTCGAAGTGCGCATCTACATGGTCAAGATCAGCTACGGCCAGAAGCCCTACCGCCGCTCGATGATGCAGACCTGGGGCGCCGAAGTCTTCGCCAGCCCGAGCGACATGACCCAGACCGGCCGCGCCATCCTGGCCAAGGACCCGAACAGCCTCGGCTCGCTCGGCATCGCCATTTCCGAGGCGGTCGAAGAAGCCGCCGGCCGCAAGGACACGAACTATTCGCTCGGCTCGGTGCTCAATCACGTGCTGCTGCACCAGACCGTGATCGGCCTCGAAGCGAAAAAGCAGTTCGAGAAAATCGGCGAATATCCCGACATGATTTTCGCGCCCTGCGGCGGCGGCTCCAACTTCGCCGGCATCGCGTTTCCCTTCTTCGCCGACAAGGCCGCCGGCAAGAACGTGCGCCTGATCGCGGTCGAGCCGACCTCCTGCCCGACGCTGACCAAGGGCGTGTACGCCTACGACTTCGGCGACGCCTCCGGCTTTACGCCGCTGATGCAGATGTACACGCTCGGCCACGACTTCATGCCGCCGGGCATCCACGCCGGCGGCCTGCGCTACCACTGCGACAGCCCGCTGGTGTCGCAGCTCTACCACGAGAAGCTGATCGAGGCGGTGGCGGTGCCGCAACTGGCGACCTTCGAGGCCGGCGTCAAGTTCGCGCGCGCCGAGGGCATCATCCCGGCGCCCGAGTCGTGCCACGCCGTGCGCGCATGCATCGACGAGGCCCTGCGCTGCAAGGAGAGCGGCGAGCCGAAGACGCTGCTGTTCAACCTCTCCGGCCACGGCCACTTCGACATGGCCTCCTACGACCGCTACTTCGCCGGCGAGCTGGAGGACTTCGAGTACCCGCAAGAGGCGATCGCGGCGTCGCTGGCGCATCTGCCCAAGGTCGGCTGAGGCCGTATGCCGGGAAGGGTTCGAATGCGTCCCGCCTTCTTTCTGCTTGTCCTTGCGAACCTGACCTTCTTCGTCTGGGCGCAGGGTTATCTGGGCGGGCAGGAGGGCGGGCGCGAGCCGCAACGGCTGAAAAGCCAGTTGCACCCGGAGAAGGTCAGCATCGGTCCGCCGCCGCCGCCCCAGGGGTGTCGCCGCATCGACGGCCTCGCGGCGAAGGACCTCGAACGCCTGCAGCAGACCATCCCCGAGGAAGGCCTGGCCATCAGCCTCCAGCAAGGCGAGGAAGCACCGAGCTTCTGGGTGAACATGCCGGGTCTGCCGAACAAGGCGGCGGCCGAGAAGAAGGCGGCCGAACTCAAGATCCTCGGCATTCTCGACTTTCACGTCGTGCAGGCGGACGCCGGCAGTTTCGTGGTTTCGCTCGGCGTCTTTCGCAGCGAAAGCGCGGCCAACGACTACCTGCTCGGGCTCAACAGGAAGGGCGTCAAGTCGGCGCGCATCGACAAGCGCAAGGGGGCGGTGGCGCCCCGCCTCGAAGTGCGCGGTGCCGCCGACGTCCTGGCGCGGCGCCTGCCGGAGTGGCTGGCCGGCGCGGCCGGCGCGACGGCGGCCGACTGCCAATGAGCGGTTTTGTCGTCGGCCTTTCCGGCGGCATCGGCAGCGGCAAGAGCGCCGCCGCCGCGCG
>JACRPB010000007.1 GCA_016214175.1 Rhodocyclales bacterium
ACTGACGCGCTCGTCGGCGTCGAGCGGCGCCCGCACGCGCACCTGGCGGCCGTCGGCGGCCGACGCCGTGCCCGGCCCCATGGCACGGTTGATCGCCTCGGCGACGCGCTGCACGGTGCCGAAATCGCTGCTGTTGAGTTCGAAATAGACCAGCTCGCCCTGCCCCACCGGCGTCGTCACTTCGCGCTCGACCGTGGCGCCGCCTGCGATGCGGCCGACCGAGAGATGGTTGACCGTGACCTTGGAGCCGCCGCCGGAAGCGCCGGCGCCGGCCACCGCCAGGTTGCCCTGGGCGAGCGCATAGACGTTGCCGTCGGCGCCCTTCAGCGGCGTCATCACCAGAGTGCCGCCCTTGAGCGACTTGGCGTTGCCGATCGAAGACACCGTGACGTCGATCTTCTGCCCCATGCGCGAGAAGGGCGGCAGCGTCGCCGTCACCATCACGGCGGCGACGTTCTTGAGCTGCAGCGTGGTGCCGGCAGGCAGATTCACGCCCATGTTCGACAGCATGTTGATGATGCTCTGCACCGTGAACGGCGTCTGCGTCGTCTGGTCGCCGGAACCGTCGAGGCCGACGACGATGCCGTAGCCGATCAACTGGTTGCCGCGCACGCCGGAGACCGACGCCAGATCCTTGATGCGCTCGGCGCGCGCGGCATCCGCCACCAGCAGCGCGGCGAAGGCCCATATCATGACGAGGAGAAATTTCTGGGTGCGGGTCATGGTCTAGAAGGGCATGAAGGAAAGAAAGAAGCGGCCGAGCCAGCCCATCACCTGGGCCGAGTCGATGAAGCCGTTGGCCTTGTACTCGATGCGCGCGTCGGCGACCTGGGTCGAGGACACCGAGTTGGCAGCGGTAATGTTGTTGGGGTTCACGACGCCCGAAAAGCGGATGAACTCCTCGCCTTCCTTGAGGCCGATCTGCTTCTCGCCGGAGACCAGCAGGTTGCCGTTCGGGTAGACCTCGATTACCGTCACCGTGATGGTGCTGGTGAAGTCGTTCGAGGAGTTGTTCTGGCCCTTGCCGCCGAACTTGTTGGAGTCGCTCGCCGACAGCGTCGTGCCCTGCGCGCCCTTGAACGGCAGGCCGACCACGCTCGGCACGCTGGCATCGACGGTGTGGCTGCGTTCGGCCTTGTTCTCGGAGATCTTCGAGGCCTGCGTCTTCTCGGTGATGTTGATGGTGATGGTGTCGCCGATGAAGCGGGCGCGCCTGTCTTCGAACAGAGGCCGCGCCGAGGCGACGTTGTAGATGGCGCCGTTGGTCTGCGGCGCATAGCTGCGCGACTCGGGACGCGCCGTCATCGGCTGGTGCACCGCGGTCGGCGGCACCGCGGTGGTGACGCAGCCGGCCAGCGCCCCGGCCAGTACGGCGATGCAGATCAGATTTTTCATGGCCTCACCCATCACAGTTGCGTCAGCCGCGCCAGCATCTGGTCGGAGGTCGACACGGCTTTCGAGTTCATTTCGTAGGCGCGCTGGGTCTGGATCATGGTGACCAGTTCCTCGGCGACATTGACGTTCGAGGTTTCGACATAGCCCTGGTTGAGCAGGCCGGTGCCGTTGCTGCCCGGCGTGTTCGGCGTCGGCGTACCGGACGAGGCGGTCTCGACGAAAAGGTTTTCGCCGACGCTCTGCAAGCCGCCGATGTTGGTGAAGCTCGCCAGTTGGATGGTCCCCACCTGCGAGGCGGTGGTCGAGCCCGGCTGGGTCACGGAAACAATGCCGTCGCGGCTGATCGAGATCGACGTCGCATCGCTCGGAATCGTGACCGCCGGCGACAGCGGATAGCCGCTGGAAGTCACCACCTGCCCGGTCGAGTCGCGCTGGAAGGCTCCGTCGCGCGTGTAGGCGAGCGTGCCGTCGGGCATCTGGATCTGGAAGAAGCCCTGGCCGTTGATGGCGATGTCGAGCGGATTCTGGGTCTGCTGCAGGCTGCCTTGGGTGAAGATGTGCTCGGTGGCGATCGGCCGCACGCCGGTGCCGAGCATCAGGCCGGACGGAATGGTGGTCTGCTGCGACGAGGCGGCGCCGGGCTGGCGCAGGGTCTGGTAGAGCAGATCCTCGAACACGGCGCGCGAGCGCTTGTAGCCGTTGGTGCTGACGTTGGCCAGGTTGTTGGAAATGACGTCGAGCTGGGTCTGCTGCGCATCCAGGCCGGTCTTGGCAATCCAGAGGGAACGGATCATGGTTCAGGCCCTATCGCGCGTTGATCACTTGGGTGGCGGAGCGGTCGTTCTGGTCGGCGCTGGTGATGACCTTCATCTGCATCTCGAACTGGCGGGCGAGCGAAATCATGGTCACCATTTCCTCCACCGGGTTGACGTTGCTGTTCTCGACGTAGCCGCTGGCGATCTCGGTGCGCTCGCTGACCGGCGCCGCGCTGCCGTCCTTCATGCGGAACAGGCCGTCCGGCCCGCGCACCAGATCCGCCGGCGGCGGATTGACCAGCTTGATGCGTCCGATGGAAGAGACGGCGCTTTGCGCGCCCGTCTCCGGAATCACCGAGACCACGCCGTCCTTGCCGATGCTGACTTTGGTTTCCGGCGGAATCGACAAGGCGCCGCCGTCGCCCTGGGCGACCGGCAGGCCGCTGCTGGTCTGCAAGACGCCGTTGACCGAAATTTCCAGGGCGCCGTTGCGCGTGTAGGCTTCGCGGCCGTCGGCGCCGGTGACGGCGATCCAGCCCTCGCCCTGGACGGCGACGTCGAGGCTGCGGCCGGTGCTGACGAGCGGCCCCTGGGTAAAGTCCGAATAGGTGCTGGCGTCGACGACGAAGGCGCGCGTCGGCAAGGCGGTGGCGCGCGCCTGGTCCTGCGCCTGCACCTGCACCGCGCGCAGGCGATGCGCCTCGGCGCGATAGCCGTTGGAGGCGGCGTTGGCGAGGTTGTGGGCGACGGACGCCTGGCGCCCCAGGGTCTGGGACGCTCCGGTCATGGCGGTATAGATCAGGCGATCCATCGTTCAGCGGCTCCTAGCGCAGATTCACCAGCGTTTGCAGAATCTGGTCCTGAGTCTTGATGCTCTGGGCGTTGGCCTGGTACACGCGCTGCTGGGTGATCATGTTCACCAGCTCGGCGGTCAGGTCGACGTTGGATTCCTCGATCGACGCCGACTGGATCACGCCGAGGTTGCCCGAGCCCGGTTCGCCCGGAATCGCCTGTCCCGACTCGACGGTTTCCGCCCACTGGTTGTCGCCCAGGGATTGCAGGCCATTGGCGTTGTTGAAGTTGGCCAGCACCACCTGGCCCATGTTGCGCGACTTGCCGTTGGAATAGCGGCCCTGGATCACGCCGTCGGTGGACACCGAAATTCCCGACAGCCGCCCCGAGGTAAAGCCGTCTTGCAGCAACTGGTTGACGCCGAAGGTGAGGCCGTACTGGCTGGAGCCGCTGAAGTCGAGGGTGAAGGCAAGCGGCGTGGTGGCGCCGTTGACCAGATCGAAGCTGAGGCTGATCGGATCGGTGGTCGACAGCGCGCCGGCCGAGGTGAAGCTCAGCGTGGTCGGCGTCGGCGTCGTCGTCGTCGCGGCGGCGGCGCCCGGCGTTGCCGTCGGCGTCGCCGAGCCGAGCACGTCGGCGAGGGCCAGGGTGTGGGCGGTGCCCGCGGTCACAGCCTGTATGTCGCCGCTGACGACCGTGTCGATGGAGACCACACCGGCAGCCTCGGATACGGCGATCACGTTGGCACCGAAGGCCGCGTTGGCGGCCGTCTGCAAGGCGGCGGCGTAGGCTGCGGCGTCGGCGTAGGCAGCCGCCGGCACGGTCAGCATCGCCGTCTGCGTCGAGGTCGATACCGAGATGGAACCGCCGAGATCGGCCGAACCGCCGGCGTAGACGCCGGTGAATACGCCGCCGGCGCTGATCGAACCGGTGCCGCCGAAGACGATGGCCGGATCGAGCGCCGGCACAGTACTGCCGGCCGCCACGGTGACGCTGGAGCTGCCGCCGGTGGTATCGGAGGTGATCGTAATCGCCCCGTTCGCCACGGTGACCGTCGCCGACGGCGTCGTCGGGAAGGCGGTATCGATCGCCGCCTGCAGGGCCGTCGCCAGCGTATTCATGGTGTAGTTCGGGTTGGCGGGGACATAGACGCTGGCCGCGGTGCCGTCGATGGTGACGTTCAAATAGCCGCCGTTGTTGGCGTTGGTGAAATCGGCGAACGCCGTGCCGGTGAGGGCGCCGGACGAGGCGGCGGTCGTCGTCGGCGTGCCGGTAAAGGTGCCGTCGAGCGCGGTATAGACCTGCCAGGTATTGGCCTGGGAGCTCTGCAGAAAATACATGGTCAGGTTGTGGGCGTTGCCGAGCGAATCGTAGACGGTCTGCGCCGTCGACGCCGTGTAGCTTGATGTGCTGGTACCCGAGAAGTTGTTGACGCCGACCGTAGCGCCCGTGGCGGCGGTCCATGCCGCGCCCATCAGGTTGGACAGGCCGGTGTCGCCGGCGGCGGCCGACAGGCTGACCGAGGAGCCCAGCCCCTGGCTGCCGAGGGCGCCGACGCTGCGCGAGGTGATGACCATCTGGCCGGCCGAGTTCAGCGTCACGTCGACCAACGTGTTCGTCCGCGGCCGGGGAATAGCTGGCGATCGGTATGTCGATGGTTACCGGCGCCGCCGTCGGATAGCCGTCGACCCGAAGCTGGAACGAGTTGTTGGCCGCCGTGATGTTGAGCGAGCCCGGCACCGCCACGCCGGTGGCCTTGCCGGCGGTCATGGCCGTAGGCTCGGTCGAGCGCGAGTCGAGGTTCACCTGGACGGCACTGGTGGTGGTGGCGGCCGGCTCGATGCTGGCCGAGGACAGGCGCAGGTCGACGAAATCGCCGACGACGATGGAGCCCGTGGCGTCCGCCGTGTAGCCGGTGACGCGCAGCCCGGAACCGTTGATCAGAAAGCCGTCCTTATCGACCTGGAGCTGGCCGTTGCGGGTGAAGGTGATGGTGCCGTTGTCCGACATGCGAAAGAAGCCGTTGCCGTTGATGGCGAGGTCGAGCGAATTGTTGGTGGTGGTGACGTTGCCCTGGGTGAACTGCTGGGCGATGTTGGTGACCGAGCCGCCGATGCCGACCTGCGAGGCGCCGGCACCAGCCAGCGACGCGGCATAGACGTCGGAAAAGTTGGCGCGCGCCGACTTGAAGCCGACGGTGTTGGCGTTCGCAACGTTGTTGCCGATGGCGTCGAGCGCCTTCGACGAGAGGTTGAGGCCGGAAAGCCCTTGCTGGAATCCCATGTGCTGTCTCCGTCTTGAAGCTGCTACAGAATCTGCTTGAGTTCGGTCATGCCGAAGCTGCCGAGCGAAGTCGAACTCGAATTGACGCCGCCGACATTGACCTTGACGCCGGTCGCGGCCAGCGACACCGAGTCGACGAGTCCGAGCTGAAGACGATCCACCGTGACCTTGTCGGAACCCTGGGTCGCCGCGATGCTGAAGGTATATTGGCCGTCGGCGGCCGTCGTCTCGGCGTCGGTGGCGCCATCCCAGGTGAAGGAATGGACGCCGGCATCGACGCCGGTCAGCTTGATGGTGCGCACCACGGTGCCGGTGGCATCCTTGATGTCGATATTCACGTGGTCGGCGGCCTTCGCCAACTCGAAGCCGCCGATGGCGGAACCGCCTTGCAGCGCCAGACCGCTGCCGGCGACGAGAACGCCGCGCCCGACCAGGGCGGCGGCCTGCAGGGTCTGCCCCTGCGACTGGCTGTCCATCAGCTTGGCGAGCGTGCCGTTGAGGCGTTCGATGCCGTCGACGGTGCTGATCTGCGCAAGCTGCGAGGTCACCTCGGCGTTGTCCATCGGGTTGAGCTGGTTCTTGAGCTGGGTCGTGAGCAGCGTCAGGAAACGGTTCTGCGCATCGGTGGTGCCGCTGCTGTTGGTCTTGCTCGCCGTGCCGTTGAGGGACGAGAACAGGCTGCTCGCCGGATTGCTGCTGTTGGTGGCGCTGGCGGTGGCCATGGCGTTTCTCCTTTATTGCTGGCCGATGGCCAAGGTTTTCAGCATCAGCGACTTGGCGGCGCTCATGACTTCGGCGTTGATCTGGTAGGAACGCGAGGCGGAGATCATGTTGACCATCTCGTCGACGACGTTCACGTTGGGCATCGCGACGTAGCCCTTGTCGTCCGCGGCCGGATTCTTGGGGTCGTAGGTCATGCGCAAGGGCGCCGCGCTGTCCACGACCTGGGAGGTGGACTGCATCGTGAATTTCTTGTCGTCCCCCGCCCACTTCACACTCGTCTTCTTCTCCATCCGCCCCGAGTAGTCGCCGATGAACGTCCCCGCGTTGACCTCCCCGCGGTAGTCGTGCGCGGTCAGGGCCGAGCCCGAGATGCCGAAGACGTTGAGCATGGCGATCTACCTCACTGGGGCTGCATGGCCGCCTGCAAGTCGCGGAACTCGCTGCGGATGAAGGTGAGCAGGGCTTCCATATGCACCGCGTTCTCGGCGAAAGCACTGCGTTCGATGTCGAGGTTGACGGTATTGCCGTCGACGGCGCTCTGATACTCGCTGCGGTATTTCGTATAGGCCGCCAGAGGATTGGCGCCGCCGCCGCCCTGGTGTGCGGCGTCGGTGCGCGCGATCGCCAGCGTTCCCGGTGCCGCCTTGCCCGCCGTCAGATTCGCCAGCGCCGACTTGAAGTCGATATCGCGCGCCTTGTAGTGCGGCGTGTCGGCGTTGGCGATGTTCGAAGCGAGCAGCTCCTGCTGATACGCCCTGGCGTTCAGGGCGTTGCGGGAGTAGGCGATTCGGCTGTCGATACGATCTAGCATGGAGGCCTCAAGGTTTTTCTGCATTGACCGTTGAGCAGCATTCGTGCCAGAGGGGCGATCCGCCCGCATCGGCAGGCCAGGCGGTACTTTCGGGCCGGCGGCGGCAAAGGGCTGCGGCAATTCTTGCCGTCATTTCCGGCTATGCGGCGCGCCGGCAATATGGTTGAATCCGCGGCAAGCCATGATCAAAGCCCTGTTCCTCCTTCTCGCCGTACTGTTTGCCGCCGCGGCGACGGCCCGGCAGGATCCGGCGGCCGTGCGCAAGGCCGTCGACGACTACTTGCGCATCCAGGTCAAGGGCCTGCCCGGCCAGGCGAGTTACTCGGTGGGGGCGTTCGATCCGAACAACAACCTCGCGCCCTGCGCCGCCTTCGACGTCAGCCTGCCGAGCGGCAGCCGGGCCTGGGGCCGCACGTCGCTGCGCGTGCAGTGCGTCGAAGAAGGCAGTTGGAGCGTCTTCGTTCCGGTGCAGATCAAGGTCGTCGCCGGCTACCTGACGCTGGCGCGCTCCCTGGCGGCGGGACAGGTCATCGCTGCCGCCGATCTCGTCGTCAGGAGCGGCGATCTGGCCGAACTGCCCAACGGCACGCTGACCGATCCGCAGCAGGCGGTCGGACGCGCCGTGACGATGGCCATCCAGGCCGGACGCCCGCTGCGTGCGGACATGATCCGCCAGGTGTTCGTGGTGCAGCAGGGACAGAACGTCAAGGTCATTTCCAAGGGACCCGGCTTCCAGGTCGCCAACGACGGCAAGGCGCTCAACAACGCGGCGGAGGGCCAGGTCGCCCAGGTCCGGCTGCAAAACGGCCAGATCGTCAGCGGCATCGCCCGCAACGGGGCCCAGGTCGAGGTCGGCTATTGAATTGCAGTAGAATGCTTGCGCTGCTCAGGCATCATTTGTGCTCAAGTTTCCGGCATGCTTGCCGATATACCGGTCAATGACTCAACTTGCCAGAAGGAAATGCCGTGAAAATCAATAGCGCCATCGGTTCGGTCGGAAAGGTAGGCGGTGACGGCCCCTCCGCTGCCGCGCCCAGCCGCACGGCCGGCGTTCCCCAGGGCAGCCCGAAGGAACAAGTCGATATTTCCGCGTTCTCCGCGCGCTTGCAGGAAATCGGCGCCAGCGTGGCGTCGAGCCCGGCCTTCAACGCCGAGCGCGTTGCCGAAATCAAGCAGGCCATCGCCGAAGGACGCTTCAAGATCAACCCAGAGCGCATTGCCGACGGACTGCTCGACAACGTCCGCCAAATGCTGGCGAAACACCGCTAGATAGCTTGTCAGCCTCCCCCGCGACTACGCTGCTCGCCCTGCTGACCGAAGAGGTCGGGGCGGTCGGGGAGTTTCTCGCCGTCCTCAAGCAGGAAGAATCCGCACTCACTCAAGCGGAGTTGGATCCGCTGTTGGCGCTGGCCGGCCGCAAGGGCGAATTCACGGCGCGCCTGAATGCGCTCGTCGAACGGCGCGAAGCCATCCTCAAAGCCGGCGGCCTGCCCGCCGGCCGCGAGGGCATGGACAAGCTGGCCGCCGCCGACAAATCGGGTCAGGTCGGCCGCCTCTGGAGCCGGTTGCTGGCGGTCGCCGGCGAGGCGCGGGCACAGAACGAAATTAACGGCAAGCTGATCGCCGTCCTCTTTCAGCACAACCAGCGTGCGCTTTCCGAGCTCATGGCGGCCGCCAACATGGCGATGACCTACGGCGCGGACGGCCAGCAGAAGGGCGGCGGCGGCGGCCGGCTGCTCGGCAGCGCCTGACGTCCGCGCTAGCCGGGAAGATTCACTTCCACCGGATTGTCCGGCGTCTTCGATTCGATCGTAATGGCGACGCGGCGATTGCGCTGGCGGCCTTCGACCGTCACGTTGTCGGCCACCGGCCGTTGGTCGGCATAACCGGTCGCGGTGAGGCGGCGCGGATCGACGCCGGCATCGATGAACAGCCGAACCACGCTCGACGCCCGCACGCCCGACAGTTCCCAGTTCGAGGGAAACTGCGGCGTGCTGATCGGAACGTTGTCGGTATGGCCTTCGACGATGACGGGGAAGTCGGTGGCGGCAAGGATCTGCGCCACGGCCGTCAAGGCGCGCACGGCCGCGAGGTCGAGCCGCGCCTCGCCCGGCGCGAACAGGACGTTGGCGTTGATGTCGATGGTGATGCCCAGCGCGCCTTCGGTAATCCGCACCTGCCCTTCCTTGACCAGGGGCGCCAGCGCTTCGTTGACCTCCTTGGCGATGTTACGGAGCTGTTCCTTGTTCTTCTTCAGCTTTTCGTCGGTTTTGGAAGTCGGCTGGTTCCGACGCATCGGCAGCGCGGGCGCCATCGACTGATTGAGCGCCACCGCCGCTCCCGTCGTGCTTCCCGGCACGGTACGGAAAGCCGAGGCGAGCGTATCGGAGAGCACCCGGTACTTGCCTTCATTCACTTGTGAAATGGCGTACATGACGACGAAGAAGGCGAACAGCAGGGTGATGAAGTCGGCATAGGACACCAGCCACCGTTCGTGGTTCTCGTGTTCGTCCTCGGCTTTGCGGCGCCTCGCCATGGCGCTCTAAACCACGTACCCCTGCAAACGGCTTTCGATGACCCGTGGATTGTCACCGTTGGCGATGCCGACGAGGCCGTCGACAAAAATCTCGCGCATCGTCACCAGGCGCGAAATATTGACCAGCAGCTTCTTGCCGATGGGCAGGAAGATCAGGTTGGCGGAGCCGACCCCATAGATGGTGGCGACAAAGGCCACCGCGATACCCGCGCCCAGCTTGGAGGGATCGGAAAGATTCTCCATGACGTGAATCAGGCCCATCACGGCGCCGAGAATGCCGATGGTCGGGGCATAGCCGCCGGCCGATTCCCAGACGCGCGCGCCGAGCTTGAGTTGCGCCTCGTAGGAGTCGATTTCGACTTCCAGTACGTCGCGCAGGCGATCCGGTTCCGCGCCGTCGACGAGGAGTTGCAGGCCCTTGGCCATGAACGGATCCTTCAGCATCGCGACCTGCGCCTCCAGCGCCAGCAAGCCTTCCTTGCGCGCAATCTGGCTCCACTGGGCCATTTGCTCGATCAGGCGCTTCTTGGATAGCACCGGCGGAAAGAAGATCCAGCTCGCCATGCGCATGCCGGAGGTGAAGACGGCGACCGGACTTTGCAGCATGACGGCCCCCAGGGTACCGCCGAAGACGATGAAGAACGCGGTCGGTTGCACCAGGGAGCCGATGTGTCCGCCTTCGAGCACCTGCCCGAGCACGATGGCCGCGACGCCGATGGCGAGTCCGATAACGCTGATGGTGTCCATGGCATCGACCCTCAGGCTGGCTTCGGCTTCCTGCCGCGTCGCTTGGCCAGCGGCTTGTTGTCACCCTCGCCGGCAACGGCAACGCGCAGGCGTGCGATCGCCTGGCTATGCAACTGGCAGACACGAGATTCGGTCACTCCCAGAACTTCCCCAATTTCCCGCAGGTTGAGATCTTCCTCGTAGTAGAGCGCCATCATCAGCTTCTCCCGCTCGGGAAGGTTCTCGATCGCATGCACCAGGGATTGTCGCACATTGGCGTCTTCGAGCATGACCAATGGATCGAGATCCGGTCCCGCCGGATTGCGGTCGAGGAAATTCTCTTCGGTGCTGCCGGTCAGGTCTTCGAGGTAGATCAACTGGTGGCCGCGCGCATCCTGCAGCAACTTCTGGTAGTCGCCGAGCGGCATGCCGAGGGCTTCGGCGAGTTCGGTTTCGGTCGGCGCGCGTCCGTGCTGGTGTTCAAGCTGTTGGATGGCGCTCTCGACGCGGCGCATTTCGCGCCGCACGCCGCGCGGCAGCCAGTCGTTCTCGCGCAGGCCGTCGAGCATGGCGCCGCGGATGCGCTGCACGGCGTAGGTTTCGAACTGCGCTCCCTGGCCTTCTTCGAACCGCCCCATGGCGTCGAGCAATCCCAGCATGCCGTTCTGCACCAGGTCGTCCACCTGGACGCTGGCCGGCAGCTTGGCCATCAGATGGTAGGCAATGCGTTTGACCAGCGGCGCATATTGGATGACGAGCTGATCCTTGTCGAGTGCGCCGTTGGCGGTGTACATCGGGTCGGTTTGTCCTTCGGATGCGCCGACTATAACACCGACACACTGAGGCCGGCATGACGTGGAGCACGGAAGACGAAGCCGCTGCCGTCGATGTCGTCCAGGGTCTGCGGTAGGCGCGTGATCAGCGCGTCGGCCAGGTGTTCGGTCACCGGCACCATCGATGCGCCGAGGAAATCGAGGCGGACGTCGAGGTGTTCGCGCGCCACCCGCTTCATGTTGTCGAAAATGGCGCGGGCTTCTTCCTTCGCCCTGGCGCGCGTGATGACGATCTGGAAACCGTCGCGGCCCCGATCCTGGGCCATGTGCTTGATCAGCGCATAGGCGTGGGTGATGGCGGCGCCGTGGGCGGCGACGATGACCGCCAGGTGCCGCGCCGCCAGAGCCAGAGCCGACAGATGGCCGCCGCGGCGTGCGGCGCAGTCGATGAGGACGAAGCTGGCGCCGCGCTGCAAGTCGTACAGTGCCGCCCCCAGTTGCTGCATGGTGGCGCCGTCGGCATGATCCAGTTCGCGCGCCGCGCGGGCGGCGGAGACGATGCGGATCAGCGGCGCCGCCGGCAAGGTGACCTGGCGCAGCGAGCGTTCGCCGAGAATCGCGTTCATCAGGTCATGGCGGGCGTTGAGGCCGAAGGCGGAAATGGCGTTGTTGGGCGGCGGATTCTCGTCCACGATGACGACGGCGTGACCGGCCGCGGCCAAGGCGGCGGCCGTCTGCACCAGCAAGGTGGTGCGGCCGCAGGACTCGCGACCCGAGGCGAAGGCGATGACCTGCGGCGAGCGCGTGCCGAACAGGCGACGCAGTCCGGCCGCCTGATCGCCGGAGAGGTCGATGGCGGCCGTCTCAGACAAACGACGCTCCCGGCACCTGTGCCGTCTGAGTCGGCATGACCAGCCCGACTTCGTCTTCCTGCAGGCGGTGGGGCGAGGTTTCCAGGGGCTGCTTGAAGGCGCGATGCAGCAGATAGTTGCGGTTCGGCAGATGCAGATCCTCCGGCACGCGCTGGCCGTTGGCGACGTAGGTCAGCAGCAGGCCGTGGCGCACGACGACGTCGAGCGCCGGGCCAAGCGAGGCGGCCTCATCGACCTTGGTCATGATGCAGCCGGCCAGATTCTCGCCGGCATAGGCGCTGACAACGTCGTCGAGCGTGTCGCCGCGCGCGGTGGCGTTGAGCAGCAGCAGGCGATTGACTTCGCCGGCGCGCATCAGCATCGCCGCTTGGTCGGCCACCATGCGGTCGCGTTGGCTCATGCCGACGGTGTCGATCAGCACCATGTGCTTGTCGCGCAGGTCGGACAGGGTGCGGCGCAGGTCTTCGCTGTCGCGCACGATATGCACCGGCACGCCGAGGATGCGGCCGTAGATGCGCAGTTGTTCGTGAGCGCCGATACGATAGCCGTCCGTGGTCAGCAGGGCGACGCGGTCGGCGCCGTAGCGGACGACGCTGCGCGCCGCCAGCTTGGCCGTCGTCGTCGTCTTGCCGACGCCAGTCGGCCCGACCACGGCAAAGACGCCGCCGCGATCGATGATGTCGTTTTCGTTGGAGATCGTGCGCAAGCGCCGGTTGACGCCGCCCTTGAGCCATTTGCGGCCTTCGTCGGCGGAGAGTTCGTCGGGCATGTCGTCGCACAAGCGGCGCGCCAAGACGCCGGAGAAACCCGCTTCGAGCATTTCCGCGAGCAGCATCGCCCGCGTCGGCGCCTGACGCGACATTTCGGCCCAGGCGAAGCCGGCGAGTTGGCGTTCGAGCATGGTCTTGATGCTCTGCATCTCGGCCATCAGTTGGGCAACCTGCGGCCCGGTTTGCTCGGCGTCGCCGCCCTTGCCGACGATGCCGCTGAGGCTGGCCGCGACCTGCTCGCCGCTGAGGACGCCCTTTTCGCTGCGCGGCAGCGGCCGCAACGGCGGCCGTTCCGGCGCGGCGTGGCGCACCGCGGCCGGCGGCGGCACCGGCTGCTTCGGCGCCGACGGCTGCCAGGTTTGGAAGGGCGAACGCGCCTTGGTCGACAGGCTGACCGTGTAGTCGTCGTCGCTTTCCTCCGCGGCGCGCGGCGCCGGCCGCCGCATCTCGGCGCGCGGCTCCTGCCGCGGTTCGCTGCGCGGATCGGGGCGCGCCGCTGCGGCCGGTGCGGGCGCGGCCGGCTGCTGCGACAAGGCGCTCAGGCTGTCCGATGACATCGCCATGACCTCGACGCCGCCATCGACGGCGCGATTCGAGACGACGATGACGTCGGGGCCGAGGTCGGCTTTGGCGCGCCGGAGGCATTCGCGGGCAGTTTCGGCAAAGTAGCGTTTTACGGTCATAGCGACACCCTTATTTCAGGTCTTGCGGTCATGATTTCGCCCCGATGATCGATGTCATCCTGATCGTGCGGGATTCGGGTATTTCGGCGTTGGCAAGCACCTTCAGATTCGGCCAGGCGCGCCGCAGGAAGCGCGACAGCAGCCAGCGCAGGTGTCCCGGCACCAGCAGCACCGGCGGCAGTCCGAGCTCTTCCATGCGCTGCGCCGCCGCGGCGGTTTCGCGCAACAGGGTATCGGCAAGGCCCGGCTCGATGCCGGAGGCGCCGACCGCGCCGGCGCCGCCCTGCACCGCCTGGCCTAGGATGCGCTCCAGGCCCGGCTCCAGCGCGATCACCTTCATTTCGCCGCTGCCCGGATAAAGCTGCTGGACGATGGCGCGGCCGAGGGCAATGCGTACCTGCGAGGTCAGTTCGGTCGGATCCTGGTTGCGCGGCGCATGCTCCGCCAGCGTCTCGACGATGCTGCGCATGTCGCGGATGTTGACCCCTTCTTCGAGCAGATTCTGCAAGACGCGCTGCACCGTCGCCAGGGGCAGCAGTTTGGGCACCAGGTCCTCGATGAGCTTCGGCGCGTCCTTGGCGATGTGATCGAGCAGGGCCTGGGCCTCCTGGCGGCCGAGCAGTTCGGCGGCATGGGTGAGGATGACGTGGTTGAGATGCGTCGCGACGACGGTGCCGGCATCGACTACGGTATAGCCGAAGACCTGCGCCTGGTCGCGCAGCGCGGCTTCGATCCAGATCGCGGGCAGGCCGAAGGCCGGATCCTTGGTGACGTTGCCCGGCAAGGCGCCCGAGACGCGGCCGGGATTGATCGCCAGATACATGCCCGGGTAGGCCTCGCCCAGTCCCACTTCGACGCCTTTCAGCGTAATGCGGTAGGCGTTGGGCTTGAGTTCCAGGTTGTCGCGTATATGCACCGGCGCCGACATGAAACCGACTTCCTGCGCGAACTTCTTGCGCAGGCCGCGGATGCGCTTGAGCAGTTCGCCGTCCTGGCCCTTGTCCACCAGCGGGATCAGCCGATAGCCGACCTCCAGGCCGAGGACATCGACCGGCGCGACGTCGGACCAGCTCGCCTCATGGGATTCCTGCGGCGTCTCCTCGACCGCGGGCGCGGCCTTGGCGGCGGCGACCTCGGTCTTCCTGCGCCGCTGCGTCCACCACGCGAGGCCGGCGAGGACGCCCGCCAGGAGCAGGAAGACGAAATTGGGCATGCCCGGTATCAGGCCGAGGATGCCGAGAATGCTGGCCGTCAGCACGAGGACCATCGGGTTGCCGAACACCTGGCTGACGAACTGCTGGCCGATGTCCTTGTCGTCGTCGCCGACGCGCGTGACGACGAGGCCGGCGGCAGTCGAGATGATCAGCGCCGGGATCTGCGCCACGAGGCCGTCGCCGATGGTCAGCAGCGTGTAATTGCGCGCCGCCATGCCGACTTCCATGTCGTGCTGGAGCACGCCGACGATGAGGCCGCCGATGACGCTGATCAGCAGAATCAGAATGCCGGCGACGGCGTCGCCGCGCACGAATTTCGAGGCGCCGTCCATCGAACCGTAAAAGTCGGCCTCCGAGGCGTTGATGACCGTGAGGATGATGAAGACGACGATGCCGACGGCGTAGTTGCCGCCGACCAGAAAGTGGCCGAAAGCCTCGATCACCTTGCCGGCGGCGTCCGGTCCGGTGTGGCCTTGCAGCAGCACGACGCGCACCGAGGCGACGTTGAGCGACAGCCGCAGCAGCGTCGTCACCAGCAGCACGGTCGGGAACACCGAGAAGTCCAGCGGCTTCAGCGTATACATCGCCACCAGCAACACCATCACCGAGAGCGCGATGTTGAAGGTGAAGAACACGTCCAGCGCGAACGGCGGCAGCGGCAGCACCATCATCGACAGGATGAGGATGATCAGAATCGGCGCTGCGAGCTGGCGCAGTTGCAAGCGCAGCGTCGGACTGCCGGCGGCGAGCATTTCGGCCATCAGTCAACGGCTCCGGGGTCGAGCCCTTCCGGCACGGCGACCGTGGGCAGTGGCGGCGGCAGCAGTTTGCCGCCGCTGGCGACGAACTGGTTGAATTGATAGACGTAGGCCATGATTTCGGCCACCGCCGTATAAAGCAGGGAGGGAATCTGGTCGCCGATGTCGGCATGGCGGTAAAGCGCACGCGCCAGGGGCGGCGCTTCGATCACCGGCACGCCGTGTTCGTTCGCCAGTTCGCGGATCCGCTGGGCGATCACGTTCATGCCCTTGGCGACGACTTGCGGCGCCCCCATGTTGCCGCTGTCGTATTTGAGGGCGACCGCAAAGTGCGTCGGGTTGGTGACGACGACGTCGGCCTTCGGCACTTCGGCCATCATGCGCTTCCTGGCCATTTCCCGCTGCTGGCTGCGGATGCGCGCCTTCAACTGCGGGTCGCCTTCCATTTCCTTGTACTCCTGCTTGACCTCTTCCTTGGTCATGCGCAGCTTCGAGTAGTACTGCCAGAGCTGGAACGGCACGTCGATGGCGGCGATGATGGCCAGGCCGACCATCAGCCCGAGAGCGGCAAACAGCATCAAGTGGCCGAACGAGGCCAACGCCGCCTCGATCGGCTGCGCGATCAGGGCGAAAAGCTGGTCCTGCTCGTGGCGCACGACCCACCAGATGACGCCGCCGATCAGGAATGCCTTGAGCACCGCCTTGACGAGTTCCCCGAGGCTCTGCATCGAGAACATGCGCTTGAGCCCTTGCAGCGGATCCATGCGTTCGAAATTGAAGGTCAGCACCGTCGGCGAGAAGACCCAGCCGCCCAGCAGGAACGGCGTGATCACGGCGGCGGCGAGCGTCAGGAGAAAGATCGGCGAGGCCAGGGTCAGGGCCTGCCACGACAGTTCGGTGAACATGATGCCCATGGCGTTGGTATCGAAGGCGGCATCGCGGCCGAAGCTCAGGCCGTGACGGACGATGCCGCCGGCGCGCTGGGACAGCCAGTCGCCGAGCGCCCAGATCCCGGCCACGCCGGACGCCATGACGAGAAAGGCCATCAGCTCCCGCGATTGCGGAACCTGACCTTCTTCGCGAGCCTTTTCTAATCGTCGGCTCGACGCTGATTCTGTTCGTTCGAGGTCGCTGTCTTCAGCCAAGGGCATTCCCCTCCATGCCGGCAATTATTGCCGGCACGATCAAGGGGAAAGCAGGAAACAGGGCCGGGATTCGGCCCCTATTTGTCAGGCCGCGAGCGCGTCCCTGACGATGAAGGAGGAACGCGGCACGCCGCGGCCTTCGCCGAGGCCCTGCATCAGTTCCTTCATGTCGAGAATGAGGACGATCTGGCCGTTGGACAGCGTGGTCACGCCGGCCACGCCTTTGGGCCGGAAGTCTTCGAGCGACTTGATCACCGCATCCTCGCGCCCCATGAAGCCGTCGATGGCGAGAATGAACGTATGCTCCGCCGTCTGCATCAGCACGCCGTATTCCGCCACCTGTTCGGGCGCCCAACCGAGCAGGTAATGCAAGGGATAGATCGGCATCACTTCGCCGCGCACGACCATGGTGGCGCGACCGCCGACTTCCTGCACCTGCGTCACGTCGATCGGCAGGATTTCGCGCACCATCGACAGCGGCACGGCAAAGGGCTGCTGCCCCAATTGCACCAGCAGCACGGGCAGGATGGCGAGCGTCAGCGGCAGGGAAATGACAAAGGTCGAACCTTTGCCCGGCGAAGACTTGATCTCGATCGAACCGTTGAGCTTCTGGATATTGGTCTTGACCACGTCCATGCCGACGCCGCGGCCGGAAACGTCGGAAGCGACGTCCTTGGTCGAGAAGCCCGGCAGGAAGATCAGGTTGAAGCTCTGCCGCTCGTCCATGGTATTGGCCTCTTCATCGGTGATGAGGCCTTTCTCCAGGGCTTTTGCGCGCAGCTTCTAGGGATTCATGCCGCGCCCGTCGTCGGCGATGATGAGGACGATGTGGTCGCCTTCCTGGCGCGCTTCGAGGCGCACCGGCGACTTCTCGGGCTTGCCGGCGACGCGGCGCTCTTCCAGGGTCTCGACGCCGTGGTCGACGGCGTTGCGGATCAAGTGGATGATCGGATCGGACAGATCCTCGATCATCGTCTTGTCGATCTCCGTGTCCTCGCCGACGAGCACCAGCTCGACGTCCTTGCCCAGGCTGCGGGCGAGGTCGCGGGCGATGCGCGGATATTTCTGGAACAAGCGGCCGATCGGCTGCATGCGCGTCTTCATGACCGCGTTCTGCAGGTCGGACACCAGCAGATCGAGCTGACTCACCGCCTGGTCGAGCGCGTGCAGGGTATCGGTATCGTTGCGGCCGTTGAGGATGTCGCTGCGTAGCGACGTCAGGCGGTTCTTGGTGAGGCCGATTTCGCCGGACAGGTTGAGTACCTGGTCGAGGCGGGAAGTATCGACGCGGATCGAGTTGTCGCGGGTCTTTTCGTCGGCACGGCGGGCCAGCGGCGCGCCCTGGTAGCCGGGTTTGTCGATCGCACGGCGGCCGATCGCTTGCTGGATGATCTGATCGGGGCTCTTGCCGGTGACCGCGGTATGCGCTTCGACCTCGGGCAGCGGCGCCGAAGCAGCCGCAGCCGGCGCCGCGGGCGCCGCTCCGGTCACGGCATTGAAAAGGTTGTCCCAGTTCGGACCGGCGGCCGGAACGGCGGCCGTAGCCGCAGCGACGGGTGCAGCGGCTGCGGGCGCGGCGGCAGGGGCGGCCGACGCGGCGGCGGACAACTGTCCGGCGATCGCCGCCTTCAGGTTGGCGATTAGCGTGGGGTCGGCAGGCGGCGGCTGCACGCCGCGTTCGAGGTAGCCGAACATGTCGCGCACGACGCCCGTCGCGGCGAGAATCGTATCCATCGCCTCCTTCGTCACCGCGAGTTCGCCGTTGCGCAATCTGTCGAACAGATTCTCCGTCAGATGGCACAGCGTGACGAGTTCGGTGGCGTTGAGAAATCCGGCGCCACCCTTGATGGTGTGGAAGCCGCGGAAAATATCGTTGAGCAGGGCCCGGTTGTCGGGGCTCTGCTCCAGGTCCACCAGCTTGTTGTCGACGCCGGAAAGGAGATCGGTAGCCTCCACCAGAAAGTCCTGCAACAGGTCTTCCATGCCTTGAAAGTCGCTCATTTCCCTCTCCTTCCCGTCTAAGCCTGTTCCGGGGATCGCATCAGAAACCCAGGCTTTCAAGCAGATCGTCCACCTGCGCCTGAGTCGTCACCACATCGTTGCGCCCGCCGGCACTGATCACGGGGCCGTTCATCAGTCCCTCCGGAGCGGCTGCCTTGCGCTCCGCCGGCATCGCTTCGATCAGCACGTTCAGCAACTGGGCTTCGAAGCCCTGCACCATTTCCACGACCTTCTTGATGACCTGGCCCGTCAGATCCTGGAAGTCCTGGGCCATCATGATTTCGTTGAGCTGGTCGTTGGTCGCCTTGATCTTGATCGGCGCCTCGTTGAAAAAGGCGCGCGAGTCCGCCGCCAGGGACTTGAATTCATCCACCGACAACTGGTTCGCGAACATCCGGTCCCAGCGCGCCGACATCGACGCTGCCTTGGCCAGCAGTTCGTCCTGCAACGGCTTGGCGATGTCGGTGGCGTTCAGCACCCGGCTCGCCGCCTGTTCCGTCATCTGCGCGATATAGGCGAGGCGTTGGCGCGCATCGGGAATCTGGCGCGCCGTATCCTCGAGCATTCTGTCGTAGCCGAGCTCGCGCAGCGAATCGTGGAGCTTCCGCGCGATGTGGCCGATATGATTGAACACGGCTTCCTGGGGCGACGCCGCGTCGCGCGTGCTTGTCTGCTTGGCTCCGTCGACCTGCTCCGCCACCGAATCGAACAAGGCCTGCAAATCATCCGAATCGCCGGACGGATCGGGTCCGGCGGCGACCGGCGGCGCCGGCGGCTTGCCGGCGGCAATGCTGTCGAACAAGGCCTGCAGGTCTTCCGAATCTCCGGCCTCGTCGAAGTTGATGGGTTTTGCCATTTGGTGATGGTTCCTGTCGGCGGGCTAGAGGCCCATCTTCTCGAAGATCTTGACCAGTTTTTCGTTCAGCGTCGCCGCCGTGAACGGCTTGACGATATAGCCCGAAGCACCGGCCTGGGCGGCGGCGATGATGTTTTCCTTCTTGGCTTCGGCCGTGATCATCAGCACCGGCAGATGCTTGAGCGCCGGATCGGCGCGCACGCTTTGCAGCAACGTCAGGCCATCCATGTTGGGCATGTTCCAGTCGGTGATGACGAAATCGATACCGCCGCCGCCCTTCAGGCGCTGCAAGGCGACGGCACCGTCCTCGGCCTCCTCGACACTGGTGAACCCCAGTTCCTTGAGCAGGTTGCGCACGATGCGGCGCATGGTCGAGAAATCGTCGACAACCAGGAACCTGATCTTGCTCGGATCTACAGCCATGTATCGCTCCGGATCAATCTCTGTGGGACTTCATCAGCAACGGACGCAGGGTTTCGGCGAGCGCGTCCGCATCGAACTTGGCGACGTAGGCATCGACGCCGACGCTCTTGCCCATCGACCGGTTGGCCTCG
Organism: Rhodocyclales bacterium; assembly: GCA_016214175.1. Classification (GTDB taxonomy): domain Bacteria; phylum Pseudomonadota; class Gammaproteobacteria; order Burkholderiales; family Rhodocyclaceae; genus Nitricoxidireducens. Next base: position 19,648 of record JACRPB010000007.1, read on the forward strand.
GACGACAGCGACGAATGCATCACTACCGGGATGCCGTCGAAGCGGCTGTCCGACTTGATGTTCTTGGTCAGCACGTAGCCGTCCATTTCGGGCATTTCGGCATCGACCAGGATCAGGCTCACTTCCTCGCGCAGATCGCGGCCGGATTGCTGGCAATGGGCGGCCATGCCCGAGAGCCGCGTCCACGCCTCGAGACCGTTCAACGCATGCTTGTGCTTGACGCCGAGCTTGTCGAGCACCTCGGCGATTTTTTTGCGGGCGACGCCGGAGTCGTCCACGAAGAACACGTTGTGATCGTCGCCCGCCTCGACGCGCTCGATCTGGCCGATGATGGCCTCGCCGAAGGTGTTGGCCATGATCTGCTCGACGTCGACGATGGAAACGAGCTTGCCGTCAGGCAGTTCGGTGATCGCCGTGATGTAGGCGTGGGAACCGCTGGTGACGGATTCGGGCGCGCGCACGCGATCCCAGTCGACGCGGATGATGCGATCGACGCCGTGCACCAGGAAGCCGAGCGTGCGCTTGCTGTATTCGGTCACCATCATGGAACCGCCACGTTCGTGCGGCGCGTCCGCCAAGCCCATCACCTTGGACAGTGAAACGCAGGGAATCACGTTGCCGCGCAGGCTGATCAGGCCCTCGACGCCGTCCGGCATGTGCGGCGCCTTGGTGATCGACGGCGTCTTGCTGACCTCGCGCACCTTGAAGACGTTGATGCCGAAGGTCTCATGCGTGCCGAGCGAGAACAGCAGGATCTCCATGCGGTTCGAGCCGGCCAGCTTGGTGCGGGCGTCGACGTTCTCCAGCAGCGAAGCGGGGGGCGGGGCATTCGAGAAGAGTGACTGGGGAGCGCTCATGGCACGGGTCCTCGACGGTCAATGAGCCCGGGCGGATTCGCCCGTGCGCAGCAATAATCGGGTCAGGGTCTCCGCCAGGCGCTGCGGCTCGAACTTCGGCACATATTCGTCGACGCCCACCGATTTGCCGAGCTGCATGTTCGACATCGAGGACAGCGACGAATGCATGATCACCGGGATGCCGGCAAAGTGCGGATCGGACTTGATGTTCTTGGTCAGGATGTAACCGTCCATCTCCGGCATTTCGACGTCGGTGAGCACCAGTTGCACGATGTCGCAGACCTTGCGTCCCGTCGAATCGGCGTAAGACGCGATTTTCTGCAGTTCGTCCCAGGCGTTGCGGCCGTTGATGGCGGCGATGAATTTTATGCCGAGCACATTGAGGGTGCGTTCGATCTGGCTGCGCGCAACCGAGGAATCGTCGGCGAATACCACGGTCAGATCGTCGCGGTTGATCGGCTTGATGGCGGTGAACTTGTATTCGTCGTCCTGCTTGGCGGTTTCGGCGAGCACGCGCTCGACGTCGAGCATCATGACCAGGCGGCCGTCCGCCAGTTCGGTGACGGCGGTGACGAGGCCGCCGAGGTTGGCCGTCAGCATCTCCGGCGGCACGCGCATCTGCGACCAGTCGAGACGCAGGATGGTATCGACGGCCTCGACCAGGAAGCCTTGGGTATGGCCGTTGTACTCGGTCACGATCATGATGTCGCGCGGCGACTCGGGCTGCATGCCGACGTATTCGGCGAGATCGACCACCGGCACCAGGATACCGCGCAAACTGACCATGCCCTTGACCGAAGACTGCATGTCGGGTGCGGCGGTGATCGGCGGCGTGCGCATCACTTCGCGCACCTTGAAGACGTTGATGCCGAATGTTTCGCGCCGGCCGGTGCGACTATCCACGCCGAGCGAGAACAAGAGGATCTCCAGCTTGTTGGTGCCCGCCAAGCGGGTCCGCGCATCGATGTTCTTCAACAACTCGGACATATCCGAACCTTTCCTCCAGATGTTCCTCAGAAAACTCCACTGTCGGCTCGGATATTACGCCATTTCCGGCCGTTTTTCAGTGCGCCGACGCCGTGGCCGCTCGCGCTCATTCGGTCCGATAGCCGATGCGGAAACCGCCCCAATGGCGCCCCTTGACGTAGATCGGCGCCGAGATGTCGTGCATGATCTCACCCGTGTCGCGCCGGTAAGTTTGCAGCAAGAACGGAATTTCGTGAGCACCGCAGCGTTTTCCGACGGGATCGGAGAAAATCCGCTTGCTGCGGTTGCCGACGAAGTCCTTCTTTTCGTCGCCCGTCAGCGGCTGGCAGAAACGCTTGTTGTGCGTCGGCACGTAGCCGCCGTCGTCGCAGCACCGGCAAAACTCTGCCATTGGAAACCCAATTCCGTTGCCCTATCCGCCGATATCTCAACGATCAAAGCCTCGATAAAAACTTGCGCTCGCCTACGATCC
>JACRPB010000008.1 GCA_016214175.1 Rhodocyclales bacterium
AACCCGGCTCCCGCCAGACTTCCCGACTGGGTCTGGCTCGCCTTCGCCGCCGGCGCGCTATTCCTGCTCCTGGCCGGAACGGCGGTTTGGCACTACATGAGAATGGCCGGCAGGCTCGGCCGCGAGATCGCCGAACGCAGAATCGCCGACCAGGAACTGCAAGCGACCCGGCGCAACATCGCCGCCCTGCTCGACGCCACTCAGAGCTTCGCCGCCCTGCTCGACCTCAACGGCGACATCCTCTCGATCAATACCCACGGCGCCGCCCGCTTCGGCGGCACCTGCGACGAAATCGTCGGCCGCAACATCTACGAGCTCTCGACGCCTGAAGTCGGCGCCGGCCGGCGGCGTGCCGCCGAACAGGCGGTGCGCGAACGGCGGGTGATCGTTCTCGAGGACGAACGCGCCGGCCGCCACCTGCGCAGCACGGTCGTTCCGGTCGTCGAGGAAAACGGCGACATCCGCCGCGTCGCGGTTTTCGCCGAGGACACCACCGAACGCACGCTCGCCGAAATCGCGCTGCGCGCCAGCGAAGAGCGCTACCGCTTCCTGGCCGAGAACACCGCCGACATCGTCTGGCAGGCCGACGCCAACCTGGTCTTCACCTATGTCAACGACGCCGTCGAGAAACTGCTCGGCATTCCGCGCAACGAAGCCGTCGGCCTGCCGTTGACGCAACTGCTGACGCCGGAATCGCTGGAAACGGTGCGCCGCCTCCAAACCGAACGTCTCGCCGCCGACCAGGCCGGGCAGGCGCCCGCGACCGCCCAGTTCGAGCTGGAACTGATGTGCAGGGACGGCGGCACGGTCTGGACCGAGATCAGTTCCACGCCGATCCGCAGCGAGACGGGCGCCATCACCGGCTATTTCGGCATCACCCGCGACATCACCGAGCGCAAGCATGCCGAACACCGGTTGCGTGCCGCCAACGAGCGGCTGACGAAGCAGATCACCGAAATCCAGGGTCTGCAAGACACCCTGAAGCAACAGGTGGTTCGCGATTCCCTCACCGGCCTCTACAACCGCCGCTATCTCGACGAGACCCTGGAGCGCGAAATCGCCCGCGCCAAGCGCGAAGGCCACCCCTTGTCCCTGGTCATGATCGACGTCGACCATTTCAAGCGCCTCAACGACACCTACGGCCACCAGGCCGGCGACCAGGTGCTGATCGCGCTCGGCATCCTGCTGCGCGCCGACACGCGTACCGAAGACGTGCCCTGCCGCTTCGGCGGCGAGGAATTCCTCGTCCTCATGCCCCACATGTCGCTGGAATCGGCCAAGGACAGGGCAGAGCTCTGGCGCAGCCGCTTCGCCGAACTCAGCGTGAGCCACGGCGAACTGACGGTCGGGACGACGATTTCGCTCGGCGTCTCCGCCTATCCCGATCACGGCCACACGCCCGACGAACTGATCCAGAGCGCCGACCTCGCGCTTTACCTCGCCAAGCGCGACGGCCGCAACCGCGTCGTGGTGTTCGAGCCGGCGCCGGTATTGAGCGTAGGCGTCTAGCATGCTGATCGACTTCTTCCTGCACTTGAAGGCGAAGCAGTTGCCGGTGTCGACCAAGGAGTTCCTGACCCTGCTCGAAGCCCTGCGCGCGGGCCTGGCCGGCCACAGCATCGACGACTTCTACCATCTCGCGCGCGCCTGCCTGGTCAAGGACGAGACGCTGTTCGACAAGTTCGACCTGGCCTTCGGCGAATACTTCCGCGGCGTCGAAAGCCTGCCCGAAATGCATGCCGACATTCCCGAAGAGTGGCTGCGCGCGCTGATGAAGAAGCACCTGACGCCCGAGGAAATGGCCAAGCTCGAAAAGCTCGGCTGGGACAAGCTGATGGAGGAATTCAAGAAGCGCCTGGCCGAGCAGAAGGCGTGCCACCAGGGCGGCAGCAAGTGGATAGGCAGCGGCGGCACCAGCCCCTACGGCAATGCCGGCTACCACCCCGAAGGCATCCGCATCGGCGGCGAATCGGCCGGCCACCGCACCGCGATCAAGGTCTGGGCCAAGCGCGAATACCGCAATCTCGACGACAACGTCGAACTCGGCACGCGCAACATCAAGGTCGCCCTGCGCCGCCTGCGCCGCTTCGCGCGCGAAGGCGCGGCCGAGGAACTCGACCTCGACGGCACCATCGCCGGCACTGCGAAGAACGCCGGCTGGCTCGACCTCAAGATGCGCCCCGAGCGCCACAACAAGGTCAAGGTGCTGCTCTTCCTCGACATCGGCGGTTCGATGGACGACCACATCCGCATCTGCGAGGAACTGTTCTCCGCCGCCAAGAGCGAGTTCAAGCACCTCGAATACTTCTACTTCCACAACTGCATCTACGACCACGTCTGGCGCGACAACCGCCGCCGCCATGCCGAGCGCTTTCCGCTCTGGGACGTGCTGCACAAGTACGGTCCCGACTACAAGCTCGTCGTCGTCGGCGACGCCACCATGAGCCCCTACGAGATACTCCATCCCGGCGGCTCGGTCGAATACAGCAACGCCGAATCCGGCGCCGTCTGGCTGCAGCGCCTGCTCGGCACCTACCCCAAGGCCGTCTGGCTCAACCCCGAGCCGGAACGCTTGTGGGAGTATCGCCAGTCGATCCAGATCGTGCGCGACATCTTCGGCGAGCGCATGTTTCCGCTGACGCTGGACGGCCTCGAACGCAGCATGCGGCAACTCAACAAGTGAAGACGTCGCGCCGCCGCCTGCTGCGCGCCCTGGCCGCCGGCGGCATCGCCGGGCTGTTGCAGCACGCGCTCGCCGCGGGCGCAACGCCCGGCCTGCGCCGCGTGCGCGGCGCGGTGACCATCAACGGGCGACCGGCGCAAGAAGGACAAATCGTCGCGCCGGGGGACCGCATCGCAACAGCGGCCGGCGCCGAGGCGATCTACGTCATCGGCACCGATGCCTTCTTGCAGCGCGAGTCCTCGCAGGTGCATTTCGGCGCCGGCGCCGCCGCCGATTTCATGCGCGTCGTCAGCGGCAAGATCCTCTCGGTCTTCGGCCGCGGCGAGCGCCGCATCGTCGTGTCCACCGCCACCATCGGCATCCGCGGCACCGCCTGCTACATCGAGGAAGAACCCGGCCGCAGCTACTTCTGCCTCTGCTACGGCAGCGCCGAGATCACGCCAAGCGCGGCGCCGCAGGAACGCGAACTCATCCATACGGAACACCACGACCATCCGATCTACATCCACGCCGACCCGGCCATGCCCAAATCCATGGTCCCGGCGGAGGTCGTCAATCACACCGACGTCGAACTGACCCTGCTCGAAAGCCTGGTCGGACGCGTGCCGCCGTTCGCGGGCAAATCGGGCATTCAATACTAGGAGCTACCGCTCCCTTCCTGCCTCGTGCCAGGCCTTGCGCACCGGTGAGAGCAGATACTCCATGACCGTGCGCGTGCCGAGCAGAATCTCCGCACTGGCCTGCATGCCGGCGCCGAGGTTGAATCTTTCGCCGTCCAGGCT
>JACRPB010000009.1 GCA_016214175.1 Rhodocyclales bacterium
CATGGCCGTGGGCCATGTAGCCGGTGGCGTAGGCCATATTGGGCGCGCCGACGCCGGAAATCAGCAGGGCGAAGGCGTAGGACAGCCCGTCGTAGCGATCCGGCTGCGCCAGCACGGAAACGAAGGCGGTCACCAGCACTGCCACGGCGAGGCGGCCGGCCCAGGCGACGGAGTTCTTGCCCACCAGCCAGACGGCAACGGCGCCGAGCGTGGCGATGGCGGCGGCCGCCGGCCAGACGATGGTGATGTCGGGCAGCACCGAGAGCTGCAATGCGGGCGGCAAACCGGAACGGGCGGCGACGAGGTCGCCGACGGCGCGCACGGCATCGAGCTGCAGGCCGGGGAAGAGACCGCCGAGGACGATGGCGGCGGCAAGCACGCCGATGGCGGCCAGCATCGAGGCCGGCGCTTCGCTGAACGCCGGGCCTTGATACGGATGGAAGAACAGCAGGCGCACGACGCGTAGATAGTAGAAGGCGGCGATGATGCTGCCGACGAGGATCAGCGCGGCGACCTCGACGTGGCCGGAACCTGCGGCTGCTGCTATCAGCATGAACTTGCTGATGAAACCGGAGAAGGGCGGCAGGCCCATCAGGGCGATGGTGCCGACGGCGTAGCAGCCGGCGGTGAAGGGCATGACGCGGCCGACGCCGGCCAGTTGCTCTATCGTGCGGCGACCGGTCTTGAGAATGAAGGCGCCGGCGGCGAAGAACAGCAGCGTCTTCATCACGGCGTGGTTGCTAACGTGCATCAGGGCGGCGCTGGTGGCCAGCGTCGTGCCCAGGCCCAGCACCGCGGCGATTTCGCCGATCTGCGCCAGGGTCGAGTAGGCGAGCATGCGCTTGAGTTCGGGCTGCAACAGCGCCATCACTTCGCCGTAGATCAGGGTAAGGCAGCCCAGCACCGCGATCATGAAGCCGATGTCGATGCCGAAGTCGGTAAAGCGCGTCAGCGCAGCGGTGCCGAAGATCAGGTACAGCACCTTGACGAGGCCGAAGACGCCGGCCTTGGTCAGTATGCCGGACAGCGGGCCGGAGATGGAGGAGGGCGCTTCCGGGTGGGCCAGCGGCAGCCAGGCGTGCAGAGGCACGAAGCCGGCCTTGACGGCGAAGCCGATGAAGAAGCACAGCGCGGCAATGGCACCGGCCGCGGGCGCCAATTGGTCGATGTCGGCGGCGATCTCGGCGAACTCGAAAGTGCCCAACTGCGCGTGCAGCAGCAGGATGCCGAAGTTCATGACGTAGGCGCCGGAAGCGCACATCAGGAAGTACACCAGGCCGGCCTTGAGCGCCTTCTGCGTCTGGTCGTGCACCACCAGGAAGTAGGAAGTCCAGGTCATCAGTTCCCAATAGACGTAGAAGTTGCCGAACTCGTGGGCCGTGGCCAGACCGAGCATGGAACCGATCATCAGGAAGACGAAGAAGGTGTAGCGATTCGTGTGTTCGCTATGCTTCATGTAGCCGTAGGAGTAGAGAACGACCAGGAAGCCGATGCCGGCGAACAGCACCGCGAACAGATGAGAGAGCGGGTCGAGGCCGGGTTCGAGCACGGCCAGCACCAGGGTCGCCAGCGCCAGCAGAACGGCCAGACTGTTGCGCAACAGGTGATTGCCGAAGCCGAAGCCGTAGAGGGCGAAACCGCCGACGTAGGGCACCAGAACCAGCAACGACCAGGGCGACTCGAATTCAGGCACCTTGGTGGCGTCGACAACGCCAGCCAGAACTTCCGCTTCGTGCAGGAAGGGCGCCGGCCACAGGCTCATGACGATGGTCAGCAGGGCGGTCAGGGCGATCAGCGGCGAGAGCCAGCGCGGTTCGTCCTTGAGCGTGATTTCCTTAGTCGGCGGCTCCAGGCAGATGCGCTGGATCGCGATCATGTAGTAGCAGGCGGCGACGATACTGGCGAGCGTGCCGACGGCGGCCAGCGCCCAGTAGCCTTGCTCGATGGCGGCGTAGAGGACGATGAACTTGCTGAACGAACCCTTGAACGGCGACAGGCCCATCACCGAGAACATGCCGAAGCCGAACAGCGTTGCCGCCAGCGGCATGCGGCGGCCGCTGCCGGTGAGATCGGCGAGGCTGCCCGAACCGGTGCGGCGGATCAGCCACCAGGCGGAGAAGATCACCAGGCCGCGCATCACCGCCTGGTAACCGAGGTGCATGGTGGCGCCGACGTCGCCGACGCTGCTGCCGAGCCCGAAGCCGAGCATGACGTAACCGAGTTCGGCGACGGTCGAGGCGGCGATCAGCCGCGGCAGACTACGCAGCGACAGCAGGGCGACGATTTCTCCGATGAGGAGAACGGCGGCGCCGATCCAGAGCATGAGGCCAGGGTCCGAAGTGGCTTGACTGAGCATGGCGACATTCCTTCCAAAGTATGCGAATTCGATTGCAGGAGCCGTGGCGAAGGCTGCCTCGCCAGGGTCCCGCGTGTCGATCGAAGTATTGGATGGCGCGCACGGCGACACAACGGAATCAGCGCTGTATTCCGTTGCCCTGTGTCATTTCGGGACAGATTTCCACTGGCGTGCGACAGCGTCGACACAGCCGAAACTGCACTCGGGGTTCTTTGCGCTTCGGCGAGCGAGGGGGAGCGTCGCGCAGCCGGGAAGCCGCCTCAGGCGATGCGGTTGCGCCCGGCGTTCTTGGCGCGGTACAGCGCTTCGTCGGCGCGTATGAGAGGGGCGTCGATGCCGGCATCGTCCGCGGCCACCGTGGCGACGCCAATGCTGGCGGTGAAGCGCAGCGTCGCGCCGGTATCGAGCGCGACGTCGGTCGTCGCCAGGGCCTCGCGCAAGCGCTCGGCAACCTCGAACGCCCGTTCGCTTCCGGTCTCGATCAGCAGGATGGCGAATTCCTCACCGCCCAGGCGGCCGACCATATCCTCCTGCCGCAACACGACGCGGCAGACTTGCGCGAGTTTCTGCAGGGTCAAGTCGCCGACGTGGTGTCCATGCGTGTCGTTGATCTTCTTGAAGTGGTCCAGGTCCAGCATCAGCAACGACAAGCTGCTGCCGTAGCGACGGCTGCGCGCGAACTCCTGCTGCGCGATTTCCAGAAAATAGCGTCGCGCGGAGCAACCCGTGAGCGCATCGGTTCGCGCCTCGTGTTCAAGCCGCCATTCCATCTCCTTGCGCGTCGTGATGTCCTGAATGACGCCGATCACCTCGTTATCGCACTGCACGGTACCGATGATTTCGGTTTTTCGGCCCTGGCCGGGGAAAGAGACCAAGGCGCCTTTCCCGTGTATGACGCGCACGCGTTCGCCCGGCAGCACGATTCTGTACTCGATGTCGAAATCGTTGCCTTGCTTGGCCGTCTCGATATGGCTGGCGACGCGCTCCCTGTCGTCGGGATGGAGCAACTTCAGGAAAGCCTCGTAACTGGGCGCGACGGCTTGCGGCGCGAAACCGAAAATCCGATAGGTTTCGTCCGACCAGCTCAGTTCCCCGCTCTGCACATCCATTTCCCAATGGCCTAGCTGGGCCACGGCTTGAGCGATCTTCAGGCTCTGTTCGCTCTTGCGCAGCGCATTCTGGGTTTCCAGCAGCTTCTGCCTGGAGCGATGCAAGGCGACGTGGGTTTGCACCCGCGCGAGGACCTCTTCCTTCTGGAAAGGCTTGGTAATGTAGTCGACGCCGCCCGCTTCGAATGCCTTGATCTTGTCGTCGGTGTCCGTCGCCGCACTGATGAAAATCACGGGAATGTCGTTCAGCTTTTCGTCTTCCTTGATGCGCCGGCAAACCTCGAATCCATCCATGCCCGGCATGCGCACGTCCAGCAGAATCAGTTCCGGCGGCTCGGCGGCAATGGAGCGCAGCGCCAGTTCCCCGTTATTGAAGGGGCGGGCCTTGTAGCCCTCGGCACTCAGGATGTCCTTCAGCAGCTTGAGTACCGGAGGGGTGTCGTCGACGATGAGTACGTTGCCGGCCATGGTGCTGGTTCCTTAGTCTTGCGGTTGCGTCGCTTCCAGCGCGCGCAGAATCGGCGCGTAATCGAAATGGTCCAGATGCTTGGTCAGCTCCTTGGCCAGCGCGGCATCCTGCTGTGCCACGCGCTGCACGACGTCGTCGATGCGCGCGGTGTCGCCATTCACCAGGGCGTCTGCCAGTTCCTTGCGCTGTGCCTTGGACAAGCGCGCGAGGGCGGCGCTGGAAAGTGGCGTATTTTTCGCCGCGGATTCGGGCGCGTCGTAGGTGTAGCGCACGCCCAGATGCCGCTCCATGCATTCGAATATCTCGGCCGGACCGTAGGGCTTGCGCACGAAGTCGTCCATGCCGTGCGCCAGCGTTTCCGCGCGTTGTTCGCCAAACACCGAGGCCGACACGGCGACGATCTTGACCTCCCTGCCGCCGTCGAGCGCGCGTATGCGCCGCGTCGCCTCAAGGCCGTCCATGACCGGCATGCGCCGGTCCATCCAGATGAAGTGCGGGCGGAAGCTCAGAAACATCTCGATCCCCGCCTCGCCGTTTTCTGCGAGCTGCACGGTGAATCCCACATCTTCCAGCAGACGCCGCAGCAGAATCTGATTCTCCAACTGGTCTTCGACGATCAGCACGCGGTACTCGGGCTGCCCCGGCGCCAGGCCGACGACGCGCCCCTTGGCCGCCGCGGGCGGCATGACTTCCGCCTGCTCGGCCGTTTCCACCGGCAACTCGATACGGAACAGGGAACCTCTTTCCGGTTCGCTTTCGACGCAGAGGCTGCCGCCCATCAATTCCACGAACTCGCGGACGATGGCCAAGCCCAAGCCGGTGCCTTTCTGAGTGGCGGGTTTGCCGACCTGAACGAAAGGTTCGAAGATGCGCAGCTTGTCGGCCGCGCCGATGCCGATCCCGCTGTCAGCGACCGCGACGATCAATCGCGCCGTGCCGCCGATCCGCTGGAAGTCGAGGCGCAGGATCACCTCGCCTTGCCCGGTAAACTTGATGGCATTGCTGACCAGGTTGACGATCACCTGCCGCAGTTTCTCCTCGTCGCCCTTGATGAAGCGGGGGACTCCGGCCGACAGGTCCAGCCGTAGTTGCAGGCTCTTCTCCTCCGCCCGCACGCGGAGCATGTCCGCAATGTCGCGCACCATGGCTTCGACATCGAAGGGCCTGATGTTCAGGGCGACTTGACCGGCCTCGATCTTTGCCATGTCGAGGACGTCGTTGATGAGTTTGAGCAGGTGTTCGCCGCTGCGATTGATGATGTCCAGATTTTCGCGCTGACCTGGGGTGGTGGCTGGGTCTCCGCGCATCAGGTCGGAGAAGCCGAGAATTGCGTTTAGCGGTGTGCGCAGTTCGTGGCTCATGGTGGCGAGGAACACGCTCTTGGCCCGGTTGGCGGCTTCGGCCTGTTCCTGGGCCTCCTTGGCGCGCGCATTGGCGCGGCGCATGGCCTCGGCGACGCCGGAAATCATGGTTCCGGTGGCCACGAAGACCCCCATGCCGAGCCAGTCGGCGGGGTTCTTGATGAAGGGTTGCCCGACGAGCCACGGCCCCAGGAAATAGGCGATGAGGCAGGCGAGCGCGGTTGCCAGCAAGCCGGCGGAGAGGCCGCCATAGATCGCAACGATCATGACTGCCGGGTAGAACGTCAGCCACACCAGACTCGCCCCAAGCGCCTGCAGCGGCCATATCCGAAGGAGGGCGGCAATGGCCACCACCACGACGGCAACGACGTAGCGGAGCCACACCTGGCGGAACCTTTGTTGCGGGTTCATGTTTTCTGCTGCACGGGGCAGGGTTGTTCGGGTCTGAGGAACCGCAGGCTTGGTGCGCTTGGACAAATCGGTCCGACGCCACACTGGACGCGGCGAGTATATACCCTCCGAAAGTTATAGGCTCGCCAACATCAGGGGATCTGCGCGGCCACCCGGAAAGTGGGGGCAAGTCGATTTGACGTGCTTCCCGGGCGGCCGCGGCGACATCGGATCACGGTTCGGGCGGCAGTACTGCTGCGGACATCGTCGGCGTCAGGTTGCACTTGAAGCAGTGCGCCGCCTCGGCGCGGGCGTCGTCGTCGCTGTAGCCGCGTTCGATTTCGTCCCAGCCGCCGCGCGTGGCCGGCGCCAGCATGATCGGATGCACCTTGCGCCGGCGGTTGAAGGCCGGGTCGCTGCCCAGGTGCGGCGAGGTCTGCCAGTCGTCGGGCAACAGCTTCTCCTCGATGTCGCCGTCGCCGCCCAGTTGCCGGTCGATGGCGGCGGCGGCCAGGCGGCCATGGGCCACCGATTCGATCAGCGTCGACGGTCCGAGCACGCAATCGCCGCCGGCATGGACGCCGGGGCGGCTGGTCAGGAGCGTGTCTTCGCGCACGACGACGCGACCCTTGGCGTCGGTCTGCACGCCGAAGCCGGCAAAGCGTTGCGTGTGCTGGCCGACGGCGGCGATGACGAGGTCGACGCCCTCGGTGATTTCCTCGCCGGTGGCCATCGGCTGGCGCCGGCCGGACGCGTCGGGCGCGCCGAGTTCCATGCGGGCATAGGTGATGGCGAGGCGCCAACCGCCGCTGCCCGGCGCGATGCGCTTGGGCGCGAGCAGGTAGCGGATATTGACGCCTTCTTCGATACAGCCGGCGAGTTCCGCCTTGTGCAGCGGAATTTCGGCCTGCGTGCGCCGGTAGATGATGTCTACCTCCGCGCCGAAGCGGCGCGAGGAGCGCGCGTTGTCGGCGGCGACGTTGCCGCCGCCGATGACCGCCACCTTGGCTCCCGCAGTGATGCCGCTGCCGGGCGCATCGACGAGGCCCATGGCGACCGCGCGCAGGTAGGAGGGACTGTCGATCACGCCGGGCAGGTCGTCGCCGGGCACCCGCAGCGGATCGCCGCCCTGGCAGCCGATGGCGATGAAGACCGCGGCGTAGCCCTGGGCGAACAGCGCGTCGAGGTCCTCGATCTTCCGGCCGTACGCGAACTCGACGCCGAGCGCGGCGACTTCGGCGACCTCGCGGTCCACGACTTCGGGCGGCACGCGATAGGCGGGAATGCCGTAGCGCGCCGTGCCGCCGCCGGCGGGATGGGCATCGAAAACCGTGACGGCGTGGCCTTTCTTGGCCAGATACCAGGCGGCGGTGAGTCCGGCCGGCCCGGCGCCGATGATGGCGGCACGCTTGCCCGTCGGCGGCAGTTGCTTCGAGTATTGCCGCCATAGCCCGTTGTCGTTGTCGTCGGCCATGCGCTTGAGGCCGCGGATCGACAGCGGGTCGTCGAGCTGGCCGCGCAGGCAGGCCGCTTCGCACATGGCGAAGCAGGCGCGGCCGAGGATGCCGGGGAAGGGCAGTTTTTCGCGCACGACGGCGACGGCCTCAGAGTACTTGCCTTCCGCGGCGAGCTGGACATAGCGCGGTACGTCGATGCCGGCCGGGCAGGCGGCGTGGCAGGGCACGGCGTTCTCGCGCCGCGCCGGATCGAGCGTGCGGTCGGTGAGCGCGCCGGTCGGGCACACGGCGACGCAGGAGCGGCAGAACTTGCAGCCGGAATCGATCGGCGTCGCGCCGACGGTGCCGACGTAATGGCGCGGGCCCTGCGGCGTTTCGACGGTCTTCAGTTCCAGGCAGCCGGCGCCGCGGATGTCGTTGCAGACGCTGATGCAGCGGCGGCAGTCGATGCACAGGTTGTAGTCGAGGTCGAACAAGGGCCCGTCCTTGATCACCGGCAAGCCGGCCGGCTCGTAGGCCGGCGTGTTGGGGCGGATGCCGACGAAATCGGCGACCTTGCGCAGCTCGCAGTGCGAGAACTGCGCGCAGCAGCGGGTGGCCGGGGCGTGACCGTGGGCGCACGTGCTGCGGTCGCATTGCTCGCGCTCCGCACAGCTCAGGCAGACATGCGGGTGATTGCCGAGAATCTTGGCCAGCGCCGATTGCCGTCCGATGCGAATCAGCGGCGATTCGGTACGCACGGCCATGCCCGCCGTCACCGCGACCTTGCAGGCGTGGGTGACCTTGCCGGGCCGCAGCGAGGTTTCCACCGCGCAGAGATTGCAGCCGCCGCCCTCGCCGCGCCGGCAGGCCGGCGGCAACTCCGGATGGGTGCACAGGTGCGGAATGTAGATGCCGGCGGCGATGACGGCATTCAGCACCGAGGCGCCGGCCGGCGCCTCGAATTCCTTGCCGTCGATGGTGAGCTTGACCGGTGCGCCGAAGGCGGCCAGTTCCGGCGTCCGGCTGGCGTCCCACCAGGTCGCGGCCGGCGTCCCCTGGGACAACGCCGAAGTGCGATTGCAGTCGTTGGTCACGGATGGCTCCTTAGCCGCCGCCGATGGCGGGGAAGACCGCGAGTTGATCGCCGTCCATGAGGCGGCGCCCGGCGACGTCGGCGCGCAGGACGTGGCGGCAGTTGATCATGACGATGTGAGCCAGCCCCACAGGCACGGCCAGCGCGGCGAGGGCGTCGGGAATCGTTGCCGCGTCGGGGAGTTCGAGCATCGCTTCCTTGCCGCCGCTTTCCGCCGGCAGGTAGTCCCGCAAAGTGGCATAGAGCTTGAGCTTGATCTTCATTGGACGCGGTTCATGTGCGGGAAAAGCCCCGACGCGAGGCATGCCGCCGGCGTCGGGGATAAAAGGTGCCAAGGAGGCACCTGGAGGAGACGTCAGAAATTCCAGTAGCTGTCGAGTTCGTCCGGCGTGAAATCCCAGAGCACGTTATGGGGCGGCAGGGCTTCCTTGCTGAAGAACTCGGGCAGACGGTCGTGTTCCTTCGTCAGGCCCGCGGCGACGTTGAACGCATGCTCGGTCTTGAGGACCGACTTGCCCAGCGCCGTCACGTCGTCGCCGCTCAGGTTGATGCCGAAGCAGGCGTTGATCATGTCGATCAGCGAGCTCAGGCATTCCGGGATGTCGAGGGCCGGGAAGGCGATGAACAGGCACATGCCGGTGGAGTCGATGGCGGCGGTGGCGATGTTGAGATTGCGCGCCAGTTCGACCTGACCGACCTTGGACAGCGGATCGACGTGGCCGCCGACGCCGAGGATGTTGGTGGCGACGGCATAGCCGGAGGTATGGTCGGCGCCCATGGTGCTCATGGCGTAGGTGACGCCGATGCCTTTCACGGCGCGCGGATCGTAGGCCGGAATGCCCTGGTTCTTGACCACCGGCACGCGCGTGATGCCATAGACGCGGCCGACCTGGGCGGCGCCGCCGCCGAGAATGCGGCCGAGCGTGGTGCCGCGGCCGATTTCGTCCTTGAGCATGCGCACCACGCCCTTGCCGTCGCCGAACGGCAGCACGCCGGCTTCCATGGCGACGCCGAACATGACGGCGGTTTCGATGCTGTCGCAGCCGATATCGTCCATGATGCGGTCGGCCATGGCGATGTCGTCGAGGTCGTTGATGCAGCAGTCGGCGCCCATGCCCCAGATGGTTTCGTATTCGAAGCCGGAGGTCAGGTACTTGCCGTCCTTGTCGTTGTAGACCTGCGAACACTGGATCTGGCAGCCGGGATGGCAGGCGTGGGTGGGCTGGCCGCCGCGGGCGACGATGGTGTCGTGCATGGTCTCGCCGGAAATCTTGTCGTGGTCGGCATACTGGCCGCTGGTGAAGTTGCGCGTCGGCAGGCCGCCGGCTTCGTTGAGGATGTTCACCAGCACGTTGGTGCCGTAGGTCGGCAGGCCCTGGCCGCTGACCGGATGGTCGAGCAGGGTCTTGGCGAAGATGCGCGCCGCCTCCTTGAACTTGGCCGCATCCTTGGGCATCACCGGCGGCGTGCCGGTATCGTCGATGGAAATGAATTTGATCTTCTTCGCGCCCATCACGGCGCCGAGGCCGCCGCGGCCGAGACTGCGGATATGGGATTCCGGGTCGGCGACCGAGATGTTGGCGGTGAGCATTTTCATTTCGCCGACGGGGCCGATGCTGATGACGCCGACCGGCTTGCCGTAACGGGCCTGGACCGCCTGCACCAGCGCGTAGTTGCCCTGGCCCAGCAGTTCCTGCTCTTCCTGGAGGGTGACGGCATCCTTGGCGAGATGGACGCTGTACCACTTGTCTTCCGGCGGCATGCCTTCGACGATCAAGGCGCGGATGCCGAGTTTGGCCAGCATGCGGCCGGCGGTGCCGCCGGCATTGCTTTCCTTGATGCCGCCGGTGAGCGGGCTCTTGGCGCCCGCCGAGATGCGGCCCGAGTTGGCGGCCGCGGTGCCGGTCAGCAGGCCGGGTGCGAACACCAGCTTGTTGTTGGCGCCGAGGGCGTGGCAGGCCGGCGGGACTTCACTGGCGACGACGGCGGACGTCAGCGCCCGTCCGCCCAGGCCGACCCATGCGGCGGGTACCGGCTCGATTTTGCTGCTCAGATCCGACAGGTTGATGCGTACGATCTTATCCATGACTATCTCCATTTACGGGTTGCAGCGGACGCCCCCTGGGCATGCGCACTGCGGAAGGCCGTTGCCGCAGCCGGTCAGGCCTGCACGCAGGCGTCGGTATTGCACAACTGGGCGCACATCGGGCTGTCGTAGACGCCCTGGCATTCCTTGCACTTGTCCTGGTCGCACTTGTCCTGGTCGATGGTGTAGAGCTTCTCGACGTGGGTGATGGCTTCGTTGGGACACTCGGCCTCGCAGGCGCCGCAGCCGTTGCAGAGATCGGGAACAATTTTGTAGGCCATGATGGACTCCTTGATAGCTGGTTGATTCGATCTGTTTGACCTCGCCGGGCCCTGGCCCCGCTGGCGTCGTGACGGCAGTATTGGAGCTTCATGGCGGCGCCGGAAGCGAAACTCCGGCAAATCGATTTGCGCTGTGTCATTTCGTGACAGCCACCGGGGATATGTCGTCGGATACGTCGCCCCAGCCCGGCGCGGGTGCCGATAATGGCAACCTGCGCTTTACGCAAGCGCTTACGGAGAACCGATCATGGACGCAAGGCCAACCGCCGCCCCCATCGAACTCCATGCCTTCATGGGGCTGGCCGATCTGTTTCGCGAGCGCGGCTGGGGCAACCCGCATTTCCTGCCGCTGACGGCCGAGGCGATGCCGGGGCCGGCCTTGCTGGACATGCTGGAGATTCCCGCGGCGCGGGTCGAGGTGTTGTTCGTGAACCGCAAGGCCGTGGCGGTCGCCCATGCCACGATCCGCCCCGGCGACCGCGTGGCACTGGTGCCGCCGGGCGTGCCGGGACCGCACCGCTTCCTGCTCGGCTTCAAGAACGCTTGAGCCGGAGAACGCCGCCATGCACGAAACCGCCATCGTCCAGGGACTCATGCGCATACTGACGCGGCAGGCCGCCGCGCATCGGATCGAGCGCGTGTCGCGCGTGACGGTGAAAGTCGGGCGCCTGCGGGCGGTCGAGCCGCAGCAGTTGAAATCCTGTTTCGAGATGTTTGCCGAGGGAACGCTGGCCGACGGCGCCGAACTCGTCGTCGACGAAGTCGGCGTGCGCGGCCGTTGCAAGGACTGCGGCAGCGAGTTCGACGTGCCCCGATTCCGTTTCGAGTGCCCAACTTGCGGCGGGACGCGCGTCGAGGTGACCCGCGGCCAGGAGCTGTATATCGAGAACTTCGAAGGCAGCGGGGCGTCGCCGCCCCCGGCCGGCAGCGCATGAAACGGCGCCGGGAAGCGCGCTCGTTGCGGCGCGCTGTCACGAAATGACACACCCACTCGGGCCTTTGCCCGGTTTGCGTTGCGCGTCGACGGCGCCGCTTCGATACTGGGGCCGCTACGCCAAGGGACATCGCCCGTCGGCGATCCCGGCTGCCGGGGTGGAATCATGGATCAAACCGTTTATTTCGATGGAGCCGCCAGTGCGAACGCCTCCCCGTTGCGGGACCGCTACGGGCGCGACATCCGCTATCTGAGGGTTTCCGTCACCGATCGCTGCAATCTGCGCTGCTTCTACTGCATGCGCGAGAACGTGACGTTTCTGCCGCGCGCGGACGTGCTCAGCCTGGAGGAGATGGAGCGGCTGTGCCGCGTTTTCATTCGCCTCGGCGTCACCAAGCTGCGCCTGACCGGCGGTGAACCCTTGGCGCGTCCCGGCATCGTGGGCCTCGCCGCGCGTCTCGGTACCGCCTTGAACGGCGGCGGCCTCGACGAACTGACGTTGACGACCAACGGCATGCTGCTGGCGCGCCATGCGGCGGACCTGGCGGCAGCCGGCGTGCGCCGGGTCAACGTCTCGCTCGACACCCTCGACGCTGCCAACTTCACGCGCATCACGCGCCACCCCGGCCTCGGCCAGGTGCTGGCGGGCATCGCCGCGGCGCAGGCTGCCGGACTGGCGGTGCGCATCAACACCGTGGCGCTGGCCGGCGTCAACGACATGGAATACGACGCCATGCTGGCGTGGTGCGGCGAGCATGGCTGCGACATGGCCTTGATCGAAGTGATGCCGCTGGGCGCCCGCGACCGCAGCGGCGCCGATGGCGCGTTGTCGCTGGACCGCGTGCGTGCGCGCCTGGAAGAACGCTGGACCCTGATTCCGTCGCCGGCGCGCAGTGCCGGCCCCAGCCGCTACGTGACGGTGGCGGAAACCGGCCGCCGCCTCGGTTTCATAATGCCGCTGAGCCACAGTTTCTGCGCCGACTGCAATCGCGTGCGCCTGACCTGCACCGGCGCGCTGGTGCTGTGCCTGGCGCGCGACGAGGGCATCGACCTGCGCGCCGTCCTGCGCGCGAGCGACGACGACGCGCGGCTCGCCGCGGCCATCGTCGCCGCCGTCGCCGACAAGCCGGCCGCCCATCGCTTCGACCTGCCGGTCGCCTTGCGCTCGCTCGGTCAGCCGATGTGGCAGTTGGGCGGATAGCTTCGCACCCCTGCGTGTGCAGGGGCGTAACGCAACAAGGAGTGGATCATGTGCGAGAACTGCGGCTGTACGGTGACGGACCATAACCGGCACCTGATCGAAGTCGGCCAACGGCAGACCATCGAGGTGCTGGAAAACCTGCTGCTCGAGAACGATCGCCAGGCCGCCCACATTCGCGAACACCTCGACCGACTGGGCGTCTTCGCCGTCAACCTGATGTCCTCGCCGGGCAGCGGCAAGACCGCGCTGCTGGAAGCGACCATCGCGGCGCTGCCGCGCGGCTTGCGCGTCGCCGTCATCGAGGGCGACCTGGAGACCGAGAACGACGCCGAGCGCATCCGCCGCCACGGCGTGCAGGCGGTGCAGATTACGACCGGCATGGCCTGTCACCTCGACGCCCACATGGTGCACGACGCCTTGCACGAGATTGATTTGAGCGGCATCGACATCCTGTTCATCGAGAACGTCGGCAATCTCGTCTGCCCGGCCAACTTCGACATCGGCCAGCATCGCAACGTGCTGCTGCTCTCGGTAACCGAAGGCGACGACAAGGCGGCCAAGTATCCGGTCATGGTGCGCGCCGCCGACCAGGTGCTGATCACCAA
>JACRPB010000294.1 GCA_016214175.1 Rhodocyclales bacterium
AATCAACAATGAACAAGATTCGCAAGGGTGACGACGTAGTCGTCACCACCGGCAAGGACAAGGGCAAGCGCGGCGTCGTGCTGAATTGCCTTGATGCCGATCGTCTGCTCGTCGAGGGCATCAATCGCGTCAAGAAGCACACCAAGCCCAATCCGATGAAGGGTCAACCGGGCGGCGTCATCGAAAAAGAGATGTCGATCCATATTTCCAATATTGCGCTGTTCAACCCCGCTTCCCAGAAGGCGGACCGCGTCGGCTTCAAGTCGCTCGACGATGGTCGCAAGGTGCGGGTGTTCAAGTCGAACGGCGAAGTGGTTGACGCGTAAGGACCAATCATGGCGCGCTTGCAGGAATACTACAAAGAGACCGTGGCCCCGGGGCTGCGGGAAAAGTTCGGCTACAAGTCGGTGATGGAAGTTCCGCGCATCACGAAGATCACGCTGAACATGGGCGTCGGTGAAGCCGTCGGCGACAAGAAGATTTTGGAAAACGCCCTCGGCGACATGACCAAGATCGCCGGCCAGAAGCCGGTCGCGACCAAGGCGAAGAAGGCCATCGCCCAGTTCAAGATTCGCGAAGGCTATCCGATCGGCTGCATGGTGACGCTGCGCGGTACCCGCATGTACGAGTTTCTCGATCGCTTCGTCACCATCGCCATGCCGCGTATCCGCGACTTCCGCGGCGTCGGCGGCAAGGGTTTCGACGGCCGCGGCAACTACAACATCGGCGTCAAGGAACAGATCATTTTCCCCGAGATCGAATACGACAAGATCGATGCCCTGCGCGGGATGAACATCAGCATTACCACCACGGCGAAGACCGACGCAGAAGCGAAGGCCCTGCTTGCCGCTTTCAAATTCCCCTTCAAGAGCTGAGGGAACCATGGCAAAAGTTGCTTTGATCAACCGCGAAAAGAAGCGCGCCAAAACGGTGGCGAAGTACGCCGCCAAGCGTGCCGAGCTTGTCGCCATATTCAACAACGTCAAGCTGTCGGACGAAGAGCGCATGGAAGCGCGCCTCAAGTACCAGCAGCTGCCGCGCAATGCCAGCCCGTCGCGCCAGCGTAACCGCTGCGCTCTGACCGGCCGTCCGCGCGGCGTTTTCCGCAAGTTCGGTCTTGGCCGCAACAAGCTGCGCGAAGTTGCCATGCGCGGCGAAGTGCCGGGCATGACCAAGGCCAGCTGGTAAGGAGATCGACTATGAGCATGACCGATCCGATCGCCGACATGTTGACGCGCATCCGCAATGCGCAGATGGCAGAGAAAGTTGCCGTCAGCATGCCGTCGTCCAAGCTGAAAGTTTCCATCGCCAAGGTCCTCAAGTCCGAGGGCTACATCGACGATTTCGCCGTGCGCGAAAACGACGGCAAGGCACAACTGGACATCGCCCTCAAGTATTACGCCGGCCGCCCGGTGATCGAGCGCATCGAACGCGTTTCGAAGCCCGGTCTGCGCGTTTACAAAGGTACCGACGATCTGCCGCGCGTAATGAACGGCCTTGGGGTCGCCATCGTGTCTACGCCGAAGGGCGTCATGACCGATCGCAGTGCGCGCGCCAGCAACGTTGGCGGCGAAGTCCTCTGCATCGTGGCCTAAGGAGGGGATATGTCGCGAGTTGCAAAATATCCGGTCGCATTGCCCAAGGGCGTCGAAGTCACGCTCGGCGGCGCCGAAATCAGCGTCAAGGGTCCGCTCGGCACGCTCAAGCAAGCGCTGCTGGCCGGCGTCACCGTCGAGAAGGAAGGCGAAGCGTTGCAGTGCCGCGCCGTCGCCGGCGTTCCCGATGCGGGCGCCATGTCCGGCACCATGCGGGCGCTGGTGAACAACATGGTGACCGGCGTCACCAAGGGCTTCGAGAAGAAGCTGTCCCTGGTGGGCGTCGGCTACAAGGCGCAGGCTCAGGGCGCCAAGCTGAATCTGTCGCTCGGCTTTTCGCACCCGGTGGTGCATGACATGCCCGCCGGCGTCAAGGTGGAAACCCCGACGCCGACCGAAATCATCATCAAGGGCATCGACAAACAACAGGTAGGCCAGGTGGCCGCCGAAGTCCGCGCTTATCGTTCGCCGGAGCCCTACAAGGGCAAGGGTGTGCGCTACGTTGACGAGGTGGTGGTCATCAAGGAAACCAAGAAGAAGTAAGGGCGCAAGAACATGGACAAGAAACAAGCTCGTGTACGCCGTGCGCGCAAAACCCGCGCCAAGATTGCGGAGCTCAAGATGGCGCGGTTGGCGGTGCATCGCACCAACTGCCACATCTATGCGCAGATTTTCTCCGGTTGCGGCACCCAGGTGCTCGCCGCCGCTTCGACCGCCGAGGCGGAGCTGTCCAAGCAGCTTGCCAATGGCGGCAACGTCGAGGCGGCCAAGGTGGTCGGCAAGTTGATCGCCGAACGCGCCAAGGCGAAAGGCATCGAGGACGTGGCTTTTGACCGTTCCGGTTTCAGGTATCACGGCCGCGTCAAGGCGCTGGCCGAGGCGGCCCGCGAAGGCGGCCTCAAGTTCTAAGCGAGAGTCGACATGGCCAAACCGCAAGGCAGGAAGCAACAACAGCAGACCGAAGAGCGCGATGACGGCATGCGCGAGAAGATGGTCTCCATCAATCGCGTCACCAAGGTCGTCAAGGGCGGTCGTATCCTCGGCTTCGCCGCCCTGACCGTGGTCGGCGACGGCGACGGTGCTGTCGGCATGGGCAAGGGCAAGGCGCGCGAAGTGCCGGTCGCCGTGCAGAAGGCGATGGAGGAAGCCCGCCGCAAGCTCTCCAAGGTCAGCCTCAAGGACGGTACGCTGCATCATTCCGTGACGGGTCGCCATGGTGCCACCAAGGTGCTGATGTCGCCTGCGCCGCACGGCACCGGCGTTATCGCCGGCGGCCCGATGCGCGCCGTCTTCGAAGTGGTTGGCATCACCGACGTCGTGGCCAAGTGCATCGGCTCGACCAACCCCTACAACCTGGTGCGCGCCACCCTTAACGGCCTGCAGGCGATCAGCACGCCGGCCGAGATTGCCGCCAAGCGCGGCAAGAGCGTGCAGGAAATCCTGGAGTAAGCGATGGCCGACAAGAAGATCAAGGTGACGCTGGTGAAGAGCGTCATCGGCACCAAGCAGGATCACCGTGCCACCGTGCGCGGCTTGGGTCTGCGCAAGCTCAATAGCAGCGCCGTACTGGAGGACACGCCGGCTGTGCGCGGCATGATCCACAAAGTCGCCTATCTCGTGAAGACCGAGGGCTGAGAACATGGAACTGAATAACCTGAAACCCGGCGCCGGCTCCAAGCACGCCAAGAAGCGCGTCGGGCGCGGCATCGGCAGCGGTCTCGGCAAGACGGCCGGTCGCGGCCACAAAGGCCAGAAGTCCCGCGCCGGCGGTTTCCATAAGGTCGGTTTCGAAGGCGGCCAGATGCCGCTGCAACGCCGCCTGCCGAAGCGCGGCTTTATCTCCCTGACGGCCGCTCGCAACGTCGAAGTACGTCTGTCCGATCTGGAAAAGCTGCCGGTCGGCGATGTCGACCTGCTGACGCTGAAACAAGCCGGCGTTGTTCCTGGCGACGCGCTGTCGGCCAAAGTGATTCTTTCCGGCAAGCTGACCAAGAAAGTCGCCCTGAAGGGCGTCGGTGCCACCAAGGGCGCCAAGGCGGCCATCGAGGCGGCGGGCGGCTCGGTTGCCGAAATCGCCGCGGTCGCGGCTGCAGCCTAATCAGGATCGCGGAGCGGACGTGGCCACCACGATGGAACAGGCGCAAGCCCTCGGCAAGACCGGCAAGTTCGGCGACCTCTGGCGCCGGCTCTGGTTCTTGCTGGGTGCGCTCGTCGTCTATCGCATCGGCGCCCACATCCCCGTGCCGGGCATCGATCCGATCAAGCTGGCGGAACTGTTCCAGGGTCAGCAGGGCGGCATCCTCGGCATCTTTAACTTGTTCTCCGGCGGAGCGCTCTCGCGCTTCACGATTTTCGCGCTGGGCATCATGCCCTACATCTCCTCGTCGATCATCATGCAGTTGATGACGATCGCCGTGCCGACGCTCGAACAGCTCAAGAAGGAAGGCGAAGCCGGGCGCCGCAAGATCACGCAATACACGCGCTACGGCACGGTCGGCCTCGCGCTGTTCCAAGGCTTGGGCATCGCCATCGCGCTTGAATCGCAGGCCGGTCTCGTGCTCGACCCCGGCATGTTGTTCCGCTTGACGACGGTGACGACCTTGGTCACCGGCACCATGTTCCTGATGTGGCTCGGCGAACAGATCACCGAGCGCGGTCTCGGTAACGGCATCTCGATCATCATTTTCGCCGGCATTGCGGCGGGGCTGCCGAACGCCCTGGGCGGCCTCTTCGAACTGGTGCGTACCGGCGCCATGCATCCGATCACTGCACTCTTCATCTGCGCCCTGGTGGTGCTCGTGACGGGCTTCGTCGTCTTCGTCGAGCGCGGTCAGCGCAAGATCCTGGTCAACTACGCCAAGCGCCAGGTCGGCAACAAGATCTACGGCGGCCAGAGCTCCCATTTGCCGTTGAAGCTCAACATGTCGGGCGTCATTCCGCCGATCTTTGCGTCTTCGATCATCCTCTTCCCCGCCACTGTGGCCGGCTGGTTCGGCTCGGGCGAGGGCATGTCCTGGCTCAAGGACATCGCCGGTACGCTCTCTCCCGGCCAGCCGATCTACGTTCTGCTCTACGCGTCGGCCATTGTCTTCTTCTGCTTTTTCTACACTGCCCTGGTCTTCAACTCGAAGGAGACGGCGGACAACCTGAAAAAGAGCGGTGCCTTCGTTCCCGGCATTCGCCCGGGCGAGCAGACCTCGCGCTACATCGACAAGATTCTGATGCGCCTGACGCTGGCGGGCGCCATCTACGTGACCCTGGTCTGCCTGTTGCCCGAATTCATGATCCTGAAGTGGAACGTGCCGTTCTACTTCGGTGGTACCAGCCTGCTGATTATCGTTGTCGTCACGATGGACTTCATGGCGCAAGTCCAGGCGTATGTGATGTCGCACCAATATGAGAGCCTCTTGAAGAAAGCTAACTTCAAGGGTGCCGGTTTCCCGATGCGTTGATTGGGATTTATGTCGAAGGAAGACGTTATCGAGATGCTAGGGGAGGTCGTGGAAAACCTCCCCAACGCAACCTTTAGGGTCAAGTTGGAAAATGGGCACATCGTGCTCGGCCACATTTCCGGCAAGATGCGCATGCATTACATCCGCATCCTGCCCGGCGACAAAGTGACCGTGCAACTGACGCCCTACGATCTGACCAAAGGCCGTATCGTCTTCCGTGCAAAGTAAGGTTTTTTCCGGAGAGCAAAAATGAAAGTACTCGCTTCGGTCAAGTGTATCTGCCGCAACTGCAAAATCATCCGCCGCAAGCGCGTGGTGAGGGTCATCTGCACCGACCCGCGCCACAAGCAGCGTCAAGGTTGATCCGACAGTTCGTTTCGGATACAATTATCGGTTCCCCGTTTTTCGGCTCAATAACAGCGACATACAGGTAAGCCTATGGCCCGTATCGCAGGCGTAAACATCCCGAATCACCAGCACGCTGAGATCGCGTTGACCGCGATCTATGGCATCGGCCGCACCCGCGCGCAGAAGATCTGCGACGCCGCCGGTATCAAGCGTTCCGTCAAAATGAAAGATCTCAACGACGCCGACATGGATCGGCTGCGCGAAGAGGTCGCCAAGTTCACCGTTGAGGGCGATCTGCGCCGCGAAGTGACGATGAGCATCAAGCGGCTGATGGACTTGAGCTGCTATCGCGGCGTCCGTCATCGGCGCGGTCTGCCGGTGCGCGGCCAGCGCACCCGCACCAATGCCCGCACCCGCAAGGGCCCGCGCAAGGCGATCGCCGGCGCAAAGAAATAATTAGGAACCGACATGGCCAAACCCGCTACCAAAGTCCGCAAGAAGGTCAAGAAGAACGTTGCCGAGGGCATCGCCCACGTGCATGCGTCCTTCAACAACACCATCATCACCATCACCGACCGCCAGGGCAACGCCCTGTCGTGGGCGACGTCGGGCGGCGCCGGCTTCAAGGGCTCGCGCAAGTCCACGCCGTTCGCCGCCCAGGTCGCGGCCGAAGCCGCCGGCAAGGCGGCCCAGGAATGCGGCGTCAAGAACCTCGAAGTGCGCATCAAGGGCCCCGGCCCCGGCCGCGAATCCGCGGTCCGCGCCCTCAATGCCCTCGGCATGAAGATCTCCAGCATCACGGACATCACGCCGATCCCGCACAACGGTTGCCGGCCGCCCAAGCGCCGCCGCATCTAAGTTAAGGAGCAAGAATAGTGGCCCGCAATCTAGACCCCAAGTGCCGCCAGTGCCGCCGCGAGGGAGAGAAACTCTTCCTCAAGGGCGAGAAGTGCTTTACCGACAAGTGTTCCGTCGAACGCCGCGCCTACGCGCCCGGCCAGCACGGTCAGAAGTCGGGTCAGCGCCTCTCCGGCTACGGTCAGCAACTGCGCGAAAAGCAGAAGATCCGCCGCATCTACGGCATTCTTGAGCGCCAGTTCCGCAAGACCTTCGCCGAAGCCGAACGCAAGAAAGGCCAGACCGGCGAGAACCTGCTGCAGTTGCTCGAATCGCGCCTCGACGCCGTCGTCTATCGCATGGGCTTCGGTGCCTCGCGTGCCGAGTCGCGCCAGATCGTGCGCCACAACGGCGTGCTGGTGAATGGCAAGCGCGTGAACATCCCGTCCTACAGCGTGCGCCCCGGCGACACGATCCAGCTCACCGAAGCGGCGCGCGGCCACCTGCGCTCCAAGGGCGCGCTGGAAGCGGCCGAGTCGCGCGGCTTCCCCGAGTGGCTCGAAGTGAATGCGAAGGAAGGCCGCGGCGTGTTCAAGGCCCTGCCGTCGCGCGAAGACCTGCCGCCTTCGATCAACGAAGGCCTCGTGGTCGAACTGTATTCGCGTTAATCAATTTTTGCGGTGCGCCAGCCGGCGCGCCGCGACGCTTTTATTCGAGGAATGCCGATGCAAAGCAACGCACTTCTGAAACCGCGCATCATCGACGTGCAGACGCTCTCCCCCGTGCATGCCCGTGTGGTCATGGAACCGTTCGAGCGCGGCTACGGACATACGCTGGGCAACGCCCTGCGCCGCATCCTGCTGTCGTCCATGCCGGGCGCCGCCCCGACCGAAGTTTCGATCGAGGGCGTACTGCACGAGTACTCGACGCTGGACGGCGTGCGTGAAGACGTCGTCGACATCCTGCTCAACCTCAAGGGCGTCGTGCTCAAGCTGCACAGCCGTTCCGAGGCCGTGCTCAACCTGTCGAAGAAGGGCGAGGGCGTCGTCACCGCCGCCGATATCGAAGCGTCGCACGACGTCGAGATCATCAATCCCGATCACGTCATCGCCCATCTGGCGCCCGGCGGCAAGATCGAGATGCAGATCAAGGTCGAAGTGGGCCGCGGCTACGAGCCGGCCAACGTGCGTGCCACCGACAAGGAAAACAAGGCCATCGGCCGCATCCTGATGGATGCCTCCTTCAGCCCGGTGCGCCGCGTCAGCTACGCCGTCGAATCCGCCCGCGTCGAACAGCGTACCGACCTCGACAAGCTGATCGTCGACATCGAGACCAATGGCGCTATCGATCCGGAAGAGTCGATCCGCTACGCTGCGCGCATCCTGATGGACCAGCTCTCCGTGTTCGCCGATCTCGAAGGCACGCCGCTGTCGGTCGAAGCGCCGAAGGTGGCCTCGGTCGATCCGATCCTGCTGCGTCCGGTGGACGATCTCGAATTGACGGTGCGTTCGGCCAACTGCCTCAAGGCCGAGAACATCTACTACATCGGCGATCTGATCCAGCGCACCGAGACCGAACTGCTGAAGACCCCGAACCTGGGCCGCAAGTCGCTCAACGAGATCAAGGAAGTTCTTGCCTCGCGCGGCCTGACCCTGGGCATGAAGCTCGAGAACTGGCCGCCCGCTGGTCTCGAGAAGCTCGGCTGATTTGTTTCAACCCACAAAATAAAAATTAACCGGCCGCTTGCATTGCGCGGCGGCCGCAGAAAAAGGAATAGAAAATGCGTCATCGTAACGGACTCCGTAAGCTCAATCGCACCTCGTCGCACCGCCTGGCGATGCTGCGCAACATGACCGTGTCCCTGCTGCGTCACGAGGCCATCAAGACCACGCTGCCGAAGGCCAAGGAACTGCGCCGCGTCGTCGAGCCCATGATCACCCTCGGCAAGACCCCGAGCCTGGCCAACCGTCGCCTCGCCTTCGACCGCCTGCGCGACCGCGAGATCGTCGGCAAGCTGTTCGAAGTGCTCGGCCCGCGCTTTGCCAAGCGTCCCGGCGGCTACTTGCGCATTCTCAAGATGGGTTTCCGCGTCGGCGACAATGCGCCGATGGCCTATGTCGAACTGCTGGACCGCCCGGAAGCCGATGCCGCCGCCGAGGCGCCGACAGTCGAGTAAGCGGCTCTCAGGCATGCGGTAGCAAAAGCCGGGGCGACCCGGCTTTTTGCATTGGTGCCCAGCATTCACGCTCGTGCAGCCAACTGCCCAGGCTCCTTATCTGCTATGAGAATAAGGATGTGACATTTAATTCGTTCCCTTGATAAGGCGCCCTCCCTAAACTCGGCTCCACATCGTTATTGCCGAAAGGGAGTGTTCCATGTCTCGCATTTTGTCGACCCTGCTGGCGGCCGCCAGCCTGCTTGCCGCCGGCAGCGCCGCCGCCGACAGCACCCTGCTCAACGTCTCCTACGACCCGACGCGGGAGCTGTACCAGGACTTCAATGCCGCCTTCGCCAAACACTGGAAGGCCAAGACCGGCGAAACCGTGACCATCAAGCAGTCGCACGGCGGGGCCGGCAAACAGGCCCGTGCCGTCATCGACGGCCTCGAAGCCGACGTCGTGACCCTGGCCCTGGCCTACGACATCGACGCCATCGCCAGCAAGGCCAAGCTGCTGCCCGCCGATTGGCAGAAGCGCCTGCCGCACAACGCCTCGCCCTACACCTCGACCATCGTCTTTCTCGTGCGCAAGGGCAACCCGAAGGGCATCAAGGATTGGGCCGACCTGGTGAAGCCCGGCGTCGCCGTCATCACGCCGAACCCGAAGACCTCCGGCGGCGCGCGCTGGAACTACCTCGCCGCCTGGGGCTACGCCCTCAGGCAGCCGGGCGGCAGCGACGCCAAGGCCAAGGACTTCGTCGCCAAGCTCTTCGCCAACGTGCCGGTGCTCGATTCCGGCGCCCGCGGTTCCACCACCACCTTCGTCGAGCGCGGCCTCGGCGACGTGCTGCTGGCCTGGGAGAACGAAGCCTATCTGGCGGTCAAGGAGCTCGGGCCCGACAAGTTCGAGATCGTCACGCCGCCGCTGTCCATCCTCGCCGAGCCGCCGGTGAGCGTCGTCGATAAGGTCGTCGACAAGCGCGGCACGCGCAAGCTGGCCGAAGCCTATCTCCAGTATCTCTACACGCCCGAAGGCCAGGAGATCGCCGCGCGCCACTACTACCGCCCGATCGACAAGGCGATCGGCGCCAAGTATGCCAAGCAGTTCGCCGGCGCCAAGCTATTCACCATCGACGAAGTCTTCGGCGGCTGGCAGAAGGCGCAGAAGGCCCATTTCGAGGACGGTGGCGTCTTCGACCAGATCTACCAGGCGAAATGACATGATCACGCGCGCTCGCGCCGACGTGCGCCGCGCCCCGCACGCCGCGCCGCAAAACCGCATCGCCGCCTGAGAACCCCATGTCCAGCACTCGCACTCTTCTGTTATCCCGTCACAGCGTGCTCCCCGGCTTCGGTCTCGCGCTCGGCTACACGCTGCTCTATCTGAGCCTGATCGTGCTCATCCCGCTCTCGGCCACCTTCGTCAAGGCCGCGACCCTGGGCTGGGAGTCCTTCTGGCAAATCGTCACCGCGCCGCGCGTAGTCGCCTCGCTACGCCTCACCTTCGGCGCTTCGCTCGTCGCCGCCACGTTGAACGCCGTGTTCGGCCTGCTCGTCGCCTGGGTGCTGGCGCGCTACGAGTTCTGCGGCAAGAAGCTGATCGATGCCTTCGTCGATCTGCCCTTCGCCCTGCCCACCGCCGTCGCCGGCATCGCGCTCACCGCGCTGTACGCCGGCAACGGCCTCATCGGCAGCCTGCTCGAACCGCAAGGCATCAAGGTCGCCTTCACGCCCATCGGCATTACCGTGGCGCTGACTTTCATCGGCCTGCCCTTCGTCGTGCGCACCGTGCAGCCGGTACTCGAAGACCTCGAAGCCGAGCTGGAAGAGGCGGCCGCCTGCCTCGGCGCCAACCGCCTCCAGACCTTCGGCCGCGTCGTCCTGCCGGCCGTCGCCCCGGCCCTGCTCACCGGCTTCGCGCTCGCCTTCGCGCGCGCCGTCGGCGAGTACGGCTCGGTGGTGTTCATCGCCGGCAACATGCCCATGGTGTCCGAAATCGCGCCGCTCTTGATCATCACCAAGCTCGAACAGTACGACTACGCCGGCGCCACCGCCATCGCCGTGGTGATGCTGATCATCGCCTTCGTCCTGCTGCTGGCCATCAACGTCCTGCAATGGTGGGCCGGACGCCGCAACGCGGAGGACAACTGATGGCCGCCACCGTCTCCCTGCACGTGCCGTCCGTCGGCATCGCCGTGCGCAGCGCCGCGACGACGGAGCCGGCGTGGGTGCGCCGCACTCTGATCGGCCTGGCCCTGGCCTTCCTCACGCTGTTCCTGTTCGTCCCGCTTGCCACGGTGTTCTACGAAGCCCTGAAGAAAGGCGTCGACGTCTACCTCAACGCGCTGATCGAGCCCGACGCGCTCTCCGCCATCAAGCTGACGCTGATCGCGGCCGGCATCGCCGTGCCGGCCAATCTCGTCTTCGGCGTTGCCGCCGCCTGGGCCATCGCCAAGTTCGAGTTCCGCGGCAAGAGCCTGCTGATCACCCTGATCGATCTGCCCTGCGCCGGCTCGCCGGTGATCGCGGGTCTGATCTACGTGCTGATCTTCGGCGCCCAGGGCTGGTGCGGTCCCTGGCTGCAAGCGCATGACGTCAAGATCGTCTTCGCTGTGCCCGGCATCGTGCTGGCGACGATCTTCGTCACCTTCCCCTTCGTCGCCCGCGAACTGATTCCGCTGATGCAGGCGCAGGGCAGCGACGAGGAAGAGGCCGCCATCGTTCTCGGCGCCTCGGGCTGGCAGACGCTGTGGCGCGTCACCCTGCCCAACGTGAAATGGGGCCTGCTCTACGGCGTCATCCTCTGCAACGCGCGCGCCATGGGCGAGTTCGGCGCCGTCTCGGTCGTCTCCGGCCATATTCGCGGCATGACCAACACCCTGCCGCTGCACGTCGAAATTCTCTACAACGAATACGCCTTCGCCGCCGCCTTCGCCGTCGCCTCTATCCTCGCGCTGCTGGCGCTGGTCACGCTGGCGGCCAAGACCTTCGTCGAGTGGCACTACGGCCACGAGCGCCAAGCGGCCAAACAGGAGTCATCGGCATGAGCATCGAAGTCCGCAACATCAAGAAGCAGTTCGGCAACTTCCAGGCGCTGGACGACGTCAATCTCGATTTCCCCTCCGGCGAACTCGTCGCCCTGCTCGGGCCTTCCGGCTGCGGCAAGACGACGCTGTTGCGCATCATCGCCGGCCTGGAAAAAGCCGATAGCGGCCAGGTGCTGTTCCACGGCGAGGATGCGTCGGAACGCCACGTGCGCGAGCGCGAGGTCGGCTTCGTCTTCCAGCACTATGCGCTGTTCCGCCACATGACCGTGTTCGAGAACATCGCCTTCGGCCTGCGCGTGCGGCCGCGCGCCACGCGCCCGGCGGAGGCCGAGATAACGCGCAAGGTCGGCGAACTCCTCGACCTGGTCCAGCTCGACTGGCTCGCCAACCGCTATCCGGCCCAGCTCTCCGGCGGCCAGCGCCAGCGCATCGCCCTGGCGCGCGCGCTGGCGGTCGAGCACAAGGTGCTGCTGCTCGACGAGCCCTTCGGCGCGCTCGACGCCAAGGTGCGCAAGGACCTGCGGCGCTGGCTGCGGCGCCTGCACGACGAACTGCACATCACCAGCATTTTCGTCACCCACGACCAGGAGGAAGCGCTCGAAGTCGCCGACCGCGTCGTGCTCGTCAACCGCGGTCGCGTCGAACAAGTGGGCACGCCGCAGGAAGTCGTCGAACGACCGGCGACGTCCTTCGTCGCCGACTTTCTCGATCTCCACGACCACGGGCCGGCCTGGTTGATCCAGGCCAAGATCCGCCATCGCGGCCAGGTGCTGTGGGCCGCCGCGCCGGAACGGAGGTCGGCATGAACTTTCAGCAGCTCAAGATCGTGCGCGAGACCGCGCGCCGCGGCTTCAACCTCACCGAAGTCGCCAACGCGCTCTACACCTCGCAGCCCGGCGTCAGCAAGAACATCAAGGACCTCGAAGACGAACTCGGCGTCGAACTCTTCGTGCGCCGCGGCAAGCGCCTGCTCGGCCTCACCGAGCCCGGCAAGGAACTGCTGGAAACCGTCGAGCGCATCCTGCGCGACGCCCAGAACCTGCGCAACATCGCCGACCAGTTCGCCAGCCGCGAACAGGGCAGCCTCACCGTCGCCACCACGCACACGCAAGCGCGCTATGCGCTGCCCGAGGTCATCAAGCAGTTCAAGGCGCGCTATCCGCAAGTGCATCTGGCGCTGCACCAGTGCAGCCCGCGCGAAATCGTCGAAATGCTGGTGGCCGGCGAAGCCGACATCGGCATCGCCACCGAGGCCATCGAAGGCGTCGCCGAACTGGTCAGCTTCCCCTGCTACGACTGGCACCACGCCGTCATCGTGCCGCAGCATCATCCGCTGACGAAGCTGCCGGCGCTGACGCTGGAGGCGATCGCCGCCCACCCGATCGTCACCTACCACGAGGGCTTCACCGGCCGCTCGCACATCGACCAGGCCTTCGCCGCCGCCGGCCAGAGCGTCGATATCGTGCTCTCCGCCATCGACGCCGATGTGATCAAGACCTATGTCGAGGTGGGGCTCGGCATCGGCATCATCGCGCCGATGGCCTTCAACCCGGCCAAGGACACGACGCTCGCGCTCCTGCCGGCCGAGCACTTGTTTCCGGGCAACACCACGCGCCTGGCCGTGCATCGCGGCGTGTACCTGCGCGACTACGCGCGCCAGTTCGTCGCCATGGTCGCGCCCGGCGTCGATGCGCAGAATCTGCTAGCGGGCACGAGCGGCGACTAGCGTACCGTCGACGAACATCGCCACCCGGTCCTGCGGCAGCGGCAGCCAGTCCTCGTTGTCGGTCAGCGGCAGCGTGGCGATGACGGCGACGCGGTCGTCAGGCCGCGTCACCGCGCTGAAATCCACCGTCACGTCCTGATCCTTGAGATGGGCCGTCGCGAACGGCGCCTGGCGCAGGATGTAATGGAGATGGGTCGAGCGGTGGGCGAACAGGCAATCGCCGTTCGAGAGCATGAAGTTGAAGGGCCCGTGCGGCCGCAACTGCGCGGTGAATTTCTCCAGCGCCGCCAGCAGCACGGCGCGTTGCGGCGGCGCATCGCCGAATTCCTGGCGCAGCGTTTGCAGCAGATGGCAGAACGCGCGCTCGCTGTCGGTCTGCCCCACCGGCCGGAAGCTGCCGTCGAGCGCCGGCGCGTAGTCGATGAGGTTGCCGTTGTGGGCGAAGATCCAGTAGCGCCCCCACAGTTCGCGCATGAAGGGATGGGTGTTCTCCAGTCCGACCGGCCCCTGCGTCGCCTTGCGGATATGGGCGATGACGTTGAGCGAATGGATCGGATACTGGCGCACCAGTTCGGCCACCGGCGACGCGCAGGACGGCTGCGGATCGAGAAAGACGCGCACGCCGCGGCCCTCGAAAAAGGCGATGCCCCAACCGTCGCGATGCACGTCGGTGCCCCCGCCGCGCGCCTGAAAGCCGGCGAAGGAAAAACAGATGTCGGTGGGAACGTTGCAGTTCATGCCCAGCAATTGGCACATCGAAGCACTCCGTGAATCGCTGCGGCTATCCTACGCCAGCCGCGCCGCGGCGGGAACCGCCGCCGCCGCCGGCGCTGCCGGCGCGTCGTTCGATGTTATCGTCCACCGCCCGCGGCGCGCGCTGCGGGCACTCTGTCGTCTTGATCGGAATTCCATGGCACTACGTCTCGCAATCAACGGCTACGGACGCATCGGGCGCTGCCTGCTGCGCGCCCTGCACGAATCCCCCCTGCGCCGCGACATCGAGATCGCCGCCATCAACGAACCGGCCGACCTCGACAGCATCGCCTACCTGACGCGCTTCGACTCCACCCACGGCCGCTTTCCCGGCCGCGTCGAAACCGTGGGCAAGTCCCTGTGCATCGACGGCGCCACCATTCCCGTCAGCCACGCCGCCGCGCCCGAAGCCGTCGACTGGGCGGGCCTCGGCATCGACATCGTGGTCGAGTGCTCGGGCCGCTACGCCCAGCGCCGCGAACTCGAACGCTTCCTCGCTGCCGGTTGCCCGCGCCTGCTGCTCTCGCATCCGGGGCATGCCGCCGCCGACGTCGATCGCACCGTCGTCGTCGGCGTCAATCATGAACTGCTCACCGGCGACGAGCGCATC
>JACRPB010000295.1 GCA_016214175.1 Rhodocyclales bacterium
AGCCGCGCCGGGAGATCGTAGCCGGCGGCAATCGCCTTGGTTTCGTACTTTGCGGCATCGGCGACTTGGCCGTCGCGGTTGTAGATCTGCGCGACCTGCCAACTGGCGACGGCATTGCCGAGCTCGGCGGCGACATGCAGCCACTGTTCGGCGCGGCGCGGATTGTGCGGCAGGCCATGACTGCCTTGGTCGTACATCATGGCGACGCGATGGGCGGCATCCTTGTCGCCGCGCAGGGCCAGGGTCAGCTCGGTGCGGTAGGCCGCATCGCCGGAGATCTCCTCGACCGCGCCCAGGGACAGCTTCGCCTCGCGTACGGCGCGCAGGGCCTTGCCGGCGCCGTCCTGGAGCGTTCTGCTGGCCTCGGCATGCTGGCTGCCGGGGAAGTCCTGCTGGAAGGCCTCGCTGGCCTTGAGCAGCCGATCGGGCCGCAACGTCTGCTGGACTTGCTGCCAGCGTGCCGTCATGGATTCGGTCGCGACGCGGGCTTGGAGCGCGCTTGCGTCGAGGAAATAGTTGTGGGTGTCGGCCAAGGCCAGCTTGATGCTGTCGTCCTGGCCAAAGCTGCTCAGGCGCTCGTCGGCGGATTGGGCGACGTCCGGGGAAAGCAGCGTCGCGCAGGCGATGCCGACCGCCAGAAGCAGGCGCGCCCTTTGATGCAAGAGAGTTGATTTCATGACGACACTCCTTTAATGAACCATTAACGGGTGCCGGCCATGCTGGTGACGTTGACGAATCCGCCTGGGCAGATACGGTAGCTGGCGAGCATCGAACCTTGCGATCCTTTAGCCCCTATAGCTTTGCGCCACCGGCTTTCGCCGGGTTTGCCAAACACTTCTGTTGCGAAACTACGATAGCTTTATAGCATGGCCTGCCGCCGCAGTCATGCCAACTCCATCACTTCTTCTTTGCCCGCGGATGTGCGGCGTCATACACCTTGGCGAGATGCTGAAAATCCAGATGCGTGTATATCTGCGTCGTGCCGATGTTGGCGTGACCGAGCATTTCCTGCACGGCGCGCAGGTCGCCGGAGGATTGCAGGAGATGGGAGGCGAAGGAGTGGCGCAGCATGTGTGGATGCACGTGCACTCCGGCGCCCTGGTGTCGGGCCCAACGATCGAGGCGCCGCTCGATGGAGCGTGCGCCAAGCCGGCCGCCGCGGTGGTTGACGAACAGCGCCGGCTCCTCCGGCTTGGCGAGGCTTTCGCGCACGGCGAGCCAAACGCGGATGGCTCGCGCGCCCTGCGTGCCGACCGGCACGATGCGCGTCTTGCCGCGCTTGCCGGTGACCGTGACTTCGCCGGCGTCGAGGTCGAGGCCGCCGTCGATGTCGAGGCCGGCCAGTTCGGTCAGGCGCAAGCCCGACGAGTAGAAAAGCTCGAACATGGCGATGTCGCGCTTTTCCAGGGCGCTCGCGGCGGGAGCGTCGAGCAGGGCCATGGTCTGGGCGACCGACAAGGCTTTGGGCAGCCGCTTCGGCTGCTTTGGCGCGCGCAGCCCGACGCAGGGATTGCGCGCGATCTCGCCGCGCTTGGCGAGCCAGCGGTACCAGGCGCGCCACGCCGAGAGCACGCGCGCCAAGGAGCGCGGCGCAAGGCCGCTGCCGTGCAGTTGCATGGCCTGGCGCCGGAGCTGGAAGCCTTGCAGAACGCGCGCATCGGTTGCGCCGACGAGGCGCAGCAGGCTTTCCAGGTCGTGGCGGTAGGCGGCCAGCGTATGCGGGCTGGCGCGGCGCTGGTGGGCCAGCTCGGTGAGGAATTGCTCGACCGAGGCCTGCGCCGTCATGAAGCGCCTGTCGCAGCGTGGAGCACGATTCCGGCCGGAATTGGCTCTACGCGCGGGTGCGCACCAGCGCGGCAGCGGCCATTTCGCCGATCTGCTCGAGGTAGAGCGTGCCCATGCCGGGATAGAAGCGCTGCGGCTCTTCGCTGCCGAGCGCAATCAGGCCGAAGGTTTCGGCGCCTTCGCGCAGCGCCAGCAGTGCGAGCGAGCGCACGTGGCTGCCGCCTTCGCCGAACCAGGCCATGACGTCGGGTCCGGCACCGGGCCCGCAATAGGGATGCATCAGTGTGGCGGCGAAGCTGTGGGCTTCGTCGCTGACCGCGCCGAACTCGACCGCGTCGCCTGCGTCAGCGGCGCCCCACAGGCGCAGCGCGACGTGGGGCACGGCGAAGGGGCCGCCGAGATGGGCGTAGAGCGCGCGCAGCACGGCGGCGTTGTCGGCGGCCGCAAGCAGGGCGACGCCGAGCTTGTGCACCTTGGCGGCGATGCTGTCGTTCTCTTCGCCGTAGCGAATGAGTTCGGCGAGCTTGGCCTCGAGCTGCTTGACCTTTTCGCGCAGGGCGGCCATCTGCCGCTCGGTGATCGAGATGGCGCGGCCGTCGTGCGGGCTGGGAATGGTGAGCTGCATCAGGAGCTCGGAATAGTTTTCGAAGAACTCGGGATGGTCTTGCAGGTAGCGGGCGATGTCATCTGCTCTCATGGGGTGTCCTCGGGAATGTCGATAACGCCTTCGAATACGGTGGTCGCCGGGCCGGTCATCAGCACGGAGGTGCCCGGGCCGTCCCAGGCAATGGTGAGCAGTCCGCCGCGTGTCTGCACTTGCACCGGACTGTCGAGCAGATCGCGGCGGATGCCGGCGACGACGGCGGCGCAGGCGCCCGTGCCGCAAGCCAGCGTTTCGCCCGCGCCGCGCTCATGAACGCGCAACCGGATGGCGTGGCGGCCGGCCACCTGCATGAAACCGGCGTTCACGCGCTGAGGGAAGCGCGCGTGCGACTCGATCGACGGACCGTCGACGCCGACCGGCGCGGTATCGATGTCTTCGACCACTTGCACCGCATGCGGGTTTCCCATCGAGACGACGCTGATCGCGACTTCGCGCGCCCCGACTTGCAGCGGCTGGATGACGGCATCGCTCGTTTCGCCCAAGGGGCTGACGAAGGGAATCTCGTTCGGCAGCCATCGCGGCACGCCCATGTCGACGCTGACCTCGCCGTTCGCTTCGAGGCGCGGGACGATGATCCCGCATTTCGTTTCGACGCGGATTTCCTTCTGCCGCGTCAGGCCGTGCTCGTGGACGAAGCGCACGAAGCAGCGCGCGCCGTTGCCGCATTGCTCGACCTCGCCGCCGTCGGCGTTGAAAATGCGGTAGCGGAAGTCGGCGTCGGCCCGCTGCGCGCGTTCGACCACCAGCAACTGGTCGCAGCCGACGCCGAAGTGGCGGTCGGCGAGGAAGCGCACCTGGGCCGCGTTCGGCACGAAGGCCTGGTTGATGGCGTCGAGCACGACGAAATCGTTGCCGAGGCCGTGCATCTTGCTGAACTGGATTTTCACGACAGTAATGCCCGATAGTCGCGCCAGATGCAACGATCCATGATCACGGTGATGCAGGCGGCCTGGGCGCGTGCAGCCGCCGCTTCATTGACGATGCCTTCCTGCAGCCACAGGCGCTTGGCGCCGATGGCGATGCAGTCGTCGACGATTGCGTCGACGGCGTCTGCGGCGCGGAAGACATCGACCAGATCGGGCGGCTCGGCCAGGTCGGACAAGCGCGCATAGGCCTTTTCGCCGAGCCCTTCGGTCAGTTGCGGCCGGATCGGGATGACGCGGTAGCCGAAGTCCTGCAAGGCACGCGCGATGTGGTAGCTGGGGCGATTGGGCTTGGGCGAGAAACCGACCACGGCGATGGTTTTCACCGTGCGCAGGATTTCGCGGATGGCGTCGGGCGCGGGATTGGCAAACATCCGGGAATCATACTTGAGCGCGTCCGCCGCGACGGCGGAATTACGGCCTAATAAACCCCTTTTTCGCCGGCGGGCCGGGTCTTGAAGCGCTTGTGCAGCCAGAAGTACTGGTCGGGCATCTTCATGACCTCGGCTTCGATGAAGGCGTTCATGCGGCGCGTGTCGTCGTCGATGCTGGTCCCCGGATAGTCCTGCCACGGCGCGCCGATGGCGACGACGTAGCCGCTGCCGTCCATGCGCGTGACGACGGGCAGCACCACCGCCCCGGCCATGCGCGCCAGGCGCGAGAGGCCGGTGATGGTGGCGGCGGGATAGCCGAAAAAGGGGACGAAAATCGTGTCGCGCTGGCCGTAGTC